>JAEDLN010000209.1 GCA_016295275.1 Kiritimatiellia bacterium
CTTCAAGAGTGTCCAACTGACACCGAGAGTGTATGCCATGAACGCGAGACAAACGAGCACACAAATGATAGCGCCAATTTCATTTTCCGGAGTGATATTCAGGACTAGATTAATGGCATAGCCAATCAGTGTTATAGGGATCAAAACACCCATTTTCCCGTGCATTTGAGCCCGGGCCAATGTCTTCAGTTCGTAACCGCTTTTCATAGATGGAAGTTTCCCGATAGAGTTTGACGATGGATTCCGGCAAGAAGGCTCAAGTTCATGCCGCAAAACGGATTTTACGACAGAAACCATCCGGCTGTAAATCAAAAAAGCATGGCGAAAGAGATTCTGTGCTTTTCCCGAGGGGGCGTCAGGGGGCGAAGCGGAGGAAGGTTTCCCAGTTTTCCGTTGTCACGTCGTGGATGCCGGGGCGGATGCAATAGAAGATTCCGGAGCCGACGAGTCGAGAAAGGGGAGGCATGGGAGAATCGGGAGAGGGGACAGGATGACCGTAGAGCTCCCAAACGGGGGCAGCCAGGAGGGTTGCCTGGAATTCTCCGGCGGGATCGGCCCAGGCGTCTTGTTCGGCCGATTGGATGAGGAGCGGACGCGGGGCGATGAGGGCGAGGAGGTGATGTTGGTCGATCGGCAGATCCGCCTCCCGATGATTGAACTGTTTGTAGGCCGGGCAGAACCAATGTGGAAATTGTCCATTGATGGCGGAAATGGTTTCGCTCTTTCCGTCCGGAAGAATGGAGCGGGAGAGAGAGGCGCCCGTGCAGCCGGAGCAGTTGGAGATGACGGCGGCGAAACGGGGATCGCATGCTCCGGCGTAGAGGGCGGCTTTTCCGAGACGGGAATGTCCCCAAACCGTGACGGGTCCGATGAGATCGGGCAGTTGCTCGAACAGGTCCATGCCGCGGCTCAGCGCCCATGCCCAAGCGGCGACGCACCCCCACGAGTCCTCGGCCTGTGCCGGGTATCCCGCATTGCTTTGAAGAGCGCCTCGAATACCATCCTTCCAACCGTTCGGATGATCGGGTTCGGCTTCGTAGTGACGCATGGTAGCGAGACCGCGACCGGCCTTGAGGATCCGTTGAAGATCGTAGCGAGAGGCGGCGGAGCCGCGCGGGCGGACGGGGTCGTACCAATCGGGGATGAGGATTCCGGGATCGTCGGATATGGCCTGATTTCCCTTGAAATTCAGTCCCCAGAAGATCGGAACGGGACCTTTTGCGCGGGCGGGAAGGTAAAGAAGAATTCGCCAAGGGTGTTGGGCGGCGGGGGAGAAAGAGAGATCGATTTGGAGGCGTCGAGCGAGACCGTTGAGCGCATTTGGGGTATCATCGACGATCTTGTAGGAGAGTTCAGGCGTCAGGTTTTTGGGCGGCATTTTCCCATACACGAGGCGTGCCTGTGCGTCGAGAATTGCGGGGTGCACGGTTTGTTCCCATTCTTGGCGGTCGGCCGGTTTCGCACGGTTTCCGAAGAGAAGCGGGGATAAGGGTTTTCGGTATGGGACCGGTGCCGGGACGTCGGGGCGGATTTCGGCGGAGGAGAAATGATGGATCGCATGCCATTTGATATCGGGGGCTCTCATGGGAATTTTGTCGGGAGGAGTTTGGGAGAGAATATCGCCGTTTTCGGCGCGTTCGCGGAGGTAGACGGGGTAATCCCGGGAAGCGAAATTATCGGTTGTGGTGTGGATGAAATGGGCGCCGTCGATTGTTTCGAACGGGACGGCGTTTGTGGGGATCGGGGAGGCTGTGGCGGAGACGTAGTTGTAGCCGCCGAGGAGGAGCGAGCGGCCGTTCTTCGTCAACAGAAATGGTGCGGGACCTTCGGTTTTGAAGCCCAGGATGGCAATTTTTCCGCCGTCGTTCGCGACAAGCGGAATGGAGCCGTCGCCGTGGTAGTTTTCGGGATTGAATTGCACGAGGACGGCGGATTGGTTTTGGAAGTGCCAATTTGGCAAGAAAACGTCTTCTGCGAAGACGGAGCCTTGTTTTTTCGTGGGCGGCGCGGCGGGCGGAAGAAGTGCGAGCCCTTTTCCGTCGGCACCGACCCAGCCGGCGACATGGCGGAGAATCAGGTTGCAGGAGGCGTTGTTTTGGAAGAGGGCGACGCCGGGATATTGCGTATTGAAGAAAACGTGCTCGAACCAGATTGGCGATTGTGCGGGGCGGGAGGATGGGATGCGAAAGACGGGATAGGGGGCGGAAGGGTTGTTGAAAAGCCGTCCGAAAGGACCGAGATTCAGTTCTGCGCCCATTCCATGGAAAAGGGTCACATGATCGGGAATTTCGATTGTATCGGGGATGAAGTAGACCTTCCCGGTCCGGAGAAAGACAGCGGAACGACCGGTTGCGAATGCGCGACGGATGGCGGGCAGGTCGTTATCTTCGCCCGGGAGGCGATCTCCGACAAGAACGGCATTGGAGAGTGAAAATCCGTTTGCGGCATCGAATGGCGGAGCAGGAATCTCGAAAGAAGGGATGTCGAGCGTCCGGGCGGGGGTGGAAGAGCCGTTTGGATCGTCGGGGGATCGGTGGAAGTACGGGATGAATCCGGATGAGAGTCCATGCGCACCTCGCACGGGATTTCGGGCGTGAAGCTTACTTTCCAGGATCAGGAGCGAGCCATTGACGGAGAGCATTGGCGCGGAGGAAGAATCGGGCTGGCGGAGATCGGCGTGCAGGAGTGTAACGGAGGCTTCCCGCGCATCGTTCAGAATGGCGGGAACGGAATTTCTGCTCTGCAGCCGATCGGTATGCAAGAGGTTTTTGCCGAGATGGATTCCAGCGGCGGTTTGGTTGAGGAGGGAAAGGTTGACGGCTGTGATTCCGTATTGGAGATCGCAGAGATCGAGACCGGTTCGGAAACCGTCGATGGTCACGTTTTTGATCAGTCCGGGACCGGGAATGCTGCGGCGCAATGCGATTGCGCAGTTTGCCTTTCCATCGGGATTGAGGAGGCGGACATTTTCGATCGTTCCGATGTTGCTGACGGCCCAATTGACGGCGACGGCGCCCGGATTGCCGTTTCCGATCGAGATGGACAAATCTTGAATATTGTTTCGAAAGGCCTTGTTTCCACCGCCATCGGCGGGATCGTTTGCCTCTTGGAAGCTTCCGGTTGTCAAGAGTGCGCGCGGATTTGCGGCATCGGAGAAGCAGGGCGAGTTATCGGAAATGCGAAATACGGTGCGATCGGCACCGGCGCCTTGGAAGGTGATGTGCGGGCGAAAAAGGCCGGCGGAATTGGTGCAGACGAGCGGGCTCTTGAAATCGTACGTTCCGGGCGGAAAGTAAAGAAACGTTCCTGTTCCGACGGCATCGGAAATGGCTTTTTGGATGGTTTGGGAATCGTCTTCCCCGTCATTTGGAACAGCGAAATAGGGGGCTTTTGTGACATCGACGACGGCCTGATCCGGAAAGTTTCGTTCCGGCATGGCGTGCGAGGAAATGGCGGTTGCAAGAAGAAGTAGAAACGGGAGGGGAAACCGGATTTTTGCGTTCATGCTCGGATGATAGCAGAATGGTCTCGATTCGGCGAGTCGGGCGGTGAGCCACCGCGGGCGGTCGGGAGCCCCGACGGGCGGTCGGCGACGGTGCGCGGGGGAGGGGGGACGAGGGGCGCACGGGTGACGGGGCGCGCGGCGAATTGCGCGGGTGTAATGGCGGTAGTGCGCGATGTCCCTATCGCGAAGCCCGGGTAATGCGCTAGGGTAATGCGCGTGCGAATATTGCCACGGGCGTGGCAAGTAGCACACGCTGAGAGTTTTGC
>JAEDLN010000210.1 GCA_016295275.1 Kiritimatiellia bacterium
CGCACATCTCCCTTTGCCTTCACGGGCAACAAGTTCGAGTTCCGTGCACCGGGCTCTTCGCATTGCTGTGCGGCGGCCGGCATGTTCCTCAATACGATTGTTTCGGAATCGTTCGATTACATTTCCGAAAAGCTCAAGGACGTTCCGGCGCAGGCGTTCAACGAGACGCTCCAGGCGCTGTTGCGGGACATTTTGAAGAAGCACGATCGTGTCATTTTCAATGGCAACGGTTACTCCGCCGAGTGGGTTGAAGAAGCCGCCAAGCGCAAGTTGCCCAACCTTCGCAATACGCCCGAAGGCATTCGTCCTCTCCTTGATCCGGAGAACCAGAAGCTCGTCGAGAAGTACGGCGTCTTCACCAAGGAGGAGATGTGCTCCCGTTACGAGATTGCCTTGGAGGAGTACACGAAACGCATTGCCATCGAAGGCGGAATTGCGCTTGAAATCGCAAAGAGCATGATCGTTCCGATTCTCACCGATCAGTATTCCAAGACAGCCAATTGCCTGAGCAAGGCCACCTCCGATGGTCTCAAGGCCGGTGTCAAGGGGCTGACGGAAGTCTGCGAACGTTTGGGCAATGGATTAGACGAGCTTGTCGCGAATTGCGAGAAGCTGGAAAAGGCCCTTGAAAAAGGTGATTCCGCGAAGATCATTGCAGCGATGGCTTCCGTCCGCAAGGTTGTCGACCAGATGGAGCATGAAGTCGACGATGACGTCTGGCCGTTGCCGAAGTATCGCGAAATGCTCTTCATCTACTAATCGGGCGGATATTCATCCGTTCCAAAGCGATTCGATCGCTTTCACTCCAACAGGTCCCGGCTTGTCCGGGGCCTGTTTTTTTGTTTGCGTGTGCGGGACATGTCATGGCTGAAGCGCGGGCATCCGATGGCCCGGTTCGGAGGCGTCGCCGAAGTGCGGTATGTCCCGCCCGGAGTTTTCCTTGTTTCAACGCCGTCCGGCGACCACTGGGGGCGTGCATTCACGGGGTGTCCGTTTCAGGGGGTGCGGAACAGTCGTCTGCCGTTCTGACGCGAACGATTGAACTCGCATTTCGTACCGCATTTCATCCTCTATTCATGCGGATTTTCGGTTAAGATATGGAAAAAAAAAAACGATTGATTTGCAAATGTCTTTATACTAGAATTTCGCGCAATACAAAAATTACCCGATTGAAACAGTCGTTTTTCTGAAAACGAATGGATTAGAAGAGAACGGAGGATAGGTTTCGATCATGCAAACAGATAAATCGATTTCACGCCGGATTGCGCCGATGCGCGGAATGTTTGCCGTCTTCAGGTATGTCCTGCAAGGTGTAGCGATGTTGGCCTTTTCCGGAACGCTTTTTGCCGTGACAGTGGGGGAAAACGCCTTGCTGTTGGAAATGTCGAGCGATGGTCCCGATTGCTATGCCGATGGTACTCAGGTCGCAAATGGCGAGTATTACGCGTTGGTAGCCGTAGCCCCGGGAGCGACGTTTGCGGGATTTGCCGCCGATGGCACGCTTGTGGATGCAATCAACTCGAGGGTCTTGGCGAAGTTGCCGCTGGCAAGAGACGGGCATTGCCCGAAAACGAGCGTAGCGGTTGACGAAAACGCTCTACATGCCGGCGAACGCGTTGCGCTCGTGTTGTTGGATACGCGAGCGACGCTTCGTTCGGGGGCCGCCTTCCGTGTCGACGGATGGGCCGAGATTTCGTCATCTCCGGCCATTGCATCGTACGGCTTTCGGTCGCTTTCGGGTACGAGCGGTTCGGAAATGGTTCAGTCGGCCGTCCCCGAGAATACGCCTCAACCGCGAATTTTGGGCATTCGTCTTGAAGGGGAAGAAATGGTTTTGACGGTAGCCGACACGGTCAATGTTCTTGATTACAATCTCGAGTCCGGCGTGACGCCGACCCGGCTTGACGTTTCCGGATCGGCGGTGGAGCCGGTCGCCGGAAATACGCAACGCGCGATTGAATTACGGGTCCGCATGGATGAAGGTGCGAATTGCGGATTCTTCCGGGTTATCCGGGATGGAGGTGCGCAATGAAGTTTTTCGCAGTCGTCTTGCATGTGCTGTTTGTTTCCGCTGCGCTGGCGGTGGATATCGAAACATTGAACGGTCCGAATCTGTTGGGCGTCGTTCGGGTTACGAGCGCATCCGAATATCTGCCGCTTTCGGTATGTTGGGGTGCGATCGGGTATAGCGATTCGGCGCCGGCGGCCGATGCGTTGGTCTTGACGTCCGGGTTGGAGCCAGGCGATTCGCTATATGTGTACGATCGTGCGAATTCGCAATATCGGGTATTCGATTTGGTGCGCAATGATACCGGAGACGAATGGCAGGCGCGCGCTGTCGTCCACATTTCCGACGGACAAGTCGAGACGGTGTCGGGCGATTCGGCGGATGCCACTCCGCTTGCCATCGGTTACGGCGCCTGGCTGCACCGTCCGGGTGTTGCCTCGCGTTCCAACCAGACGGTTTTGGTTGTCGGGCAAGTCCAGCGGTCCGGCGTGACGGTCGAATTGGCGGCGGCACCGTCCGGCAAGTCGTTTGGCCAGACGCTCTTCGGGCTACCGGTTCCGGCGACAGGAAATTTCAAGCTCAATGGCGGCACCATCGATTGGGCGACGGCCGGAGCGGTTGCCGGCGATGAGATTCGGGTTCCGCAGGCAGATGGTTCGCAGGAGACGATTCGATTTGACGGCACGAAATGGGTTCGCAAATACTTTGTCGTTGTCAACGGCGTCAATCGATTGAAGACGGATACCAATCCGGAAATCGTTGCCGGAACGGCGGTCTGGTATGCCCGCAAAGCCGGAAATGGTCCGATTTCCATTACAGTGGAGGCGCAGCAATGAGACTTTCGCGTTTTCTGATGGTCCCGATGGTCGCCGTGACGATGTGCACGGCCCGGGCGAGCATTCTCTATTGGACGTTTGACGGTCCGGCCGGCGAAAGTCTCACGTCGGCGTTTTTGGAGACATTGACCAATGCGGACGGCAATTCCGACAATGTTGTCGCCCGGTTGTATTCGACCGATTCGGCGACGAGCGAGCGGATCGATTACGAACCGGCCGTCGGGCTCGAGAGCGAGGATAATCTCGGCGTTATCTTTTACGGTTGGCCGGATACGACCGTGATTCCGGCCGATTCGGCCAAGAGCTATGGAGTCGAACTCGGCGTACTCAACACCGATGGCTCGATTACGGCGTATTTCACGTCTGAAATGTTGTCCTACGACGATTTGCTGGCGAAAGGTCATGTGCAGTCAAGCGAGGTCGGCGTTTACGATGAAGCGTGGAATTTGGCGGCGGCGACTTGGACTTCGGTTGCCGTTCCCGAGCCGGCCGTTGCAGCTTTGTTTCTGTTGGGGGTGTTCTTGTTGAGGAGAAATCGCCATGCGTAAACTTGCTTGTTTATTGGTATCGCTCCTTGCGGCGGGAAGTGCTTTTGCCGCGGATTTGTGCAAATTGACCGTTGAAACGGTTCATGCGCATGGCGATGGGGTACGCCTCCTTGCAACGGATACGGAAGGCGTTTACCAAGCGGATCTTCCGCTCGGCGTCAATTTTGCGGCAACGGTATTGGCCGATCCGGGGTATGTCATTGCCGAATCGGGGCATACGCTTCCCGATGGCGTGGCGTTCGACACCACCATGGGGGTGTTGACGATACCCGCGTCGCTCATCGATGCCAATGCAGAGAGCGGCATCACGTTGAAGATTGCGGCACGTCCGATTGTTTACTCCATCCGCTACCACGCGCATGGAGAC
>JAEDLN010000211.1 GCA_016295275.1 Kiritimatiellia bacterium
CTCCCGGCCCCGTGGCGGCTCGCCACGCTCTGCACGAAACAAATAACCCGTGCGGGACTCCTTTCTGGTGTTGATCGCCGCCATTATGGTGGAATCCGGAAAAAGTCTCTCCTTTTCTTTTTGTCTGACGAAAATCATTTTTTGCCAGTATTTTCAGGCAAAATTGAAATCCTGGAATAAATGATTCCGGATTTTCCCGGGATAAGGGTGTGCTTCTGTTTTTTGTTGCGGCTAGAGACGTAAATGGCTAGAATGAAGAAGTCTTGAAACCGAGTATTCTGCGGCTTTCCCAAGCCAATCGGCCGGGGCGCAGATGTCGCGAAAGAAGGGTTTTGAAAATGGCCTCATGCGATAGAAAAAGGCAAGCACTGATCGAATGCCGGAAAATCGCCGTTGCCGGAATGGTATGGCTGTCCGGCATTTCGGTCTTGGGGGCCGATACGGTCAAATTTGGCCAAGCGGTCAAGTTGGAGAGCGGTTGGAATGCGATTTACTTGAATGTCGCGCCCGATTGTACGGCGGACGAGTTGTTTGCCGATTGGCCGGTCGATTTTGTCGGCGTCTACGATCCGGCGGCTTTCCGGCAGACGCGGCAGTACAGTGGCGCGGCCTCTTCGGAAGGTTCGGCGGAATCCGGCTACAAGGTATGGTATCGGAGCGGGAGCGGTGTTTCGACGATTGCCGCGTTGCCGGGCAATGCCATTTGCGTCTGTTTTGCGACCAATGCGATGGCGGCGAGAATGGTTTACGGAAGACCCGTTGCGCCGGCGATCACTTGGCACCGCACGTCCTCCGAGGATGCCATGAATTTCGTCGGCATCTCTTCGTATGGCGAAACGACAATTGCCGACTATCTGAACGGTTGCGACGTCGACAATACCGAATATAAAATCATGTGGGGGTTGGATCGTGCCGCGCCGAAGTTCACCAAAGTCTATGGAGACATGGACATCGGCAATGGTGCGGTGATTTTGGCCGATTCGTCGAAGGTGAGCGATTGGAGCGGCGTATTGAACGTTTCGCCGGCGAGCGGTATCGATTTTGGCGACGAGACGGCGCTTGCGACCTTGACCGTCCGCAATGATGGTGCGCTAGCACGGACGGTGCAAGTGGCGCTCGACCGGGGTATTGCCGCAGAGCTGGGCGATATTCCGCCGGTTGTGCCCGGCTTGATGATCAAGGATGCGACGACGGTGACGGCAGCCGCGACCAATGAATGGGAGGCGTTTTCGGTCACCGCTCCCTGGTGCGGCAGAATCGAGGCCGGCCAAACGGTCAAATTGCAAATTGCGCTCGACCGCAACCGGCTTTCCGGCATGGCGGGAACGTACTATGGCGGACTGCTCAAGATCACCGATGTGGATGGCGGCTCGGCGATGCAGGTCACGCTGCCCATCGAAGCGACGAGCGATGGAGGAAAAGCCGCAGCCAACGCCTGGCCAAAGGGGATCTGGCTTGCCTCTGCCGAACTGGACACCATCACCTTCGTCGGGACGCCGGTAGTTGTCACGAACACGGTGCTGAAAATCACCAATGTCGTCGATTCGGTGACGGGCGAAACGATGGTGGTCACGAACGAAGTGCAACGCGAGGAAGTCTCCATTCCGACGACGGAAGTTCCCGCCGGCGGCACGATGAAAGTGCGTTTGCCGCTTTATGTGGACCGCGAAGGCGCGATGACGCTGCTACAACGGTTCTGGTATGGACGCGATGCGGAAGGGGTGCTGCACGTCATTGCCGGGGCCGAGACGAGCGATGTGAAACTTGCGGAGCCGCGCCGGGTTTCCACGGCCTTCTTGCCGACCGACCAAGTGAAGGTTCCGGCCACATCCGGCAGCTTTGGCACGACGGCGGGTTTCCGGTTTACGGTTGGCGAAACCTCGAACGTCAATCCGATGCGCCATGCGCTGCATCCGCAGCATGACGGCAAACGCTTTGATTTCGAGACGCCTTCGCCCTCGGGCGACGATTTTGAAAACTATGCCGGAACGATCAAGCCGGAATCGTTTTCGATTACGAATTTGGTCAAGTTCGCCTGGGACGGCACGTCCGGTACGGCGTGGAATCCCGACGAGACCTTGACGGGCGTGCTCACGTGGGAATTCGACGGACTCCGTCACGAAGGCACGCTTCGTGCGCGCGGCAAGTTTACGATGAAACGCATCAGCTCGGCGAGTGTCGAGAAGTGAAGAAAACATCAAACCATTTACCTTCATTTTTGATTGGCAAGCAATAAAGGAGACAACGATGAAAAAACTGATGATGGCGCTCGCGGGAATGTTTGCGGCGGGCATGGCGATGGCGGCGACGTCGTTTTCGTATCAAGGTGTGTTGCGCAGCGCGACAGGCGAGGCGGTCGGCGCGAAGAACCAGGTGATTTCGTTCCGGATCTACGACAGTCCGGCGAGCGAAACGGCGCTCTGGGGCCGCAAGTGCTCGGTGCTGCTCGACGACGACGGCCTTTTCAATGTTGAATTGAGCGATGCGGCAGGCAGTGCGATTGAAGGGCTCGATCAGGAACTGGATGCCGTGATTGCGGCGAATGCGGGCGCGACGCTGTATATCGGCCTTACGGTGCAAGGCTCGTCGGGCGAGATCCGTCCGCGCCAGAAGATCCTCTCCGTGCCGCTTGCGAGCTATGCGTATGACGTGAGTCTCGCAAAACGCGATTTCACGGTGACCGGCAAGGCCACTTTCAATGCCACCGAAACGACCGGCAATGCCGTCGTCAACGGCACGAACACCGTCAAGAATCTCTCGGTGACGGATGGCGCCGTGCTGGCCGGCGACGTGCGGGTCACGGGCGAGCTGAATCTCACCGGCGGTTCGCTGGCCATGCCGGCGGACGCCACCTTCACGATTGGCGGCGTCTCGGCAGTCCTTCCCAAAGGCGTTATCGTGATGTGGAGCGGCAGCCAGGCTTCGATTCCCGCCGGTTGGGCACTCTGCAATGGTGCGAACGGCACGCCCGATTTGCGCGACCGCTTCATCGTGGGGGCGGGGCGTGCCTACGGCGTGGGTGCGACCGGCGGCGCAAACAATGTGACTCTGACGGTCGATCAAATGCCGAGCCATTCGCACAATTATTTTGGCGACGACCAGCTCAGTGTCCGCGCCAACATCGCTTATTACAGCAGCGGTTATGATGCCGACAGCGAAAAGTCGGGTAACTCCGCGTACTTCCTTACGTCTTCGACCGGCGGCAGCCAGGCGCACGAGAACCGTCCGCCGTATTATGCGCTTTGTTTCATCATGAAGCTCTAAGGCTCACATGAAGGGGGTTCCATGAGAAAGTGTTTCCTGTTGGCGGCGGCGACAGCCGGACTTTTCGCGCCGGCATTCGCCGAGTCGCCGACCTACACGCTCGGGTCGCCGCGACCGGCGCAGATCCGGGATACCGGCGATCCGGAGGAGAACGAATGGCTCGCTTCCAATGCGGTCTTCATCGCGACCGCCGGCTTTTCCGTTGTCGATGCGGCCAACGAACAAGTGGACGCGACCGGAATGGACATTCTGTTGGCGGAAGCGGAAGTGGGCTTTTCCTGGGAACGAGCCAAGCCGGAGTATTATCTTTCCGACCGGATTGATGCGCCGGAGAATGTCGACTGGTATGCGACCTACAACCGCTATTGCGAGTTGCTGGAAGAGAACGGCGGCATTTCGGCTTTTCTCTTCAATACCGACCGGAACGATCCCGGGGTCTATGCGGTTACCGGCGGTTCGCAGACATTCGAATGGGTTCT
>JAEDLN010000212.1 GCA_016295275.1 Kiritimatiellia bacterium
CTGTCCGCGAGCCGTTGCGTGTCGGTCCCGGCGAGCGCTTTGCGCGTCCGTCGGAGGCAGCGGCCGTAGCGCGGGACGGCGACACGGTGCTCATTGCGGCCGGACGGTATGACGGCGATGTCTGTGCGTGGAGAGCCAACGATTTGACGATTCGCGGCGCCGGTGCGGAGCGGACGATTCTCGATGCATGCGGGAAGTCTTGCATGGGCAAAGGCACATGGGTGATTTGCGGGACGAATGCGACGATCGAGGGCGTATCGTTTCGCGGGGCGGCCTGTCGGGAGCGGAATGGCGCCGGCATCCGTTTGGATGCGGACGGAGATCTGACGGTACGAAGGTGTATCTTCGAAAAGAACGAGAACGGCATTCTGACCGGCGCGTTCGGGCGTGCGACGGTGACGATCGAGCAGTGCCGCTTCACCGGCAACGGCGCCGGCGACGGATATTCGCACAACCTCTACATTGGCGCGATCAGGCGCCTTGTCTTTCGGCACAGCGCGTCCGACCATGCGGTTCGCGGCCACAACCTCAAGAGTCGTGCGTACGAAACGGAAATACTCGACTCCGTCTTCGACGATGGCGAGGACGGCATCTCGAGCTATCTCGTCGACTGTCCCAACGGAGGAAGGGTCACGATGAAGAACTGCCGCCTCGTCCAGTCTCCCGATGCCACCAACGGGACGATGGTTTCGCTTGGCGAAGAGGGGGCGTATCCTGGCTCCGTCTTTACGGAGTCCGGGAATGTCTACATAGACAGACGCAAACCGAAAGGACGTCAGGTCGAGCTGACGGACGTGATCCGCGCGGATGCGCGTTCGTGCCGATAATGATTGCGGAATCATGCCGACAAAAATTGACTCGCGAACGGGGATTTGCGAAAATCGAGACAAGCTCCGGGAATTCCTTCCGGGCCCTGACGAAAGGATGGTTTTACGATGCGTTCGATAGTGATGGCAGGACTGGCGCTTGCGGCCTCTGTGGCGACGGCTGCGCAACCCGAGGCGACGGTGGCGAAATGGAAGGGCGATACGAAGGCGTGCTTCCTTCTGGCGTTTGACGACGGCTGTCCGAGCCAGTTGCAGAATGCGATTCCGCTTCTGAACAAGTACAGGATACCCGGGACGTTCTATCTGTTTCCGGAGGGCGGCCATTTCTCGTGGCAGAAGGGCAAGTGGGCGAAGGCGGGCGAGAGCGAGTACGTCTTCTTCGGCAACCATACGATCGACCACAAAGGCGTCCAATCGCCGGAGGCGTTCGAGCCGTCGCTGCTGAAATGCGCGGAAGAGATCAAGGCAATGACCCCGAACGAGAAATGGCCGCGTCTTCTCTCGTTTGCCGTTCCCGGCGGCGTGCCGTGGAAAATTGCGAAGGAGGAAGTCAAGGAGGTACTCGAGCGCAACCATCACGTCGAGCGTCCCGAGTACCATGGGCCGCCCTTCTTCTGCGGCAAGGTCGAGGAGGCGCTGCAGCTCATCGACACGACGATTGCAAAGGGCGGCATCGAGCACCTCGACTTCCACGGCGTCGGCGGCGACTGGCTTGCGGTACCGACGGACTATCTCGAGGCGGTCTGCAAGAAGCTGGATGCGTCCCGCAAGGACATTTGGACGGCGTCGGCGGAGCAGTATGCCAAGTATGCGGCCGCGCGCAACGCGGCGAAGATCGAAACAATCGTTTCCTCCGAGACGTGCATTGCCTTTCAGGTATCCATTCCGGGGCTCGATGCGGGCATCTACGATTTGCCGCTGACGATTGTCGTTCCAGCCGAGGGCTGGAAGACGGCGAAGGTGACGGTCGGCAAGGCGAAGCCGATGCAGGTCGAGGTGACGGACGGCAAGGTTCTCGTCGAAACGGCGGCGGGTCGCGTCAAAGTCGAGAGGGTCATGTAACGTGAAGAAACTCCTTTTACTGGCGGCGCTAACCATCGTCGGCACGGGCGCCTTTGCGGCTGTCGGCGACACGACGGTGATGAAGTGGGAGAACGGAGCGAAGGCGTGTTTTCTCCTCATGTTTGACGACGGGTGGCCGAGCGCCCACCAGGTCGCGATGCCGGAGTTGGCCAAACGCGGGCTTTCCGCCACCTACTACATCGTTCCCGAGAAAGGCGAATACAAGGCATACGAGAAGGTTTGGAAAGAGCATGCGAATGACAAAGGCGTCGTGCTCGGCAACCACACGATGCATCACAACAAGGTAACGGATTACGAGCAAGCGAAGCGGGAAGTCGGAGGCGTATGCGAGTACATTCGCTCGATTGTGACAAATCCGGTTCCAACGCTTGTCTCGTGGGCGCTTCCGGGGCTCAATCCCGGATGCTGGACGATTTCGAACGAGGACTTTGCGCGCATCATGGAGGAGTATCACATGATCGCCCGCCCCGATTTTCGCGGCCATGGAGCCGTCTATCATCTCCAAACGACGGAGGATCTGACGAAACTCGTCGACAAGGCGTTGGTGGAAGGCGGAATGGAATACGTCATTTTCCATGGGCTTGAGCACAAAGCCCCGTGGCGGACGTGGCAGGATTTTTGGGCGATGAAGCAGGATATCTGTTTTCCGTTTTTCGATTATCTCGCGGAGTTGCAGCGGAAGGGCGAGTTATGGGTGACGGACCATATTTCCTACCATCGGTACGAGACCGAGTTCAAAACGGCACGGGTGAGGGCGGCAAAAGGAAAGAACAGGACGATCGTCGTCCAGTTGCTTTCGGACGCAGATCCCCGCTATTACGATTACCCGTTGACCCTTGAAACACGTGTTCCGGCGACATGGAAGGTTGTTCGTGTCGTGCAGAACGGCCGGGTTCAGATTGTCGAATCCGGAAAAGACGGAACGATTCGCTACCGGGCGGTTCCCGGCAAGAATCCGGTTTTTCTGACGGACGCGGGACGATAGTGGGGAGGGCACCGGCGATGAAAAGCGCAGTGGCGGCAGGGGTGTTAGCAGCGTCGATATTGGTGGCGGCGGCAGGACCGTTCGACAAGGCGGAATTGCGCGGCATGACGGACAAGCCGCCCGTCGGCTACGCCGTCGGCGAGCCGATCGACTTCACGGTGACGCTCACGAATGCCGACGTGCCGGAGGACGAAAGCTATTTCGTCCAATGGGTCCGTACGGGCGATGACGGCAAAACGGAATCGGGCGCCGTTCCCGTCGTGAAAGATCTTTCCTTTCACATTGGAACCCGACTCGAGAAGCCGGGATTTGTCCGGATCGAGGCCAAGCTTGTCGATGAAAACGGGCGGGAGGTGAAACGCGATTGTCCCGCGCCCGGCGAAAACTGGTTTGGGGATCGGGGGATCTTCTTCAGTGGCGGTGCGGCGGCGGATTTTGCAACGCTTCGGCAAGGCGTCGACGAACCGGAGGATTTCGACGCCTTTTGGGAGCGGCAGAAGGCGGAATTGCGGCGTGTTCCAATGAAGGTCAAGCGGTGGGAAGTGAAAAGTCCGAAAGAGTCCGTTCGCATGTACGGCGTTCGGATCGATTGTGCGGGCGGGCGTCCCGTGACGGGGTATCTTTCCATTCCGAAACGATGCGATACCGGCATGAAGCTGCCTGCGCGCATCGAATTCGACGGCTATGGAACGGGCATCCAGCGGGTTCCGAAGCGGTGCTGGTTCGATTGGCAGATCAACTTCCACATCAATGCGCACGGCTACGAGCTCGAGCGGGACGGCGACTATTACAAGCGTTTTTTCGCATCGATTGCGCCTGATGGAAAAGGCTATGCCTTCGGCA
>JAEDLN010000213.1 GCA_016295275.1 Kiritimatiellia bacterium
CCCCCTCCCGCCACGAGACGCGAGTGTGGAGCACGGCAACGGGGACACGAGTGTGGCGCACGGCATCGGGGCGCGAGTGTGGAGCACGGCAACGGGGTGCGAGTGTGGAGCACGGCAACGGGGCGCACTATGGGGCGTGCGGGGGGCGGTGGCGGACGGACATATTTTTTGATAGGATTCCCACAATTTGGAACAAAACTTTTCCACGAAGGCACTTCTATGGTACGAGATGACATTAAAAAGGTGATGATTATCGGCTCCGGTCCCATTGTCATTGGGCAAGCCTGCGAGTTTGACTATTCCGGCACGCAAGCCTGCAAAGCGCTTCGCGACTGCGGATACAAAATCGTTCTCGTAAATTCCAATCCGGCGACCATCATGACGGATCCCGTGATGGCGGATTCCACCTACATCGAGCCGTTGAATCTGGAGCGGTTGGAGCAGATTATCGCGGTTGAGCGTCCGGATGCGCTCTTGCCGAATTTGGGTGGCCAGACGGGTTTGAATCTATCGTTGGAGCTGTCGAAGGCGGGCATTTTGGATCGCTACGGCGTGCGTGTGATTGGTGTGAATCTGGATGCCATCGAGCGTGGCGAGGATCGCGAAATCTTCAAAGAGACGATGAAGCGTCTGAACATCGAAACGCCGCGTTCGGAGATTACGCATACGGTTGAGGGCGCGGAGCTGATTGCGGCGAAGCTGGGCTTTCCCGTTGTGGTGCGTCCGGCGTATACGCTGGGTGGAACGGGCGGCGGTCTGGTGTACAACATCGAGGAGTTGCGGACGATTGCGGGGCGTGGCTTGGAGGCCTCTTTGACGCATCAGGTTCTCATCGAGGAATCCGTTCTCAACTGGGAAGAGCTGGAAGTCGAAGTGGTTCGCGATGCGAAGAACCAGATGATTGCCATCTGCCACATTGAGAACATCGATGCGATGGGCGTCCATACGGGCGACTCCTTCTGT
Organism: Kiritimatiellia bacterium; assembly: GCA_016295275.1. Taxonomy (GTDB): domain Bacteria; phylum Verrucomicrobiota; class Kiritimatiellia; order RFP12; family UBA3636; genus JAEDLN01. The sequence continues at coordinate 964 of JAEDLN010000213.1, forward strand.
TCTGCGCCGATGCTGACGATTGCGGAAGACATCCAGAACAAGCTTCGCGAGTATGCCTTCCGGATCGTGGAAAGCATTGGCGTCATCGGCGGAACGAACGTCCAATTTGCGCACGATCCGAAAACGAATCGCATTGTCATTATCGAAATCAATCCGCGCACCTCGCGGTCTTCGGCATTGGCGTCCAAGGCGACCGGTTTTCCGATTGCGTTGATTTCGGCGAAGCTGGCGGCGGGGATGACGCTGGATGAGCTTCCGTACTGGCGGGACGGTTCGCTTGAGAAATATACGCCGTCCGGCGATTATGTCGTCTTGAAGTTCGCCCGTTGGGCCTTTGAGAAGTTCCGCGGCGTCGAGGATCGTCTCGGAACGCAGATGAAGGCGGTCGGCGAGGTCATGTCGATCGGCAAGAATTACAAGGAGACCTTCCAGAAGGCGATTCGCGCTTTGGAGAACGGCCGTTCGGGACTGGGCTTTGCCAAGGATTTCAACGGCAAATCGCTGGATGAGCTTTTGGAGTTGTTGCGCTTTGCCACGAGCGAGCGCCAGTTTATTCTGTACGAGGCGATTCGCAAAGGCGCTACGGATGACGTTCTGTACAAGCTAACGGGCATCAAACCGTATTTCCACCAGCAGATGCGCGAGCTTGTCCAGTTGGAGGAGAAGCTGTTGGCCCATAAGGGGGCGATGCCTCCGGACGAATTGCTCGTCCAGGCGAAGCGCGATGGTTTTGCCGACCGGTATCTGGCGAAGATTCTGTGCATTTCCGAAGCGGCGATCCGTACCCGCCGCGAGAGTCTGGGCGTTGTCGAAACCTGGCATCCCGTTCCGGTTTCCGGCACTGGAAAAGGCGAGGCGTACTACTATTCTTCCTACAATGGCAGCGCCGATGAGGTGCCGGTCTCGAACAATCCGAAGAAGGTCATGATTCTCGGGGGAGGTCCCAACCGCATCGGTCAGGGCATCGAGTTCGACTATTGTTGCGTCCATGCCGCGTATGCGCTTCGGGCGCTCGGTTACGAGACGGTCATGGTCAACTGCAATCCGGAGACCGTCTCAACGGATTACGACACGTCGGACAAGCTCTATTTCGAGCCGGTCACGATGGAGGACGTGATCCAGATCTACCGCAAAGAGAAGCCTTTTGGCGTCATTGTCCAGTTTGGCGGGCAGACCCCGCTCAACATTGCCCGCCAGCTTTCGGATGCGGGTGTCAACATTCTCGGAACGTCCATTGACGCGATTGATATTGCGGAGGACCGCGATCTGTTCCGCCACCGGATGGAAAAGCTTGGAATTCCCATGCCGGAGTCGGGCATGGCATCGACGCTGGAGGAGGCGAAAAAGGTCGCTTCCTCGATCGGCTATCCGATCATGATCCGGCCGTCGTTCGTATTGGGCGGACGCGGAATGGAAGTCATCTTCGACGAGGAGATGCTGGCGGAGTATGTTTCCAAGGCTGTCGGCGTCACGCCGGATCGGCCTCTTTTGATCGATCGTTTTCTGCGCGATGCGCTTGAATGCGAAGCCGATGCGCTTTCGGACGGCAAGGATGTCTTCATTCCGTCCATCATGGAGCATATCGAGCAGGCCGGAATCCACTCGGGCGATTCCGCATGTGTGATTCCGCCGGTTTCCATTCCCGATGAAGCGCGTGCAACCATTCTCCGGTATACGCAGGCGATTGCGCAGGAGCTCAAGGTCTGCGGCTTGATGAACATGCAGTATGCGATCGAGAACGGCAAGGTGTATGTGATCGAGGCCAATCCGCGTGCTTCGCGCACCGTTCCGTTGGTTTCCAAAGTTTGCAACATTCAGATGGCGGGCGCTGCCACGCGGCTCATGCTGGGCGAAACGCTCTCGTCTCTGGGTCTTCACCACTCGGTTATCCCGCACTATGGCGTAAAGGAAGCGGTCTTTCCGTTCTCGAAGTTTCCGGAGGTCGATCCCGTGCTTGGACCCGAGATGCGTTCCACCGGCGAAGTTCTGGGGCTTGCATCGTCTTTTGGGCTTGCGTACTACAAGTCGCAGGAAGGTTCCGGCGCGCCCTTGCCGACGGAAAATGGCGGTCGCATTCTCGTTTCTCTTTCGGAGAAGAAAGACAGCGCGCTTCCGGCGATCCGGTCGTTTGCAAATCTCGGATTCGAGCTTTTGGCTACGGAAGGAACGGCCCGTTGGCTAGAGGAGCACGGGTTGAAGGCGCGTCCCGTCCACAAGATTGGCGAAGGACGTCCGAATGTGCTGGATGCCATTTTGAACCGTGAGGTTTCCCTGATCATCAACACGCCATCGGGGCGGCGCGATTCCCATGCGGACGATGCATCGATTCGAAAGACGGCCATCAAGTACAAGGTGACCTATCTGACGACGATTGCGGCGGCGACGGCGGCGGCTCGTGGCATTCGCACGGCCCGCGATGGCGGTGGCCGCGTGAAATCGCTTCAAGCGTATCACGCCGACATCCGGTAATCTTGCCGGAACATTCCGGTTGGAAGGAAAACCCGTTTCGTTGCAGAAACGGGTTTTCTGTCGTTTTGCACGCGGTGCCAGGGGGGGGGCGATGGGGTGCGGGGTGGGTGAGCGGGAGCCCCGACGGGCAAGTATAGAGCCCTACCGCAACGGGGCAGGGGCGGTGCGCGCGGGGCGATGGGGCGCGGGGTGGGCGAGAGGGGCAAATTTCGCGGGTGTAATGGCGGTAGGGCGCGAGCCGGGAGGCCCGGCGGCCGACCATC
>JAEDLN010000018.1 GCA_016295275.1 Kiritimatiellia bacterium
CCCGATGCCGCCACCGCCGTTGCAGAGTCCGGTTCCATCGTCAAGGGACTCTCAAATCTCGGTACCGATATTACGGAGCACTTGAACTCAATCGGACCCGACGGCTCGCTGGCCCCTTTTATGCAAATCTTTACCGGCATCGTACTGATCAACCTGTTCTACTGGTGCACCAATCAGCAAATCATCCAGCGCACACTCGCTGCGTCTTCGCTCAAAGAAGGACAAAAAGGCGTGCTTCTGACAGGGCTTCTCAAGCTGATTGGTCCACTCTATCTCGTTCTTCCCGGTATCATGGCATTCTTCCTCTTCAAGCATGGCGCCCTCCAAACGGTCGCAAGTTCTTTCGATCCGAAAACGGGGGCTTTCCTTTTCGACCATGCGTATGGCGACTTTGTCCGTACCGTCTTGCCGCCGTGGCTGACCGGGTTCTTTGCCGCCGTCATGGCCGGTGCCGTCCTTTCCAGCTTTAACTCTGCTCTGAATTCGACGTGCACGCTCTTCTCCCTTGGCATCTACAAGCGCTTCATCCGAAAGGACGCCCCGGATCTCGCAGTCGTTCGTGCGGGCAAATATTTCGGTCTCGTCATTGCCATTTGCGCCATGTGCGTTGCTCCCCTGTTGAGCAAGGCCCCCTCTATCTTCGATTATCTTCAGAAGATGAATGCCATCTACTTCATCCCGATCTTTGCCGTCGTTCTGCTCGGCCTGCTTTCGAAACGCGCTCCGGAATCAGCCGCCGTCTTTGGTCTTGTCGGAGGTATTTTGTTGATCTGCGCCGGCTACTTCATCCTTCCGTCGATTCCGCATTGCGATATTGTTAAAGCCATCGGCGATTACCACTTCGTGGGTATCTCCTTCCTTGTCATTCTGGATGCAATGCTTTTGATCCGAATCGCCAAACCGCTCCGCACCGCATTCGTTCACCAAGACGTGAAGGCCGTCAATCTCACGCCTTGGCGCGGAGCAAAATTTGCATCGATCGCCCTCCTTCTCGCCGTTTTCTGCATTTACGCCGTATTTGCAGATTTCTCCGTCCTCCGGGATGCTGCCGGAAAACTTCCTTTCTGCCGCTTCTTTACGCGCTACTTCCTCGCCATCCTGCCGACGATTGTTCTGTTTGTGATTGACCGAAAGCTGGAATCTAAGGATAATTCCAAGGCAGAATCTCCTTCGGCTCCGTAAACCGGAAACCGGCCTTTCAGCTCTCGACGGATGATGCGGTTGCCGAAGCAATCCTCTATCCGTCGAGTTTGTTTACCCTAACGTGAGATCTGTTATGCAAGGAAATAGCGACCGTGGCCCACATACAAAACGCCGTACAATAGCGGATTACAAAAGCAGTCCGTTCTCTTCCCGGCTCGTTGGAACGCTCTCTCTTGCGAGGAGTGGCGTTGGCTTCGTTACGCCCGACGAAGGCGGCGCGGATATCCTTGTTCCGGAAGAAAATATCGGGAACTCGCTTCCGGGCGATTCGGTCGAGATTCAAATCATTCCCCCGAACCGCCCCGGCGGACGTCCTACGGGACGGATCCTGCGCGTTCTCTCGCGCGAGCCGCAGGATGTCGTTTGCACCCTGCACCGCGAAGGAAAACATTGGACAGCCTATCCGTTGCTGGCATTCGGAAATCGGACATTCAATATTCCGCACCCCGGAAATGCCGGTGAAGGCGACCGCGTTGTCGTGCGGTTTTCCGCATGGGACAATCCCTATCTCAATCCGGACGCTGAAATCGTCGGCATCATTGGAGCCGCCGACAATCCCTCCCTCGATACGCTCGCCATCGAAAAGGCCTACCATCTTTCCGCCGATTTTCCGGAAGAAGTTCTTCGCGAAGCGCAGAACGTATCCGCACGGCTTCATGATATCGGAAAGGACCGTCTCGATCTGCGCAAGGAACGAATCGTCACAATCGATCCGGCAACCGCGCGCGATTACGATGACGCCCTTTCGATCCGGACCGATGAAACGGGACAGCTCGTTCTCGGCGTCCATATTGCCGATGTCAGCCACTTCGTGCGAGAAGGTTCGGCCCTTGATGCCGAGGCACGGAAACGCGGTACAAGCGTTTATCTGATCGACCATGTGCTCCCTATGCTCCCCGAGCAATTGTCCAACGGCGTCTGCTCCCTTGTGCAGGACGAAGACCGTCTCGCCTTCTCGGTCTTCATTACGTTCGACCGGCGTGGCAATCCAATCGCCCGAAGCTTTTCCCGCTCGATCATCCGTTCCTCCCGGCGAATGACCTACGACGAGGCGTTGCAAATCATCGAAACCGACGGACAAGCGCCTTCCAATGTCCCGGACGAAATTCGCAGTCTTGTTCTCTCGCTCCATGCTCTCGCCCAACAGCTTCGCAAAAATCGCTTTGACCGCTTTTCGCTCGACCTGGCCTCAACCGAGCCGAAACTGATCCTCAACGCCAACGGAGAGGTCAGCGACATCTTGCCGTCCGAGCATAACGTCGCCCACGAACTGGTCGAGGAAGCCATGATCGCGGCAAACGAAGCCGTTGCCATCGAACTCGCCCATCGAAAGATTCCCCATCTCTGCCGCTTCCATGACGCCCCCGATCCAGAAAAACTGGAGGAACTTTCCGAAAAACTCGATTCCATCGGACTCCACGCAGGCGACCTTTCAAACCCCGGACACATCGTCCGCCTCCTTCGCGCCGTGAGAAATACCGGCCTCGAATACTATGTCTCGTCGATTGTCCTTCGCGCCATGAAACGCGCCGAATACAGCGCCGAAAATGAAGGACATTTCGGACTCGCCAAACGCTACTACTCCCACTTTACCTCCCCCATCCGCCGCTATCCCGACCTCATCGCACACCGGCAGCTGGCACTCGCTCTCTCCGGCAATTATGCCCGGCAACCCTCCCGCGCCGAACTCCGCTCGATCGCCTTTTCCTCGACGAAAACCGAATTCAATGCCACAAAAGCCGAACGCGATTTGGTCGAAATCAAGAAATACCGATTCCTTGAAAAACGGCTGCAAGACCATATGCCCGCCGTTTTTGACGGGGTCGTTGTCCATGTAACCGATTTCGGTGCCTTTATCGAGGTGCCCGCCCTCCAAATCACCGGTATGGCCCACCTATCCGAATTCGCAAACACAAACCTGTCCTACAACGGCTTTCGGCAACGCCTCCTCGGCGACGGATGGGACGTCTGTTCCGGAACCCATGTTCGCGTGAATGTTACGCACGTGGATTATGAAAGCCGTCACATCGATTTCTCCGTTTTGGATGTCAAAAACGACCCCGTGCGCACCGAAGAACCTGCTCAGACGCTTGGAGATATTCCATTCGTCCAGAGCCCGAAGTCTCGCGCAAAAGTCGATTTTGGCCCGATCAACGGACGCCCCGTCCGCAACGCGATCAAGAAAACAAAAGACGATGTTCTGAGGGAAAGCAAAGCCAAACGGCAGTCCGAAAAAACGAGAAAAACCGCGGAGAAGCAGAAGCGGAACGGAAAACGGAAGACGGTTTCCGCCGCAAAGCTCTCAAAACCAATCCGTCCCGGAAAGTCCCGCTCCGCATTCCGTGAATTCAAATAATCGCCTTTTTCGAAACCATCTCTATGCCTCGCGACCGTAATGTTCGCCGCGCAATTGCGCTTCAAAACGATCCGGCGTTGCCGCCAACGCTTGAACTTCGCACGAATCTCTGCGAAATCATTCGCCCCGATTCCAAAATGAAGGAGCGTCTGGAACGTCATCTTCCTCCTTTGCCGACCTGCAACGGCACGAACTGCGCCGTTCGCACCTTTTTCCAAAAAGCAGCCGAGGAAGGTATCCCTGTCGAGCTGGACGTCGGTTGCGGCTATGGTCGCTTCAGCCGTGCGCACGCACTCGCCAATCCCCGTATCCGGCTCTTGGGAATCGAACAGGACGACGCCCGTGTCGCCCGCTCCGATGTCCTGGCGCGTAAATCGGGAATCGCCAATCTGGCCTATCTGATCGGGGAAGCCCGCTACGCACTCGAATACTGCATCCCCGAAAACTCGATTTCGGCGATTTTCATACTCTTTCCGGATCCATGGCCGAAAGACCGCCATGCCCGTAATCGGATCTTTCGAAAACCGGTTGTCGATCTTCTTTTCCGGCTCCTGATTCCCGGCGGTTTTCTGCACGCCGCAACCGATAACGAACCCTACTTCCGCCAGATGCAATCCGTTATGGCGGATGATCTCCGTTTCCAATCCGTTCCCGCATACCGACGATCCGAAGACGAACAAACCGATTTTGAACAAAAGTTCCTTTCCCAAGGGAAGCTTGTCCATGCGGCTTCTTGGCAAAAACAGACATCTTGACGTTTCTCATGAAAGAACTGTATTTCACTTTTTCCAATAACACCCGAAAGGCGATTACGCCCGTTTTTCTGGTCGATGACATCGAATGCGCTCCTGCGGCCGTCGAACTGCTGAACCGGAACCGCCTCGTCGGAACCTTCTTTGTGCCCTGCGAAACCAAAGGCAATCTGGCGGAGCTCTTTTCCGGACACGAGGTGGCACTCCTCCAAAACGGCCATTCCGAAGCGCGGAAACAAAGGATCGTACTGGAAAAGAAACTGAACCGCCCCGTTTTCGGACGGTGCGATTGCGCCGCATCCCAAAACGATGACGATCGGCAGGCGTCAGTTGACAATTCGGGCTTTGCCTATGCGCTTTCTCTCTCCTTCGATAATCCGGAATGCAGATTTCCGCAACGGAATCTCCTGACGTGGAACCCTTTGGCTAGCATTCAATCCGTCCCCGACTCGACACTGGATGCCTATGAAAACGAGTCATGGGGCGGAACCGTCCGCGCAATGATTCTGACGGCAAAAACCGGCGATCTTCGCAAGGACGCCACATTGCTGGACGCCAAACTGGCGCGAATGAGCCGTATCCGCGGCTGCGCCCATCTTCCGCTCGCTGCCCTGCAAGCGCAATTACTCGCATTCCAGACGTTGCGGACAACGGTCGATCGAACCATCGTAGAAAACCTTTCCGCTTCCACCATTGCCGCAAATTACGGAAACGACCATGGCGCAGCCCCCGACACGGTCCGCGTCTCCATCTCCCCCGGAACCCGACTTCGCTTGCCGGCGGAAACGCTTCTTTCATCCGACTCTCAACCCGATGGCGTCGAGGTGCTCGAGCTGAAGGAAAACCAGATCTTTCGCCCAACCTTTCCGAACCATTTGTGGAAGGCCGTTACGTTCTCCTACGATGACGGAGCCCCCGAAGACGACCCCTTGCTGGAGATTCTGAACCGGCACCACTTCAAAGGTTCCTTCAATCTCAATACCGATCGTTTCCCAAAACAGCCGGTCGCCGGACGGCTTTCTTTGCAGGATTTGCCAAAACGCTACGCCGGACATGAAGTAACTGTTCACGGATGTGGACACGAAACCTGGAACGCCGTCACTCCGGCCGCCGTTCTGGAAGATGTCCTCCGTTGCCGCAAAGAGCTGGAATCGGTTTTCAATCGCCCGATTGTCGGTAGCGCCTATCCCTGCGGCGAACACTCGAAAAGCAAAACCGTCGATACCATCCTGACGGCATGCGGAATCGTCTACGACCGCATCATCAACAACAAAGAACTCTTTGCGCTCCCCACCGATTTTCTCGCTTGGGGCGCAACTTCGCACCACAACGGCCGCAATGGCATGTCCCTCTGCGAGCTCGGCCAAAAATTCCTTGACGAGCGTCCGACCTCCCCCATCTTGTTCTATGCGTGGGGCCATTCTTTTGAATTCCCTCGCCTGAACAACTGGAATGTCATGGAGGAATTCTGCTCCCTGTTGGAGCCGCATCCGGAAATTTGGCGGGCGACCAACCTCGAATTGCACGATTATATCCGAGCCGTTCGCAATCTTTTCTGGTTTAAGGATTCCCCTCTCCCGCTCAACAGGGACAACCGTCTTCTTTACGGCTTCGGAGAACGGACTTCCCAATGCGCCGATCCCTTCTCCGTTGGCTTTGCGGGAACACGCGACGGCACTTGTCTCGTCAATCAATCCGCCATCCCCGTTTACGGGTTCCTGGATGACAGGCCAATCGTCCTTCGCCCCATCGATCCAATCTCCACGCTCCACCTTAGTCTGCTATGAAATCTCCAAAAGAAATCGCGCTTGAACGCGCCATTATAAGGGAAATCGGCGACCTTCCTCTTCCATTGGCTCTCGCGAAGGAGCTCTTTGCCGACGTGGAACTCCAAGCCATGCAGGAATATGCGAACGTTGTCTCGATTCGCCGGCTTGGATACAACGACCACGGCCCCGTGCATATGCGAATGGTCGCCCTCAATGCGCTGACAATGCTCAACCTTCTCCACGAGGCCGGTATTCCGACAAGCCTCGAGCATGATGAAGCCGGCACATACGAGGATAGCGTCTGCGGTGTCTTCCTCGCCGCACTCCTGCACGATCTCGGCATGTCCGTTTCCCGCCAGGAACACGAACACCTCTCCGTCATTCTCGCCCAACCCGCAATCAACCATGCCCTCAAACGAGTGCTGCCGAACGACTTGCTTCGCCGCGTGGCAATCCGGTCGATCGCAACCGAAGGCATTTTCGGTCACATGGGAACCATGAAAATCCACTCTCTGGAGGCCGGCTTGATCTTGGTCGCCGACGGTTGCGACATGACCAAAGGACGTGCCCGGATCACATTGGCCGTGAAAACAGAATCGCAAGTCGGCGATATCCATAAATACTCCGCCAATTCCATCGAATCGGTGACCATTTCCCGAGGGGCGGAAAAACCGATTCGCATCGATGTGGAAATGACGGAAAATGTCGGCTTCTTCCAAGTCGAAGAGGTCTTGATGCAGAAGATCGCCATGTCGCCCGCACGGCGGCACCTCGAGCTGTATGCCGGTGTCAAAAACGAACCCAGAAAACGCTATCTGTAGAATCTGCGAACTTTTTCCCCTTTTCCTGCGTTTCCAGTTGAAACGATTCTCTCGAGGGAAGAACTTCATGAAATCTTTTTTGATTCTTTCGCTCTGCTTGACGCCTTTTCTCTGTTTTTCCGGAGAAACGGGGTTCGTCTTGTTGCGAAGTGATCAAATCGAACTTCCGGAATCCATCGGACGCGAAACCATTGCCGTCATTGAACGAACGATCGACACGCTCCTGGAAACGCAAGAGGAAGACGGTCTTTGGAAGGACCGAAATTCCATCCCTTCCGCCGTTCTGGGCGTTCGCAATTCCCCCGATCCGTCGCAACTCCGGTCGCTGAAGGAAGTCGAAAAAAACGTTTCTCGCCCATGGCAGGCAGACGACATCCGAAACGCCTCGTTTGTTCTCCTCGGTGCCGCACGTGTCGGACTCTCCCCTTCTCCCGCTTTGCTGGAACATCTGTCACGCGCGAACCTCGATAACCTCTCTCCCGCCGATTGCGCAATCGCCATTCTGGCAATGGACGCTTTCGGCATTCCAACCCGGAAACACTGGGAACGGCTCGAGCAACGCCCGCTCCCCCCTGAAAACACGCTTTCCTCTGTTGCCGCCGCAGCCCTCGCCCGATGGGCTTCGCACCCGGGCTCGCTCCGATCGCCGCGCCCGGATGTTCTGGCACACGTCCGGTGGCTGGCTGCACGGATAAGCCTCGGCTTTGTCGGTCAAGTGCCCCCTCCCGATCCCAACTGCCCGCTTGACCCCGAAAACGCGTTTCTCATTGCCGTTCTCGCAAATTCCATTCCCCGACAACTTCTGGCTGATCCTAAAAACGCACTCTTCCCTTACAACTGGAAAAACCATCTGGCTAATCGTGTCATCTCGCTCCAAAAATGCGATGACGATGGCAATTACTATTGGGAAGGCCCTCGTTCGACTCTCGAAAATACGACACTTGCCGTTCTTGCGCTTCAACTCCTCTCCGTACGGTAGCGCATCACCGGATCTTCGTGCCCGATGCGGAAAATCTCGGAATAGTCCGCCATCTGCAACGGATTCCCAATGCACCGCCAAACAGATCGTCAAACGCGGCGGACACGGAAACGCCTACCATCGAGATTCGAAAAGCCGCTCTCAAACAACGCCCGAAACCTCCGCAAATGGCATCGGTGCTTCAATGACTTGATTTATTCGGAGATTTTTGATGGAATTAACCGACAAGTCAAGGAGACCTTTCATGAAAGAAATTGTCGGAAACCTGTCTGCGCAGGGAATGAAGTTTGGCATCGCTGTTAGCCGTTTTAACAGCTTCTTTACCGAACAGCTTCTAAAGGGAGCTGAAGATTGCCTGTTGCGCCACGGCGCGGCCCCGGATGATATTGTCTTTGTACGGGTTCCCGGCGCTTCCGAAATTCCTTTCGCGCTTAAGCGGATGCTGAAGACCGGCTCCTTCGACGCCGTCATGGCTCTCGGTTGTGTCATTCAAGGCGCCACGCCTCATGCAGATTTGATCGAACAGCAAGTCGCACGGGCTTTGACCCAGCTGTCGCTGGAATTCGATAAACCTGTGACAGGAGGTCTCGTAACCGCCAACAACCTCGAACAGGCAATCGAACGCGCCGGCACGAAGATGGGGAACAAAGGCTGGGACGCCGCTGCCGCCGCTATCGAAATGGCCGCTCTTGCCCGCTCAATCTAACCTCTTTCCTGCATCGTCGTATGTCTACACGCCGGCAAGCCCGCGAATGGGCCGTCCAAATGATTTTCCAGCTCGATGCAAATCCTGATTGGGAACAACGAGTTGACGCCTTCTTCGAAGAGTTTTGGAACGGATCGATGGAAGAGGAAATGATAGAGGCGGCAGACGCTTCCCATTCCAATATCCTGCCCGAATCCACGAACGAGCGCGCCTTTACGCCACTCCGTCTCGGGGGACGTTCCGATATTCCTGCCGATGAAATCCCCGATGACAAAACACGGATTTTTTCGCAGAATCTGGTGCTCGGTATGCTCCGTCACAGAACCGATATCGACAAAAGCATCACCGAACGGCTTCGGAACTGGAAACTCAACCGGATCGGCTCCATCGAACGGGCTGTTCTCCGTCTGGGAACATATGAACTTGTCTACGAGTCCGATGATTACCCCGATCTCGAACAGCCCCCGTCCGCCGTCGTCATCAATGAGGCCGTCGATCTCGCGAAATATTTCGGCACAAGCGAATCCGGACGTTTTGTAAACGGCATTTTGGACGCCATCGCCCGGAAGGCGCGAGATCGTCGTTCGCGCGCGCAGATAAAGCCACAAATTTGGTCTCCGGCAGATGACGATCGGAAAGATGCCGCCGCTCCAAAGGCATGATTTCATTTCAAAATGTCAGTCTGCATTTCGGAACGCAACAAATTCTCCGGAATGTTTCGCTTCGAATCAGCGATCACGAACGCATCGGCATTGTCGGACCGAACGGCGCCGGCAAGTCGACGTTCTTCAATTTGCTGTCCGGTGAATTGCAGCCGGATGGCGGAACGGTCTTGTTCGAAGGTCCGAAACCAACCATCGGATATCTCCACCAGCAACTGCTCCACTGGTCCGAAGGCGATACGCTTCTTTCCTATACCCTGCGTTCCAGTAAGGATCTGAAGGCTTGCGAAAACGAGATCCAAGCACTGGAGAAAAGGATTCCGATCCTCCCGCAAGGCTCCCCGGAACGGACAAGGGCTTTGGCCCGTATCGGCGAATTGCAGACCCGTTTCGAACAGTTGGGTGGCTACGAACTGGAATCCCGCGTCAAAAAAGCCCTCTGCGCGCTCGGTTTTCATACCAATGATTTCGACCGTCCGTTCGGAGAATTCTCGGGCGGTTGGAAAATGCGAGCCGAAATGGTGCGGACGCTGATTTCCCAACCGGATCTGCTCATGCTCGACGAACCGTCGAACTACCTTGATCTCCCCGCCGTAGAATGGATGCAGTCCTTCCTCCGAAGCTATCGCGGAACGCTTTTGCTGATTTCCCACGATCGCTATCTGCTCCGGACACTGACGTCTGTCACCATCGAAATCGACGGCGAAACCGCAACCCGTTATGCGGGAGGCTTGGACTATTACCTGAAGGAACGTCAGCAACGCTACGAGGTCTTGCTCGCCGCAAAACGAAATCAAGACCGTCAGCGCGCACACATGGAGGAATTCATCAATACCTTCCGGTCGCAAGCCAACAAGGCCTCTTTGGTGCAATCCCGTGTCAAGGCACTCGAAAAACTCGAGACCATCGTCGTCCCTCGCCAAGCCGCGACAAACGGTCAGCTACGCCTTCCGCCATACCACCATTGCGGCGTTACGGTTCTTGCCGTTCGCGACGCGGGATTCTCCTATAACGGAAAGGATTTCGTCTTTCGAAACGTTTCTTTTGACGTTCAGAACGGCGAACATGTCGCGATTGTCGGCTTTAACGGTCTTGGAAAATCGACACTGTCTCGTTTGCTGGCCGGCGAACGTCCGCCATCCGAGGGAGAAGTCATTCTCGGCCACAAGGTCGTCCCCGGTTATCTGTCTCAGGATTTTGCCGAAACCATTCCGCCGGATCGTTCCCTTATCAATGTCGTCCGCCGCGAAGACGAAACCATGACCGAAGCACAGGCACGTGCGCTTCTTGGCTCCTTCGGATTTAGCGGCGATGAGGCTTTTAAGCTTGCCGGGGTCCTCTCCGGTGGTGAAAAAATCCGCCTTGGCTTCGCAAGAATCCATGCCAGGAAACCGAATTTTCTCGTTCTGGATGAACCGACGACGCACCTCGATCTGAATGGACGACAAGCTTTGGAGGAAGCGATTCGGGCCTACGAGGGTGCCATCGTCCTTGTCTCTCACGATATCGAATTCGTCCGTCGAACTGCTGCCAATATCGTCGAAGTTTCCGACCAAGGCGTACGCAAATTCCTCGGCACCTACGACGACTATCGCGCTCGCGTGCTACGCGACGACAACGAGTCTGCCGAAAAATCCGACTCCCCTTCCGACGTCCATTCCGATCCCCCCGCCAAGCCTCTCTCGAAAAAGGAGCTGCGAAAAGAACGCGCGGCCGAACGCGAAAAGCTCCTTCCCCTCCTTCGCTCCCTTCGCCGGCGCGTAACCGCCACCGAGGAACGAATCGAAAAACTGGAAACGGAACAAAAGGAGCTGGTCGGACAGCTTTCCAATCTGGATGGGAAAACGGATTTCGCAACCGTCAATCGACGCCTTTCGGAAATCGAAAAGGAGCTGACGACCCTCAACCAACTCTGGGAACAAGCCGCTTCCGAACTGGCATACTACGAGGCGGAATGACCCCTTTTTGCCGTTCTCCGCTTTCGGGCATCGGATTCCTTTCGGATAAAGGCATTTCCTCATCGAAGCCGCTCTTCCGCGCATCCCCTTGATTCCATCGTGCACGCCCCTTCGGTTGCATTCCTTGGAATGGCACGAATCATCCAGACATATGAAAAAAAGCGCGCCCCGTCTCTGCAAGACTGGGCGCGCTTTGATACATTCAGCCGAAACGGCTCGATTCCCTTAGACCGGGAACATCCAGTAGCTGAGTTTGTAGGTTCCGGGACCGACTTGATATTTCTTCAAGGTGTCCGGACCGCACGAACAGGTCCCAAGACCACGCATGGCGGCATCCAAATTCAACGTGATTTCCGCCTGAGGCTCCAATTCATTCGTGTGAAGCGCATTTTCCATGACTTCACTTGGAATGTGCGTAGCATTGAACTCGAACAGGCTTTCGTCAGCCTGGAACTGCAGACCATGGCCGGATTCGTCTGTGAGGGTCAACCAGCGTGTTTCACAGTGATGCCCATTCTCCTGAGGAACGATGTACGGGAAGTACTGTTCGGTAACCGTTGACGCGAAACGGCCTACAAAACAGGCGTCTTTGCGGTCGGGGTAGGATTCCAACGGACCTAAACCAAACCATGTCAGGTTTTCATACGCGGGAGCCAAACGCATCTTCACGCCGAGTCGGGGAATATCCACAATCGATTCCGGAACCTTGAACGTCTCCGTGAAGTGAATCGCTCCATCGGGAAGAATCTCGATCTCCGAAGTATGGCGGATAGCATCTTTCCGATCTTTCGGGAACCAATCGGCGACACGCTTGATGCAAGCCGCACCTTCCTTGTTCTTACCCGTTTTGGCGGAAACCAGCTTTTCCGACATCTCCGTAATGCCATCACGGCACCAACGGCCAAACGCTTTCCAATAATTCGTGCGATCAGCCTCGAGATGCGCCCGAATGCACTCGTTGTCGATGGGCGTGCGCCACAACGTGAACTCCGGACCATTGACAATGACCGGTTCGCCCGCAACATCAAGCGTGCAGAGCAAGCCATTCTTCGAATCGACCTTGGCCGTTACCACGCCCGCCGAAATCTCCAGCAAATCAGGGGTGTCCTTGCTCTGGAAAACAGAGACCGGATTCCAATCCTCGACCTCCGGCAACAGAGACGGACGCTGAAGAGAAAGCTCCGTATCGACAGGAAGGTCGATCGGAAACTGATCCCATGCAACCTGATGCCCGGCCTCTACCCACGAACAGTCTTTGACGGTATTGGCAGAAATGAAAAGGAACGCCTCCTCGCCGGGAGCCAATTTCGGCAGTTTGTCGTACCGGAAGTTCTGAAGCTTGAGAACCTTCGTCTCGCCCGGACGAATCGAAAGCGCCGGCAACTTGCCGTTTGCAACAACGCGTCCTTCAACCTCAATGGTCCAGGTCGCCGCAAGCCAATCTGCCGATTGGAACGCGTCGCGATTGGTGGCCGAAACTTTTCCGGCCTTCAAATCGACAGGAGCAAATACAACAGGCTGGACAATGTGCTTGAAATCCCACATCTGGGGTTTCGGCGTGCGATCGGGCTGTACCATGCCATTGCAGACAAAGTTGGCGTCATTCGGGAAATCGCCGAAATCGCCGCCGTAAGCCCAGAAAGGACGCCCTTGCGCATCACGCGTAAGGATCCCCTGCTCAACCCAATCCCAAATGAACCCGCCCTGGGTGCTCGGATATTTGTTGAACAAGTCCCAATAGTCTCGAAGCGCACCGCACGAATTGCCCATCGCATGCGAATACTCGCACAGAATGAAGGGGCGATCCTCCTTGACTTTCGTGGTGAATTTCTCGATCACGTCAAGACTCGAATACATCGGATTGATGACATCCGATACGCGATGCGTAATCGTGGAAACGCCCGTCTCAAAGAAATCCGCAAGATTTTTCATGGCGCCTTCGTAGTGCAACGGACGCGAAGGATCGTAGGCGCGAATCCAGTCCGCCAACCCCAAATGATTCTCGCCCAAACCACTTTCGTTGCCGAGCGACCAGAAAATCACCGAGGGATGGTTCTTGTCGCGGATCACCATACGGGAGCCGCGCTCGAAGAACTGCGTGCGCCAGGAATCTTCACAGCAAATCCGATGGTAATAGGCATGCGTTTCAATGTTGGCTTCGTCCACCAGATAAATGCCGTATTCATCACACAGGTCAAGCCAAGAGGTGTCGTCCGGATAATGGCAGCAACGAACGGCATTGAAGTTGAAGCGCTTCATGATCTTGATATCCTGCAAGCTTGTCTCATACGGGACGCACTTGCCGAATACGTCATGAAATTCGTGACGGTTCACGCCACGGATGGTAATCGCCTTGCCGTTGACAAGCAATTGGCGATTCGAAATGCGAACATCGCGGAAACCGATGCGGAACGCCGTCGCTTCCAAAACCTTGCCGTCGAGATTCTTCAAGGTTACGCAAATCTTGTAAAGCGTCGGAATTTCGGCAGACCACGGCGACACGCCCGGAAAACGGGCTTCCATGACGGTTTCGAACTGGTTGGTGCGAAAATCCTGTTTCGTCACGGCCGAAAGCGGCTTCTTCGTCAGGCGCTTTCCTTTCATGTCGAAAACCTCTACCTCGATCTGCCAGCCTTTGATGTCAGACGGCTGCGGGGTATTGGCTTTTGTGACGACCTTGAGGGTTCCCGCCTTCTTCGCAACATCGTATCCCGCCGTCGTGTGGACGTCTTCCAAATAAATCTCGTCCTGCGAATACAGGTAGACCGAACGATGCAAACCGGCTTCTCTCCAATGGTCCTGATCCTCGACATAGGAATTGGAAGACCAGCGCACGCACAGGATGACAAGCGTATTGACGCCGGCACGGACATACGGACGCAAATTGTACTCGGAAGGCAACCGGGAATCGGTCGACATACCGACAAGCTGCCCGTTTACGTAAACCCATGCCTGCGATTCGGCTGAGCCGATATGCAAAATCGTGCGACGCTTCAGCCAGGCGGCAGACAAAGTGAAAGTCCTGCGATAGACGCCCGTCGGATTTTCATCCGGAACAAAAGGCTTCCGGGCCTTGAAGGGCATCTGGACATTCGTGTAATGGGGATGGGAATAGCCTTGAACGCAAAAATCACCCGGAACGGCAATCCGATCCCACTTGGAGACGTCCGTTTCATCCGCAATCTCTTTCGGTGTCACGTCCTCTGGTTTCTCGTGGTAGGAGAAGGCCCATTTCCCGTCAAGATTCTTGTACCACTTGGATTTTTCCGGTCGCAAGGTTAGCGCGGCCTCCGCAGTTGGAAACGGAATCAAGTCGCTTCGCGAACGAAGTCGATTCATCGAGGTCAACTCGGGAATTTCCCATGGACGACCAAAAAGCGTAGTGTTAAGCATAATAGGATAGGATTGATTGACTGTTGCGTTCTAAAAAGCGGGCAGATTCGAGTCCTCTCGACTTTTCAGGGTTGCAGATTGCTCTTATCGTAGCAAAAAAAACACCTCTCGCAAACCAGAAAGACTTCATTTCCGTCGCGCCCGAAAGCACTCGGTTGGCGCCGCGCAGGACAGAAGAAGCCTTCTCATCTTGCATACAAAACAATCCGCTTCCATGCAGACGGCGGAACGCATCGGTTCGGCACCGAGCTCGCACCCGGACCACCCCGCGATTGGCACATCAAGCGACCACGCAGTCTCGCCACGATGCCGCCCCCCTTCCCCGTGAAGAGCATGACGACTTTGGCAAGACTAATGGCAAATGGACGTTCCCCTTGTCGTGCACAATGGCACATTCGCAAAGACCATGCCCCCTTGTGTGTAATGTGTAATGGCGGGAGGGGTCGATGTTTGGCCCCCGGGTCTCCCGGTTCGCGCCGCACGGATAATACGCGTGCCTACCATCCGTTCGACGCCCCGCTTGTACGCATTGCGCATACGCCTCTGGGCACACGCTAGAGATGTTGTGCGGGGGCTCTCCCCCACCTCAAACTGGAGCGCCCGATCCGTACGAGGCGCGGCATCTTGTCCCTATATGACCGCTCCACGCGACCGAACGATGGAGCATTGGCGTGGCGTACGGCAATGGAACATGCGCAGAAGATACTTGCCACTGTCGCATGGATTGGATAGAATTACTTGAATTTTGCATATTCTGTCTAACCCAGTAACAACCGCAAAATACCAACCCCGGCATTGATTTGCCCATCAACAATGAAAACAAACATTCTATCCATCCTCTCCGTCGTTTTGCTCTCCGCCCTCGTGATCGGATGCGGATCCGGAAGTAAGAACGAGGTTCTCTACATGGTGACGGAAGCCACATTCCCTCCCTATGAATTCCGTCAGGGCGATGATATCGTCGGTATCGAAGTCGATATCGTCAAGGAAATCGCGAAAGAACTCGGTCGCCCCCTGAAAATGGAAGACATGAAGTTCGATTCCGTGATTCCGTGCGTCCAGTCCGGCAAAGCCGATTTCGCAGCGTCCGGCATCACGGTTACCGAAGACCGCAAAAAGAATGTCGATTTCTCCATTCCTTTTGTCAAAACCGGTCTTGTCATCGTCTGCCGCAAAGATGCGCCTGTCGCAAATGCCGCCGATCTGAAGGGAAAGACCATCGGCGTCCAATCCTCCTCCACCTCCGACATCTATGTCACGCAAAACATTTGCGAGCCGGACCGCTATGAAAATGCTCCGCTCGCCGTTCAGGCACTCCGCGCCAAACGCGTTGACGCTGTCGTCTGCGATCAGGATCCTGCCTATGCCATGGCGAAAAACGATGACTCGATCATGATTCTCCCCGAGCTCCTCACCGAAGAGGAATACGCAATCGCTTTCAAGAAGGGTAGCCCGCTTGTCGAAGCCGCCAATAAGGTCATCGAGCGTATGAAGGCCGATGGTTCCCTCGAAGCTTCCTTGAAAAAATGGCGTGCCGAAATGCCCTCCGCCGACTAACTCCTCTTCCCGCAAGCGCGAACGGCTTTTCTCGTGTCGCGCTTGACCCTCTCTCTTTTTTACAACTGTTTCAATCGTATGAAGACCAAGCTTTCTCTCTCGCTCGCCGTCGCCGCACTCTCTTGCATGATGGGTTGCTCCCGCCAGACCACTGTCGATGACTCTGTTGTCACCATGGCAACCGAAGCCACATTTCCTCCCTACGAATACCGCGTGAACGACCAGTTCGCCGGCGTCGACGTCGATATCTCGGCCGCCATCGCAAAAGCGCTTGGAAAGACCCTCAAGGTCGAAGATATGAAGTTCGACTCCGTGATTCCCGCCGTTACGACCGGAAAGGCGGACTGGGCCGCAGCCGGCATTACGGTTACCGAAGATCGTAAGGAGTCCGTCGATTTCTCCATCCCCTACTATCGCGACGCCGCTCAGGTGATCATCGTTCCCGTCTCCTCCTCTATTGCGGACGCAGACGATCTCAAGGGCAAGAAGATCGGTGTCCAATCCGGTACGACCGGCGATACGTTCATGACCAATAACTACGGTGATCCCGAGCGCTTCGACAATGCGGCGATTGCCATCTCCGCAATGCAGGCCGGTCGCGTCGATGCCGTTGTGATCGATGAAGCTCCTGCAAAGAACTTCGTCGCCGACAAGGCCGATCTCAAGATTCTCGAAACGCCGCTGACCGTCGAGGAATACGCGATTGCCGTTAGAAAAGGCAACGCCAAGCTCCTTGAAACGATCAACAAGGTCATCGAAGAGATGCTTGAAAAGGGTGAAATCAAGGCACTCATGGAAAAGCACACCAAGGCAACGGAAGTTGCCGGCGAACCCGCGGCGTAATCCTCCGCTCTCGATCGAATCCATTCTGTGCCGTCAAGTCCAAAACTGAACATGTTCTCACGCAAGGAAACGTCTTATTCTCGCACGCACGGGCGCCAAAGTATGCTTGCTTTGGCTCTCGTCCTCGTACTGATCGGCACAGGATTCGGCTCCCTTGGAAATCAAGCGACGTCGTCTGAAACGCCCGCCGCCGTTGTTACCGCCGAGTCGGCAACTGCGGCACCCGGCACGGAAACGGCGCCGACGTCTGAAACCACCGCCGGACCATCGGATGCGATGGTCGAAAAACCTTCCCAGATGGGCCGGTTTGAACAACTCAAATCCGGCCTCTCCGACTGGTTTCAGACCATGCGCAATAAATTTGTACTCAACTTCATTAAAAATGATCGTTGGCGCTACTTGACCGACGGATTGGTCATTACGATCGAAGTCGCCCTGAGTGCCGTCTTTTTTGGCGCATGCATCGGCTTCTTTATCGCCATTGTCCGGACAACGCACGAAAAACGCCATAATCTGGGTCTGCTGAACAGCCTCTGCAAAATCTATCTTACCGTTATCCGCGGTACGCCGATGGTTGTCCAGCTTTTGATCGCCTATTTTGTCATTTTCTCGCAAATCCGCGAAAAAATCCTTGTGGCGATTATCGCGTTCTCGCTAAACTCCGGTGCTTATGTTGCGGAAGTGATCCGCTCCGGCATTTCTTCCATCGACAATGGACAAATGGAAGCCGGCCGCTCGCTTGGTCTCTCCTATCTCCAGACACTCCGTTACATCGTCCTCCCACAAGCGGTTCGCAACGTTCTTCCGGCACTCGGCAATGAATTCATCACCTTGCTGAAGGACACCTCTATCGCTGGTTATATCGCCTTGCCCGACCTGACAAAAGGCGGCGATATCATCCGCAGCCAAACCTATGATGCTTTCATGCCGTTCCTTGCTGTCGCCGCAATCTACCTGGCCATCGTCATCCTCTTTACCTGGCTGCTTGGAAAACTGGAAACGAAACTGAACCGAAACGGAGCCGTATAACCATGCCAGACCCTATCTCCGTGTCGTCGAATCACGAACCCGCTGCGGCTTTGACAAAAGGCGAAACCCTTATCCGCGTCGAAAATCTCCACAAG
>JAEDLN010000214.1 GCA_016295275.1 Kiritimatiellia bacterium
CGTGCCTGTGTCTCATTGCGCGGTCCATTTGCCATGCGGTCCCGTGGCGGTAGGGCGCGATGTCCTCATCGCGCCGCCGTGCCCCGTGGTCGCGCCCTCTCGCCCGCGCCCCATGATCCGGTCCCGTTGCGCGATCCATTTGCCTTGCACTCCCGTTGCGCGTCCCATTTACCGTCCGGTCCCGTTGCGGTCGGGCGCGATGCTCGCCCGTCGGGGCTCCCGACTCTCGCCGCGTCTCTCGCCCGTGCCTCTCCTCCGCGCGGTCCCGTGCCCTCTCTCGCTCGCGCCCCCCATGCCCATTGCGCACCGCGCCTCCCGGCTCGCGCCGCCGTTACCCACGCGCATTACCCGCCGCGCCCCGTTGCCGGCCCCGTTGCAATACATTTCAGCAACCCGAGACACCCTTCCGTCACTTCAACATAGGTGCGCTCGAAATTTCCCGTATACCATGGATCCGCAATATCCGTATCCTTCCCGGCAAATTCGGAGAGTTTATGGATTTTCGGAATCTCTTCAGACTCGACCAGACGGTGCAGATCGGCAATGTTGTAGCGGTCCATCCCGATAAGAAAATCATATTCGCGCGCTTTGGACGCCGTGAGAAGCCATGCACGCCGCGGCGAATGCGCAATTCCCTCCCGATCCAGAATCCTGCGCGTCCCGGAATGAATGTCACTGCCGATCTCGTCCGTATGCAAAGCCGCCGATTCTACAATCACATCCTCTCGACAGGCATTGCGCAAAAGATGTTTCATCACAAACTCCGCCATCGGACTGCGACAGATGTTGCCGTGACAGATGAATAATATCCTAATCATACGAATGTTCCTTCCTGCAATGCCCTAAAGTGCCGTGTTTTGCGTCGTTTTGCGACTCATGCCGCAATTTGCACGATGCACATGATTCTGTTCATTCTCGGTTTTCAGCGCAACATGAGGCAAATCAGTGCAGGCAAACGTAGTCAAAACCGCGAAAACAGACTACTGCGTTTTTGAGCGACTCGATCTTTCATCCTATCGCATTCGTCAAAATCCTGCCATAGAGAAAAGTTCTTGCCGAGTATAGCGGAGTGCAAGACTTATACGCAAGCAAGCCGGAACGGATGGTCAGTCCGTTCCGACTGTTTGGTGTTTGTCCGTAAAAGCATCGATTTTTCGCCAGATGTAGACTTCGTTGCCGATCAACACGAATCATCCGTTGTTTGATGCCAAATATTCCGTGCCGTCATGCCGCCTCGTCCTCGATCCCAACCACGTGGTACGTTGTCGCACCATCTGGCGGGTCCGTGAAATGAAGCAAAACGAAACGGGAATTGGATACCAAAAGACTTGCCGCAAGAATCGAGAGCCCGTCCTTCCGAAACGGCGGGACGTCCGCGCTTTGAATGGAATGGTGCCCGATTCTCGGCCTCGACAGCAGCCCAGTCGATCTGATCCGCAAGAATGCCTCACTCATCCTTGGGATCCGGTTTCATCCCGCAGGAGCGGTTGAACCCATCAAAGGTCGGTTGCTGTGCTTTTCGGTCTTGACATCCTAATCGCTCCCAAAAGTACGGAAATATCAGAGATATCCCTCATGCTTGTTTTCACATGGTATCATAAAGAAGGGTGTGTTTTTTAACAAATAGTGCAAATACATCTGATCGATATGAACGAATAGGCGGACACAACATACAGTTTGTGTGTATGTTCGCTCTACCGTCGGAATATAGCAAGTCACTTCTTTTATAACTGCACAAAAAGAGCCGTGACCGGACCGTTCTCGCTGTCGATCATGGCTCTTGTACAGTGCCTTATGGAAATCAAGCCATCCGCAGTCAAATGGCAGCAGGCTAGTGACCGGCTCGCACCGATTTAGCAACAGCCGACAACCGCGGACATAAACGATCCTACTTTCGACTGACGTGACACAAAATCCGCACGCGTGCTTCCTACAAAACCATTTTCAAGCCCGGCACAAACTTGAGCTGCGCATCAAACCGAGACATCTCATCGCGTCCGCCAAACCGGACCGAAACCGAAAAGGACGCATATCTTCCGCCGGAAGAGGCACGCATCTCCCGAACCGGCTCGACAAGGTCGAACCCGTCGAACAGACGCTGCGTCGTCTCCAAATCCTTCTCCGCCGAATGGACAATGATCCGATAGTGGGCTGTAACCGGAAACTTGAGCTTTTCAGACATGTCAGTCTCCTAAAATCCCCGCAAAACGAATTTCTCGCAAAACAGAACGCGAATGGATCAAAGGACCCGTTCCCGACTGGGCGACCGGGGCAACGAGTCCTTTCCGGTTATTCTCCCTGCGGAATCCGCTCGTAATAGCGGACATAATCGACCTTCATCTCCATCGGAAATTTCGCGGCGGGGATGATCTTGCCGGTCGGTTCCTTGATGACCTTGCCGTTCTCATCGCGAAGCGGCTTATTGTCGGGTCCCTTCTTATCCCTCATCTGCGGCGTATCGACATCGTAGACGTCATTGCCCCAACCGCCAAGCGCGAGGTTGATCAGCAGGAAGTGGGGCTTGCGGAACGGATTCGAGCCATCGGGCCAATCGCTGCGCGAGAGATCGGCACCGCCATAGCGTTTGCCGTCGTAGAAAAACACAAGCTTGTCTTCGTACCAATCGAGGGTATACGTATGGAATCCTTCTCCCGGATTTTCGCCGGGTCCCTTGCAATACCGCTCGCCGCCGCCGGTGATTCGATGGTGCTCGTTCGGCTTCTTTTTCCACCCCTGATCAGACGTATGCAGACACGCTCCAATCTTCAACGGATTGTTGCCCCAAATCTCGACAATGTCAATTTCTCCGCAGCACGGCCAATTCCAATATTCGGGATCGTCTCTGGATTTGCGGATGGCATCGCCAAGCATCCAAAGCGCCGGCCAAGCCCCCTGCGAATTCGGCAACTGGGCGCGAATTTCAATCCGACCATATAAAAACGTGCGCTTGGACGTGATGTCCGCCGATGTATAGTTGGCTTCCTTGATGTTATATCGCCAGCCGCTTTTCTGCTTGCCGTAATCGGCATTGGACCACTTCTCTTTGCGGGCGGTAATCACAAGCGCACCATCCCTTTGCGTGCAGTTTTCTTCTCGCATGTCGGTATAGTACTGCGGTTCGTGATTGCGGACAAAACCGACTTCCGGTTTCCAGACATTCCGATCCGGAACCCCGGTACCATTGAATTCTTCACTCCAGGTGAGCTTCCACCCTTCGGTTGAATAAACATCGCGCGGGTCTTTTTCAGCCGCAAAAGAACTAATGACGGTCAGTGATATGGTTAAGAAAAGAATCTTTTTCATCGTAGCAGGTCCTCTCATGAGCCCATCTTAGCATCAATGAACTCGTTTGCCAACTGGGATATTTCGCATTTGAAACGACCGATACGCAAACGGATTGCTTTGGATTGTCCGCCAACCTGCACGTTCTGCACCAATCGCCCCAATAGGAAAAGCGCATCGCTTTGCGGACTGAAACGAGAAAATGTGTCAGAACTCCCATACCGTTTTCATCTGACGTTTTCCGGCAATTACCCGAAACGACCGAAACGGATTTTTTCCACCGGTTCCAGTCTCTCGATTCTGTATTCCATTATCCGGCATGCCATGCCCCGTTGCGCATGCCCCGTGCGGCGCCGCGCGATCCCGTTGCGGTAGGGCGCGAGCCGGGAGGCCCGGCGGCCGCCCC
>JAEDLN010000215.1 GCA_016295275.1 Kiritimatiellia bacterium
ATGAACAATCCTTTGAAGACGCGGTAGAGCGCATTGTCATGATGCATCCGGAGTACAGTCCGGAGGCATACGCTTTTTTGCGGGATGGATTGGACTGGACGACGGAGAAGCTGGGACGCAACCAAGCGACGGATCGCCATTTGACGGGACGTGAGCTTTGCGAGGGATTGCGCGATTATGCGATCTTGCAATACGGTCCTTTGGCGTTGCTCGTTTTGATGCAATGGGGCATATTTGAAACGGCCGATTTTGGAAAAATGGTTTTTTTGCTGATCGACGAGGGTGTCTTCGGAAAGAAACCGGAAGACAAGCTCACCGATTTCGACAACATTTATTCCTTTGAGGAAGTCTTCGATCCGGAAGTTTCCGAGCCGGATTTCCTGTTGGCGATGTTCGACAAGAAAAAGCCCTCCCGCAAAAAGGCCGCGCTCCGGGAAAAGAAAACGGTTGAAAAAGGGAAGGGGAAAGCATGAAATCAGCCACCGAGGAATCTTTTTTTTCAGTTTTGAAGACGCGCAGAAGCTGTCGCGCCTTTACGCCGGAGCCCGTTTCGGAAGCGCTGATTCGCCGTGTCGCGGAGGCCGGCTCTTGGGCGGCTTCCGGGCGCGGAATGCAGTCCCCGACCGTTTTGGCGGTCACGAATCCCGCATTGCGTGAAATGCTCCGCCGCATCAATGCGGAGATTCTCGGGGCTCCGGATGCCGATCCGTTCTATGGCGCCCCGTGCATTTTGGTGACGGTAGGCGACAAAACGCGGAATACGGTTGTGGAGGACGGCGCGCTTTGTCTCGGCAACATGATGCTGGAGGCGGAGGCGCTTGGCTTGGCCTCCTGTTGGATTCATCGGGCACGCGAGACGTTCGAACGACCGGAGGCGCAAGAGTTGCTTCGTACATGCGGGCTCGATCCCGAGCAAACCGTCGGCATCGGCAATCTCGCGCTCGGGTATGCCGCAACGGCTCCCGCCCCTGCCAAGCCCCGAAAACCCGATTTTCTGCACCTGCTTCCCTGAGTTGCGCATCTTCCGCACGGCCCGACTCTCTTTCTCTGACTCCCGATCCACCGGCTTCGCCGACTTTCTGCCATGGCAAAATCCTTTCGCTCTCTTGCGACAGACTACGCCGACAACAACGACAAGAACGTTTTCATTGTCGGTATTGCGATTGTTTTGTCGGTGCTGATCCATACCGGAATCGCGTTTTTTGCCAAAAGCGCGCCTGTCGATCTGTTTGCGCCGAGTTATGCCCGCAATCGTGCCCAGGTCGCCCGTCCCCTGCCGATGCGCGTCAAGTTGGCGGAGCCGAACCGGTCCGTATTGGAGCAGCAGACGGCCGACGCGGAGCAGTCGCCGCTGGAAGAACGCGATCGCGCGAGCGATGAAGCGATGGATCCAGTCAAGTTGCTGGAAGCCGATCGTTCTTCCGATGTCAATACCACCATTTTCGAGCCGCCTGCGTTGGCGAATGTGACAGAGTCGTCGCTCTACCACGGAATTACGCCGCCGGAATCGGTCGTGGTTCAGGAAACCTTGACGCCCTGGGTACCTCGCGAGGAGATTCTCGAAATCGGTTCGCGTTTTGCAAATGACGATCTCGCAACGCTTCAGCGGAACGAAATGCCGGATATCGAACGCGTATTCCATGCGGCGGATATCACCCCCTCCGGCACGGCTTCGCTTTCCGTTTCTCTGGAGGCCCTCTCGAAACAATCTCTTTCGAACATCATGCCGGCGGGTCCCTCGCCTTCGGAGCTGGAAACGCCAGCCTTCGTTTCCGCCGCCTCCGAAAAGGAACCGCCTCCGCAACTGGTCGATCCGAACGAAACCGAAGAAAAGATTTCCGAATATGTGGCCGAAATTCCGGAGGAAAAAAAGCCGGCGACCCCGATCGAGGCCGTGCTTTTGCCGACGATTCAGACCTACCGCCCGGCTCGGGATGACGGCTTTATCTATTTCCGCTTGGATATCCGGCGCAAGGGCTCAGACGTTCTTCCGGTGATTCCGCGCGACGTCATGATCGTCCAAGACGCCTCCGCATCGGTTTCTCTGCAACGGATTTTCCAGTGCCGGAATGCCATTTCAACCATTCTCAAGGACCATCTCCAGCCTTCCGACCGGATCAATTTGCTGGCGTTCAATACCACGAATTCCTATGCATTCGGCAAGACATGGATGCCCGCGACACCGGAGAACATCGAGAAGGCGCTTCGGTTTACCGAACAAATCCGCGCCGGGGGAAATACGGATATCTTCAATGCCATTCAAAGCGTTTTGGAAATGCCGCGCGATCCGGCGCGCGCTACGCTCGTGTTTTTGTTGACCGATGGCGTCGTGACAGCCGGCGAGTTGAAGCGCGACTCGGAGATTATCGGCGAGTTTTCCCGGTTGAATGCGGGACGATTCTCCGTTTTCAATTTAGGCATTTCTCCCAAGTCGGACCGCTATCTTCTGTCGATGCTGTCCTTCTGCAATCGCGGCGGAAGTGCCGTTCTTTCGCCCGATCGTTTCCGGATTCCGGAAACATTTGTCTCGCTGTATGAAAAAACGCGTTCGCCTGTTTTGACGGATATCCAGATCACATTCGACTCTTTTTCGCAGGCGATCATGACCCCGCTGACGGCGAACAACCTCTATCTGGATCGTCCGATTTCCCTCTGGGGACGCGTTCCCGCCGATATGGAAAACCTTTATTTCCGGGCGACCGGCGCAAACCGCGGCAAGAGTTACGACATGGTTTACACCCTTCAACTGGGTTCTCCCGCACTCGGCAGCGGCGATGCGGAGATTGCCGCCGAATGGGCCCGCTCGCGCATGTACGACCTTGTGGCCATCTATTCCAAGACGAGGAATGTGCAATGCCTGCGTGAAATGAAAGACATCAGCGACCGCTACGACATTCCGTTGCCGTTCGGACGACGCTTCAACTACAGCCATTGACGAACGGTTCCGAAGAATCGGAGAAGAAGATACGATGACGCGCTCGTTGGAAGAAATCAGACGCTTTTTCCTGGCGGACCGGTTTGCCGTGGAACGGGCCGGCATCCGCATCGACTCGGTCGATCCGGTCGATGGAAAAGGCTCTGCCCGTGTCGTTTGCTCGATGCCGGTCTTGCCGCATCATTGCAATGCCGCCGGAACCGTTATGGGTGGTGCGATTTTCACATTGGCCGACTTTTGCTCGGCGGTTTCGGCCAATGCCTATGCCGATGCCACGGTGACGGTTTCCCTCTCTGCCACCATTCACTATTTGGGGATTTGCCGGAGCGATTGTCTTCTTGCCAAAGCCGAACCGATTCACGATGGACGTTCCACCGCATTGATTTCGGTCCGGATCGAAGATTCGCTTGGCAATCTTGTTGCGCTGGTGGATTGCACGGGCTACCGCAAGCCAATCCCCGCAAATCTCGCCTCCAAAATCGCCCCGCAATCGTAGCGGGGTGGCGGGCCGCCACGGGCAATGGCGCGGCCGCCACGGGGTGGGGAACCCCCACGGGCGTGGCGCGGCATTACCGCGCCTGCGGAATAGCGGCGCATAATGCGCGTTGGTAATTGCCGTGGGTAATGGCGGTAGGGCGCGATGTCCCCATCGCGCCGCATCGCCCCGTGGCCGTGCGTAATGCGCGGTGCGAATTTTGCGTGCGAATTTTGCGTGTGTAATGGCGGTAGGGCGCGATGTCCCCATCGCGCCG
>JAEDLN010000019.1 GCA_016295275.1 Kiritimatiellia bacterium
CACACGCGCATTACCCGGGCGGCGCGATGGGGACATCGCGCCCTACCGCCATTACTCCCGTGACAATCGCACGCTATACCCCCGCCCTTTTTGACGTGTCCCGCCACCCGCGCACCGCCCGTGTCCCGTTGCGGTAGGGCGCGAGCCGGGTGGCCACGGCGGCGTGCGCCCGCGATGCGCCCGCCTTTCCCGCTCTACAAAAACCATTATCGCGATTTGACGTCCTGCCCGAGCTTCCCGTCATTCGATGGCGCGGAATCCGGCGTCAATCGGGCAATGCGCCAAGCCATGGGCGATTTTCCCGTCATCCGATAGAAAAGAGCCCGCAGAGAACGCGCGTTTCCATAGCCGACTGCTTCATGGATGCGATCGAGCTGCACGTCCGAAAGTCGAAGGAGTTCACAGGCGCGGCGAAACCGGACCTGCTCGATTTCACTCAAAATCGAATGACCGACAAACCGCATGAACCGCATCTCGGCTGAACGCCGCGCCGTTCCCATCACGGCTACGACATCGGGAACCTTGATTCCTTCGCAAGCATGCAACCGAATGTATTCGACGGCTTTCAAAGAGGTCCGATCGTGATATTTGAATGCACGCGTACTCTCGCGTCCTGCCACTTGCCCTGCGCCGAACCTCTCGATCCGAGGCTTTGCCAGCGGATTCGACAACCGTTCATGCAGTATCGTGGCGGCCAGATAACCGGACTTCTCAAAATCCGGAGAAACGGATGTCAGCGTCGGATCGGTGCTTTCGCAAAGCAGTTCGTCATTGTCGACGCTCACGACAACCATCTCGTAGGGAACGGCAATCCCCCGATTGCGCGCGGCATGAAGCACATGTTCGCCCATTTCGTCATTGGCTGCAAAAATCCCAAAGGGACGCGCCAGCGACCCGAGCCACTCCTCCAGCGAACCGTAAAACTCGATCGCATCGCGAAAACAGCGCCCCGCCGTCGGATCGTATACGGCCGTAGCCCGTCCGGCTTGCTCCATCAAAGCGACAAATACGCGTTCGCGGTCGACCGACCATTCGCGCTTGACATCGAAGCCTACATACCCGTAGACGCGGCATGTCTTCTTCAGTAATTCCCCGACCGCAGCGCGCACCGTTTCCTCCGGGTCGTGCAAGACGCCAAAACAGTTCTCCCCCAGACGCTCGGCGTCAAAATCGCAAAAAACGAGTGGAAGTCCGCGCCGAAGAACGGACTTCACCTTCGCGCTTTCCGCTATGCCACCCTCGACGATAGCCCCCGTCGCATGCCAAAAATCGAGAATATGCTCGAGATTTCCCCGCACTTCGGAAATTTCAAGCACACGGACATTCCATCCGTTCTCCTTGGAAAAACGATAGATGCCGGCCAAGCGTTTTCGCCAAGCCCGAAACTTCTGTTCGTACAGATAGACGATTGTCGTCATGGCCGTTGGCATCCGGATTATCGGCGAACCTCGATTTTATAAAAACCGGAACCCGCATCGGCCGTCGGAAGTTTAACTGTCAGGGTGCCATTCTCGGATGGGACAATCGGATCGCCATACGGCAAAAAGGGATCGGATAGCGAGTCGGCACGCATGACTTGATAGGTTCGGCCGGGAACGCCTGTCCACGTGAGGGCAAGCGTGCCTTCTTCGACATTTTCAAGCCCGTTGATCGTGAACGGTCGGCTCATGAGATGCGGGTCGCTGCCGACGATAAACTCGTACACGTTCGAAAGTCCATCGCCGTCGGGATCGCCATCGGGATCCGTTCCGGACGTCTGAAGAAAGTGCTCGCGCTCCCAATCGTCATCGAGTCCGTTTCCGTCCAAATCGCTCGTCGAATCGCGGTCGATCGTCTCGCTGACGGAGAACTTGACGGCGTCGGCGATGACAATGAGTCCGCCCGCCTCCTTGCCGCCCCCCTGGCCAATCGTGAGAATGCGGACACTGCCGTCCGTTCCGACGGCAAACGGCCACGAACCGATGGAAACCCAATCCTTCGGATTCGTGCTCATGTCGACGCTGTTGGTTGCAACGCCGCCATCGTAGACAACTTCGACGAATATATTCGTGCCGCGGGATTTGTCGTACCCGATGGCTTCGTCAATCTTGGCATTCCAATACAAAGAGACTTCATAGGTCGTGTTGGACGGTATGTCGGGCGTAAACCTTACCCAAAGATCCTCGCCTCCCGTATAGTTGTTGTGCAGATAGTTCGACCCAATGTGGTCTTCGTTGCTGGAGCTTTCCTTCCAGACGCCCGAAACTTCGACTCCTGCCGCATCGCTGTTGTCGACGACCAGGGAAAGGATTTCGCGCGTAACGGGTCCCGTCTCGACCGGCCATTCGTAATCGGACATCGATTGGGAAGACTGCTTGGCATTGATCAGGCTTTGCAGCTCGGCCGTTTTCGCGGCGTCCTGATAAATGGCGCGCGGACGGCAGCCATACTTCTTGCAGAGCGACGCCGCATAGCCGACCGCAACGCCTTGTTGCCCGCCCGCGTGCATCACACGGCTCGATCCGAACGCGACATGCGTATAGCTCGCGCAACGCCCGGCCAAAAAGAGATTCGGAACGTCACGGCAGCAGAGCGAACGATACGGCATCCACCAATTGCCGTACCGATAGTGCGTCGTCGCCGCCAAAAAGCCCGATGTCCCGTTTTTGCGATGCAAGTCGATGGACCATGTGGCAATGCCAATCGAGTCCTCGAACAGACGATGCCCGGTAACATCCTTTTCGCGTACGACATAATCGCCGATGATGCGGCGCGATTCGCGCTTCCCTGCAATATACCCCATAAAATTCAAGACGAGCTTTTCATTGCCGTTGGAAAAGGTTCCGTAAATCGCCCGAAACAGACGGTCGCGAAGCATCTCGGCATCTTCGATCGTGTCTTCGTTGGGGTCGAGCCCGGCCTCCCAATCCCAGCCGCCCGAAGTGGCTTTGAGATTGCCGCTTACTTTTGTCGCCCAAGGAACCGGCGGAAAAACGCTGTCTTCCGTTTGCGTCTTTGTCGTCCATAGCAACGTGTTGCCCATCGTACTCGTGTCTGCGACGTCCTGACCGTGCACCGGTTCGTCATACTCCGTCTTCGCTTCGCGCCCCAGCATGAAGGCCGCTCCCGCCCAATATCCGAGCCAACCGTCGCCCGTGCAATCGGCATAAAGCGGTGCGATAAAACGGCGGCGCGCCCCCGATTCGACGTGGCGCGCATCCACGGCGACGATCTTCCGCTCTTCATTGGTGACAACGCCATAGGCGCGCCAACCCGTATGAATCGACAGGTTCGTATAGCTCGCGGCAAAATTCATGCGCGCCGCATCATCCTTGGCCATGGAACCGCCGTTGGAAACATTGTTGCGAATCGCTTTGACGATCCAATGGAACTCGTCCCCTTCTTTCTCCGTGCGCACACGAATCTCGTCACTGGCATTTCCGCCTAACATCGGACGGTCTTGGACAATCGCCACATCAAGCCCCGCATCCGCCGCCGCAACCGCCGCTGCCGTTCCGGCAATACCGCCGCCGACAACGACAAAATCGGCATATGCGACGTCCTCCGGCGCTTCGCTTTCGCCGCGCTGCATGGCACGCCAATCGGCCAACTCGTTCTTCTCCGCCGGCGGCGGTGTCGTGTTCTCTTCGGAGGTCAGGAAAATCGCGTCGCACCGACCCTCGAATCCCGTGAGATCCTTTAGCGCCAATGTTTGAACGCCGGAGTTGACGTCAATCGCACCCGCATCGACCCATCCCCAATCCGCCGGCGCTATGCCAAGCGGATTCGGAAAGAGCGTATCGCCTAGCTGCAGCCGGAAGCGTCCCGGTTTCTCCCCGTCCCAGTCCGGCGTCCAGTCCCGCGTACGAACCCACGCGCGGACACGCCCCGCAGATGAAAAGGCAAGCGTCATCGTGGCATCGGCAACGGGAACCCCTTTGCCATGGGCAAGCAGATACGGCGAGCCCATGATGTCCGTAAACTGCGGATCGACGACCCATCCGCCCTTTTCCGTCATGGATTCCGCTTCAATCAGCCAATCCGTCCCCGGCGCAACCGGATGAAACGTGCCCAGCAAGGCGGCACACCACGTCTCCGCCATCCGCCGCGCGCCGGCTTCCGTCGGATGGACTTTATCGCTGATGCAATGCTCCGTGTAATCCCAGCCGTCGGACATGTCGACCAGTACGACCGGCGATTCGGCGCAATCGAGTTCCGCAGCCAATGCGCCAATCGCCTCATTGAGTTCGGGAATGTAACCGTACTTCGGCAACTTGCCGCTCGTAATGACTTTCGCCTCCAGAATCGTCGTGCGCGGATTCTGCGCACGGGCCGCCGCAATGATCCTCGAGTGGGCATTCGTCACAGCCGCAATAATGTCCGCTGCCGGCATTGCTGTCGCATCGTAATTGTGCCCCGCATGCAACAGCAAATAATCAGCCTTGTCCGTCGTGGCATTCGCAACATAGACGTTCGCAATCTCGGCGGCACTCTTCCCGCACCAACCTTCGCTGCGCAAATCCGTCCCAGAATACGGCGAAACATGAGACCCCTTCCACGCAATATTCGTGAGTCCTTGCGCCGCCAAAAGCTCCGGAAGATACAGGCGATAGGTCCACTTGTTCGCCGCCGTTTCGGAATTGGCGCCTTCCGTAATCGAATCGCCGACGCAACAGATCGAAATCTGCGCGCCATCCGCAGGATCCTCCGGCTCCGGATCCGGCGTCGGTTCGGCAACCGCGAACTTTACGGCATCGGCAATGACGGTCTTGCCTTCCTGACCGATTGTCAGAATCCGTACAGAACCAGCCGTCCCCACGTCAAAGGGCCAATTGCCGATCTTGTGCCATCCCGTGGACGGATCCGTCATGTCGACATAATTCGTTGCGACGCCCTCGGCATGGGTAATCTCCACGGGTACGGCAGATCCGCGCGTATTGTCGCCATTCCACACAAGCGAGACATCGTAGGTCGTATTGGTCGTAATCACCGGCGTAAAACGAACCCAGAGATCCTCGCTCGCGGCTTGTCCGTTGTGCAAATAATTCGATCCGTAACGATTGGAAGAATACGAACTGGCCGCCCACGAGCCGCTGATTTCAACCCCCGACGAATCCGCATTGTCGACAATGACTTCCGTCCGAATCGCCGGTTCCTCCGGTTCTTCCGGCTCCGGATCCGGAAGAACCGGCGTACTTCCTTCTTTCGTGAAGAACATCAATTCCGAAAGCCCGACATACTCGACAAATCCTTCCTTGTCTGCGGCATTGGAACCCTCGTATCCTTGCTGGCTGTTGATGACCAATGCGACATAGCGTGCCGATGCCGTCGTCTCCAAATCGAATACCTGCCCCGCTTCCTCGTTGCTTCCGCTCGCCGAATCAAGCGCGCCGGAAAGGACTTTCGCGTAGCTGTTCGTTATCTCCGCAACCGAAGTCTTCCAGGCAGTGGCCGTCGACGTGTACAGCTCAAAGTCCTTTACACCCCGAACCGTATACGATTTGCTGCCGGAAACCATATTGAAATTGTAGAATTTCACCCGATCGATTGCCTTTACCTCGCCAAGATCGACCTGAAGATATATGGGATATGAATATGGCGTCCCACTATTGCAAAAGGCGGAAGACATGAACATGGTGCCATTCGCCGAATTCGTGTGCGTCCCTCCCGCACCGATGCCATCACCGTTGAAGGCATGGATGGCTTTGCGGTCGGAGATCGTATACTGCGCCGGGACGCCCGTATAATTCTTTCCCGTGATGGCCATGTCGGCCGTCATGCCGGACAGGTCGATTTGCGTGTAGTTCGCCTCCGCCGCCATGCCGAAAAACGGAAGAAGGGTAAGAAGAACGGATCCGATTTTTGTTTTCATGCTTCTGTTTCTTTCCTGAAATCGATCGTCTGTCGCGTCCATAGACGGGTGATGCAATCGTACGCCCCGCCCAAACTCCGAAACTGGCGAGACGATTCTCCCCGTTCCCGGAATTTTCCCGGACGATAGCTGATTTCATTCTACGAGTTTTCGATTGGAGAGGCAAGTTGCTCCCGCCTTCTCGAGTCAGCGGAAGCGGCGCGCGGAAGCCTTGTGAAGTTTGTGAAAACGGGCGTCGCAGAAGCCGTGCTCGGCTCTGCTCCCGGCTCTACCTTCAGGTCAAGATTCGGAAATACCCCCAAAAACCGGTCTTTTTCGGCGCTATTCGTCGCCTCCCGCCATTCGCTCTATTTTGCACGGGCAGGATGCCCTCATTTATGGTAGAATGCAATCCCGCTTGCGTGGCTCTTTCTGCCGATTCTTGTCGAAGAGCCGTTTTTCGTTTGGTTCCGCCCCTCCTCTTGCCCACATGACGCCGTTCGTTCCACTCCACGTTCACTCGACCTATTCGCTATTGGATGGCAGCTGCAAAATCAATCCGCTTGTCCGGCGGGCGCGTGAGCTTGGCATGCCCGCACTGGCATTGACAGACCATGGCGTGATGTTCGGCATCAAGGCCTTTCACGAAGCTTGCCTGTCGACAAAGGAAAAACTCTTTGGAAACCTTCCCCCGATCAAGCCGATTCTCGGATGCGAAGCCTATGTCGCACAGGGAAGCCATACGGAACGGGATCCGGCAAAGCGGTACAATCACCTGATTCTGCTCGCAAAAAACCAAACCGGATACCGGAATCTTGTCCGTCTCATCTCAATCGCCCACTGCGAAGGCTTCTACCGCCGCCCGCGAATCGACAAAGAACTTCTCGAAAAATACCGCGAAGGTCTGATCGTTTCTTCCGCCTGTCTGGCAGGCGAAATCCCGCAGCATATCGTCAACGGAAATCTGGAACAGGCCGATCAAGCAGCCCTTTGGTTCAAGGAACGATTCGGAGACGATTTCTACCTGGAGGTCATGCTCCATAAGGCAGACCCCGCTTTCATGACGCCCGGCGACCGCGGCACGGAACGCATCTACAAAAACCAGCTGGTCGTCAACGAAGAAATCTTTCGGATGTCAAAACGGTTGGACATCCCGGTGATCGCTACCAATGATACGCATTTCTTGATGAAGGACGATGCGGAAGCGCACGACATCCTCCTTTGCATGTCCACCCAGACCATCGAAAAGGATCCGAAACGCCTGCGCTACACCCGGCAGGAATGGCTCAAAGACGGCGATGAAATGCTCGCCCTCTTTCCCGATCACCCGGAGGCCCTCGCCAACACGCTTCGCGTTGCCGAATCGGTCGAATCCTACGATCTCGACCGAAAGGCGATCATGCCCGTTTTCCCGATCCCGGAGGAATTCGGCACCGAAAAGGAATACGAAGAAAAATACCCGACGTCCGAATCGATCAAGCCGAAATTCGATCCCAAGTCGTTTGCCCGCTTCTCAGGCGATACGCCGGAAGGCTTGAAGGCTTTGCGACGCATCCTTTTCGAGGGGGACTATCTGAGCAAATTGACCTACGACGGAGCCGCACGCAGATGGCCGGGCGATGCGTTTACGGAAGAACACAAGGAACGCCTTTCTTTCGAACTCTCGACGATCCTGAATATGGGCTTCCCGGGCTATTTCCTGATCGTCAACGATTACGTCTCCGCCGCCAAAGAACTGGGCGTCCTCGTCGGTCCGGGGCGCGGCTCCGCCGCCGGCTCCGCCGTCGCCTACTGCCTAGGCATTACCGACGTCGATCCCATCCCCTACAAACTCCTGTTTGAACGATTCCTCAATCCGGATCGTATCTCCATGCCGGATATCGACGAGGACTTCGACGACGCAGGACGGGCTCGCGTCATGGAATACGTAACCCAGAAATACGGACAGGACCATGTCGCCCATATCGTCACCTTCGGTTCCATGGCGCCAAAAACCTGCATCCGAGACGTCTCGCGTGTGCTCGAATACCCCCTTGCAGACGCCCTCGCCCTCGCCAAGCTTGTTCCCGAAGACGTCAAAATCAAAACCTTCAAGGACGCCTATAAGGCCTCGCGAGACCTCGCCGACGCACGCGAACACGGAAGCCCGATCGTGAAACGCATCCTTTCGATCTCCGAAAAAATCGACGGTTGCATCCGCCAGCCCGGTGTCCATGCGTGCGGAATTCTCATCTCCCGCGATCCGTTGATCGATACCATTCCCGTCATGCCGACAGAAGGCGAATCGCTCCTTACGACGCAATACGACGGACATTAT
The DNA here is from genome assembly GCA_016295275.1 of Kiritimatiellia bacterium. GTDB lineage: Bacteria > Verrucomicrobiota > Kiritimatiellia > RFP12 > UBA3636 > JAEDLN01. The sequence goes on from JAEDLN010000019.1 coordinate 8,148, forward strand.
GTGGAAGCCATCGGACTTCTGAAAATGGACTTCCTCGGACTGAAGACACTGTCCGTTTTCAAGGAGGCGCTGGCAACCATCCGCGAGGTTCGAGGATTCGATCTCGACCTCTCCAAGGTGCCGATGACGGACAAAAAAACATACAAGGTTTTCGCCGATGGCGATACGACGGGACTTTTCCAGTTCGAATCGGATGGCATGAAAAAGCACCTACGCACCCTCAAGCCTACCCGTTTCGGCGATCTCGTCGCCATGAACGCACTCTACCGTCCCGGTCCGATGGCGTACATTCCCTCCTTCGCCCGCCGCAAAAACGGACAGGAAAAGGTGGAGTACGACCACCCGCTCATGAAGGAGTACCTCGAGGATACCTACGGCATCACGGTGTACCAGGAACAGGTCATGCTGCTTTCTCGCGCGCTCGGCGGTTTTACACGGGGCGAATCCGACAAGCTGCGCAAGGCAATGGGCAAAAAACAGATCGCCGTCATGGAAGAACTGAAGGTCAAATTCCATGACGGATGCCTGCAAAACCCCGACTTCATGAATCCGGAACCCGTCTGCGGAAATACGGAAAAGGCTGAAAAACTAATCGAAAAAATCTGGTCGGACTGGAAGTCATTCGCCGAATACGCCTTCAACAAATCGCACTCGGTCTGCTACGCATTCGTCGCCTATCAAACCGGTTATCTGAAGGCGCATTATCCGACGGAATACATGTGTGCGCAAATTTCCTCGGAAATCGGCAATTTCGATAAAATGCCCGTTTTCGTGGCGGAAGCCGCAGATATGGGCTACGATGTCCTTCCGCCCGACATCAATCGCTCCTCTACGCGGTTTACGCCGGAGCGCAAGGAGAGCGACCAAAAGGATCTGGCGACCTGTATCCGGTTCGGTCTTGCCGGTATCAAGGGCGTCGGATTCGGCGCCGCCGATTCCATCGTGCAAGATCGGCACGCAAACGGTCCGTACAAATCGCTGAATGACTTCCTGACGCGTCTGGACGATTGCGTCAACAAAAAGGCGCTCGAATCTCTCGTCCGCTCCGGTGCACTCGACTGCTTCGGCTTGCATCGGGCCGCCCTTATGGAGGAAATTCCCAGAGTCTTGAATCGCGTGGCATCCGATCGGCGCGATCGAGCCTCCGGTCAGCAATCCTTCTTCAATCTCCTGATGGACGCTTCCGGCGGGACTTCCTCTTCCGAGGAATTGAGCAAAGCGGATATCGCACGCTTGAATGAGGAAATTCCCCCTCTGCCGCGCTTGGAACAGCTCCTGTCGGAAAAGGAACTCCTCGGCATCTACCTGTCCGGGCACCCGATCAACCGGTACAACAATATCGTCTCCTGTTTCCGCCGTTTTCACCAACTCGCGACGGAACTCGGCGAGTTGGAGAAAAACCTCGAATCAATCCGCTCTCAATTCTCGGAAATTCCGCCCCAGGCGCCGGACCCGATGCAATACGAAGCGGGAGAACGCGACCCTCACTACCAAATTGCAAAGGAAAAGGCCGAACAGGAGGGGCTGGCCCAGCGAAAGCTGCGCTACAGCATGTCGGCAAATGTCGCATTTTGCGCGTTCGTAACGAATATTACGCTGCGCCAAGACAAAAACGGACGGAATTGGTGCCGCCTTACCTTGGAAGATCACCTCGAAAAACGGGAAATTCCCGTTTTCGCGCGGGATTACGAACAGATAACCCGTGCCGGCAAACGCGATGAACGCGAGCCGCCCCAAATCAACCAAACCTATCTCTTCCAAGCGACCATCGGTCCCTCTTTCCGCCTGGAAGCGTCTCTGACAATCCGGGATTTCATTCCGATCGAAGAGGTGCCGGAACAACTGGCAAAACGCGTGACGTTCGTCCTCGAATCCGAAAAAGCGACCCCCGACCAATTCGAATCGCTCCGGAATCTGCTGACGCGATTCCCGGGACAGACCCCCGTCACGGTGCAATTGCGCCTACCCGACGATACGCGCGCCACAATCGCGCTTCCCGACACCCTGTTCGTAAACCCCTCGAAAGAGTTTATCCAAACCGCAGAAGCCTTCGCCGGAAACAAAAATCTGTTTTTCAAATTCGATGCCGATGGATTTGCCAACAAACGGCCCTGACCGCCTCTCCCGCGAACCGAATGGCGTCCGGAGGCGTTTACTGGAGAGAAGCACGCGATTCCATCGGGACGCAACGCGTTGATCATGTACGTTCGATACACCATCAAAAACAGTCACGGCAAAACGGAATGCGGAACGCTGGAGACCGCTTCCGAGACGGATGCCATTCGCTCGTTTCGCAACAACGGAGCGATCGTCCTTCACTTGAGCCCCATCTCCGAAAACGAATTTTTCCGCGGACAATTGCCGCCGCCTTGGCATCCCGCCTGGATGCTCCGGATCCGGTCCCTGGATATCGAAATCGCGCTCCGCCAACTCGCTTCCATGCTGCGCTCGGGCATTTCCATTCTGACGGCGATCCAAATGGTCGCAAAACAGGCCCGCATCCCAAGAGCCGCTCTTCTTTGGCACCGCATCGGACACGCCGTCGCAAAGGGCAAAACCTTCTCGGAGACGATTCGCTCGGAAGGTACGCTCTTTTCCGGCTACGTGGCAGAGCTCTGCGCAATAGGCGAACAAACGGGTGAACTGGATTCCACCATGGAACGCGCCGCCGATCACCTGGCTTCCATGCGCGAACTGAAATCATCGATTCTCAATGCCGTCCTCTACCCGGCACTCGCTCTCGCGGCGGCTCTCGGTCTCTCCGTCTATCTGATTCTCGTCGTGCTGCCGAAACTGGAAGCCTTCCTTTCGGCCGGAGGCGCCCAATTGCCTGCCCTCACACGCTCCCTGCTTCAACTCTCCGCATGGTTGCACGACAACGGCGTCTGGCTTCTCTTTGCCGCTTTCCTGCTTTGGATTTGCTGGCGAATCGTGCGCAATACAATGTCCGGACGGGTGAATACGGATGCCGTTCTCCTGAAAATCCCTGTGTTCGGTCCGGTTTTTCGCCTCTCGGGTACCGCCGTCGCCGCACGGGGAATCGCCGTGCTCGTGGAAAGCGCAATTCCCCTCCCCGAAGCCTTGCTCTCGACCTCCCATCTGCTGTCCAATCGATTCCAGGCAAAGCAACTCGATGAGGTTCGTCTCGAAGTCCTGCACGGCGAATCCCTATCCAAAGCGCTCGCTTCGAAAAAAAGCTTTCTCCCGTTGCTGGGAAACATGAGCGCCGTCGCAGAGTCCTCCGGAACTCTCTTCTCGACACTCGCAGAGGTCGCCTCCTTCCACGAAAAAGAACTGGCGCATCGCATCAAACGACTCTCCGTTCTGCTGGAGCCGATCGTCATCGGCATTTCCGCCTTTTTTGTCGGCTTTGTCTATCTCGCATTCTTTTTGGCTCTCTTCTCAATCGCCGATCTTGCATAGCGATGATTATGAAAAAACATCTGGTTGTCCTGACAGGCGCGGGAATGAGCGCCGAAAGCGGTTTCTCGACTTTCCGCGACGCGGGAGGTCTTTGGGATCGTTATCCCGTCGAAAAGGTTGCCACCCCAGAGGGCTTCGAGGAAGATCCGAACCTCGTTCTCGGTTTCTACCGGAATCTGCGCAACCGGCTCTATGCGGCGGCTCCCAATGCCGGACACCTCGGTCTGGTTGAACTGGAAAAAGACTTCGATGTCGATATCATTACGCAAAATGTCGACAATTTCCACGAACGGGCGGGGAGCCGGAAGGTGTTGCACTTGCACGGAGAACTGACGAAAATCTGCTCCTCCCGCTCGCCGGACGATCCGAAAATGATCCGCGAACTGCCGCCGGACGCTCCGTATGCCAAGGTGGGAGACCTCGCCCCCGATGGCTCGCAGCTGCGCCCCTTTATCGTCTGGTTCGGAGAAGCGGTTCCTGAAATCGAGAAAGCCGCTTCGATCGTCCGTTCCGCCGATATTTTCGTCGTCATCGGTTCCTCCTTGAACGTCTACCCCGCCGCCGGTCTTCTCGGTGAAGTTCCGAAAAACGCAAAAATCTATCTGATCGACCCCAAACCGGTTGACACGCACACCCGGTTGCCGATTACGGTATTCCGCGAAAAAGCCTCCTCCGGTGTCAGACGGCTGATCGAAACCCTTCGCACCGCAGGCACCTCCGACTAAATCACACAATCCGCCTATTTTCCGTCCGGATGATTGGCATTCCAAATGACGCCCAGTCCAAATAGCGTCAAGTCCGGCTCGATGGAACACTCTTCAATCCCTTCAAGCGCCCATGCGGCATATCCGCCCGTCGCACAAAAGAAGGTTTCCGCTTGGTTCTGTTCGCGGATAAAGGAAATGATTTCCCGTACCATGCCACGATGCCCAAGCTTTGCCCCCAGCTTCATGGCATTCTCCGTGGAATCGCCCCACGCCGGAAGCACACCGGTCAAGTCGACCTTCGGAAGCTGCGCCGTCTTTTCATGAAGATACCCCGTCATAAGTGGCAATCCCGGTGCGATAATGCCACCCGTATACGATCCGTCTTGATCGACGACATCAAAGGTCAGGGCTGTCCCGAAATCGGCGACTGCAACCGGCTTTCCATGCCGCGCAACGGCCCCCGTCGCGTCACAGAGACGGTCCGCGCCAATCTGAAGCGGATTCGGATACCGGATGCCAATCGGCAGCTTCATCGTCCGAATGTCCAAAATCTCCAGCGTCTTGCCGTACAATTGACGCAGTATCCATGCCCATTTCTCATTCGATGCGGGAACGACACTCGCCAGAATCGCGGCATCCGCCGTGCGGGCGCCCGCTTTCTCCAATGCGTCTCCTGCAGCAGTCAAATCCGAAATTCCGCCCTTGACCGGTGTGATCGCCGTGACACGCTCCCCGTCCCAATGGCCGATGGAGGTGGATGTGTTGCCGACATCGATAACGACAACCGAAACGGGATGCGGAAGTTTGCAAAATGCGGTCGTTGACATGGGTTAGCGCTTCTCCTGATCCATCGCCGCCGCACGAAGCAATCGCTCGTTCGAGGTGAAGATAAAGTCGGATTTCTGCCGGTCCTTGCGATCCTTTGCCGTCATGGCGTCCTGCAGACCGTTGTCATCCTCCTGATCCAAACCGATGCTCCAAATACGCCAGCCGTTTTCGCCGTCGCGTGAATAGCGAAGCAACTCCGATGAAGGTGAAAAGGGGTCCGCAACGTCTTCCCGCCTCAAAAGCGCTTCCTCCCCCTCGAAAAGTTCCGAAAGCGATTCCGGATACTGCCCATTGTGGCAATCTTTCCAAACCCGCAAGGCGACTGCCGCACGGGCGACTCGCGTCTCCAAACGGATATTGGGCTCGATCGCCGCACCGTAACGCGCATGTCGCAAAAAGCCCTCCGCAAGAAACGTTCCAACCGGATCGCGCGTCCAAGGCATCCGCTTCTCGCCACGACACCACGGCGGCAAACCGGTCAACAAGCCCATCTGGGAATACGGTTGTTTGGCATTGTACGCCAAAACCGAAAAAAGCGCCGTTACATGCGCCCGCGTCTCCTCTAGGTTTGCTCCAAGCTTCCGCATCAGCCAGGCCGTAAACCCGCTGATCTGGAAATTCGAATAAACCGGAGCCGCGCCACTGCCTTCATTGATCGCACGCGCCTTCTCCGAAAGCAACTGCGGATAGATGTCTTGCTCGGCATTCTGCAACAACCCGGCACAGTCAATCGCCAATGCTTCTTCCAAAGGCCGCAGATAGGCGGGATCTTCGGCAAGTCGAAAGCCTTCGATCAGCCGTCGGGCCGTCTCGCGCGAATACGACTGCGCCTCAATGCTCTCCATGATGGTTTCGCGAACATGCATCATGACGATTTCCAACGCAACGGCCCGGCCGCTGATGCCAATGCCGCTCGTCAACAGACGCAAATGCTGCGCTGCGGAAATGCCGCGATCCGCCGGTGCAAAGCCACCCTCGCCCGCACGCATCGCAACCATAAGCCAAATCGACCACTCACGGCAATTCGCGGCAAACCGGATGTTTGTCGCTTCGCCTAACGTGTTCGTCGAAAAACCGGTGTGCGTTTCCAAAAGCCTGCGATACGACACGACATTCGAATACGAGCCCCCCATCCGTTCCTGCAACTGCGACAGGCTTGCCTCATCCAACGCATCGAGCCCTTTGCATTGGAAAAGGTAGTACGCATGGACAGGCGCGTTCGTGAGCGAAGGCATCCGAGCCCAAAACGCCTCCATCTCTTCGGGCATCAGCGCATGCTCCGATTGTTCTACCGGCGGCAACGCCCCCGGAATCTCCCGAACCCATGCGTGACGATCGTCCGCTCGCCATTTGAAAAAACAAAGGACCATGACGATCGGAATGCCAATGGCAAAGGTACGCAAAATGCGCCGCCTCAACCGGCGACGCAAATCCAATGGCATCGAAGGGGCTTCTTTCATGGGACGTCCCCCCGTATTCCCTAGGCTTTCAACAGGATGTCGGCAGTGCGATCGATCGTTACGCCCGCAGCCAACCGCGCGGCAAGCTCCTCCGCCGTGTTGGCAAAGACCGGATCGATCTCAATCCGGTTCCTTGGATAGCCGTCCGCATCCATGTCAAGCGTTACCCCCGCATCCGCAAACCAACGCGCCCATTTGCGGGAAAGGTCGGCACGGCAACTGGCAGGAGAATCCTTCCCTTCCGCATTCTTGACCGGGGAAAATTCCTGCGTCCGGTCAAAGGCGAGGCAAGAACAGACCTTGGCGTCCTTCAGGCAATCGAAGATGAATTTTTCGAACTTGTACCCGTTGGGCGTCGACGGTTTCTCAACCGTTCCATCTTCCCGAACCGTCGGAATCTTCTTGTGGGCAATGTGGATCGGCAACCCCGCATGCGTTTCGTGAACCAAGAAATCGACCGAAAAGACATGGATGGCAACCGACCCGTATTTGTAGCGGAGCTCGCCGTCCGGAAGACGCTCGTTCTTCTGTTCGTCCGTGAACTCGGTATACTCGACGATTTCCGTGCGGCGATTGCGCTCGACGATCACGCCAAGACCTTCCTGAGGATCGCGCTTGGCACACACCTTCGCCGAAACATCGGCTCCGCTGCGGACGTGAAAGCCGATAAACGCCGGATCGGCAATGTCGACCATTGGATTGTCGACCTGAAAATAGAAAACCGTCCGCAACCCGCGTTTCTGCATGTCCTCCAGCGCACCGGAACGCTCAAGCGCCGCCAACATGCCGCCGTGACCGTCCGGTCCCAAGAAGATGTGCCCCGGCTGATCCAGAATAATGCGGCCGTCCGGCGTCAATGCCGGCCACATCCCCTGCGTGAAAAAGAAAACATCCTTTGGATTCAAGCCGAAATAGCCGTTTTTCTCGAAAAAGGCACGCGTATCCGCGTCATTGGTGCGACTGGTCATGATGTACCAAGGCACCGATACCTCATACCGCTTCGAAAGCGCCAACAGCTTGCGGGCATGGAAATAGAAAAGCGATTCGTCCGTCAAAGGGCCGACCGGATAGCAGCCCTTCGGACCATCGAAACCAAGGCGAGATCCCTGCCCGCCCGCAACCAGCAAGACGCCGACATGACCGGCCTTGAGCTCATGCTCGCCAATCTTTGCAATGTCCGCACGATCGGAATCCGACAAAACCGTAACCGGCGCCGGCTCCATCGGAGCTTGCTCGCCTGCAGCGCTCGCCGTACCGGCCAGATTCGCCGCCAAAATCTCCTTTTGCTTTGCAATCGAAGAAAAATCCAACTCTTCGACTTGCGCCAGCAAAGAAGCCTTTTCGGCATCATTCAACCGATCCCAAAACCGCAACACATGCTCTTGCCCATTTTCGGAAAGCAGCTTTTTCGCACCTTCGTACGTCATCGTAAATCACTCTCTTTTTGTCTGTGAAAACGCCCCCGGACAACCGCAAAGATGCTGCGCAAAAGGCCTTTATCCATGAAATCGCCGGAACGAATATTTTGGGGTCAAGTCTATCATTTCATCCTGTTCGGGTCAATTCAACCAACCGCGCAGGGGCTACCCCAAAAGCGTCAGCGCACCGGCCACCGCGCCCAGCAAATAGCCGAGCACCTGAATCGCACCGAGATGCTGCGCCGCAACTTCGTTGATCATCCCGTGGAATTCGGCGACGTCCATCTTGTCGACAGCCGTTTTGATGCGTCCTTCGATATCGAGCTTTTGCATGATGCTTGGAAGACCTTCCGTTCGAATCAGTCGCTCCAACTCGGGCTGGAACTTCGGAATCATCTCGACAATGCTCGCCCACAACGCCTCGGAATTGAGCAATTGATGGGAAATATGAGCCAGATTCGTCTCAAGATAGCTCCGGACATACTCCTTGAAGGTCGATCGAATCTCTTCCACAAAAGCACCGATCTCGCTCCGGCTCTCCTCCGATTTCACGTAGTCGCGTATCGACCGGACAAAACGCAGAAGCTCATCCCGGAGGGCCGGAAGCGTATCCGGCGATTTCAACCATTTGCAGAGCCCCGACTCCAATGTTTTCCGACTGACAAGAGCGTCCGCGAGCTTCTCGGCAAGAGGTGCCAACAATTCTCCGACCATCCCGCCCTTCTCTTCTATGTAATCGACAAACGTCGATACAATGAGCGGTTTTGCCTTCTTGGCCAATTCTGGGGCGCGCTTCTCCAATGTGTCAATGACAATCGTTGCAATCTTCTCCCGTGTCTCGACGGACTGCAACTTCGGTTCGATATGCTCTTCCCAAAACGCTTCAACGCGCTCTACCGTCACCAGACGATCGATCTCGGCAACGAGCGCCGCTTCGATTTTGGGAGCCAGAAATGCGGCGATCTCCTTATCGTGCCGGATAATCATCCGCTGAATGCTGTCCCGAATGGAGACGATAACCTTTTCATTCCGCAAAATGCTCCCCGTCATCGAACAAAGGTCATCCGCCATCTTTTCCGGCTGAAGCAACTTGGTCGCCACCTGCTCGCCCATCACGGCGGCAATCTGATTCTTGTTCTTCGGGACAAGCCCCTGCCGCCAATACCCGAAAGTAATCCATGCAAACGGATGCCGCGACGTTGGATAATAGGGCTTGAAAAGCATCTCGATGGCAATCCAATTCGTAAGATAGCCGACGGCCGCCGACACGAGAATCGTCATAAGCGGTCCCTTGAACCAACCCGATACAACAACTCCGCACCAACCGAGAACCGGGAGCCCGGCCAACGTGATAAGCGTCAGAAAACTGACGGGCATGAACACCGCCTCCAAAAATGCGAATACCCGGCGCTCCCGCGGCAATGAGCGATTGAACGCCATCATCCACCGCTGTTTGATATCAGAGAAAATAACCATAAATTCCTTATCGATTGGCAAAACGCGCACGATTTTCAGAACACGAAACCGCCGCGTATGCCCGACCAATTGTCTGCAACACCATCCCGATGCGGAGAAAACACCGCCAGAAACCGGCGTTTGAAAAATCGAACCTCACGCAACGCAGACAACCATCCGTTTGTGTCCGCAAAAATTGGTCGGAGTGGTGAGATTTGAACCCACGACACTCTGCTCCCAAAGCAGATGCGCTACCAGGCTGCGCTACACTCCGAACTGTTTCTGTTGATTCTACTAAAGAAAAGAAAGGACGGCAACAACAAAAAGAAACCGGCTTCTCCCAACATATTTTATGAGCCGCATCGCCGTGCACCCATTGCACGATCCCACGCCGTCCCCCTCGCCCGTGTCCCGTTGCGCGGTCCCA
>JAEDLN010000216.1 GCA_016295275.1 Kiritimatiellia bacterium
AGAGGCACCTGCCTATCCGTCGCCGGCAATTCTGGTTTTCGGTGCCACCTGGTGCCCCGATTGCGTTCGGATCGCACCCTGCATAGATGACCTTTACCGCAAATGGAAACCGCGCGGCGTATCGGTCTTGGCTCTGGCTCTCCAGCCGGAAAGCGAAGTTCGCAATTCGCTGAAAGAAACACCCGTCCACGAAGTCTTTCCACTCGGCATTTCCACCCGTGCTCTTCACGCATCCTGCAATCAGGCTCATGGCATCACAAACATTCCCCATGCCTACCTGATCGACTCCAAAGGACGCATCAAGTGGCACGGTGATCCGGAAAAAGCCGATTCCGCCGCTCAACAATTCTTTCCGTAACCATTTCCATGATGGATTCCGAACAACTCGTCAACCGTCTCGTCGATCTCATCCGGCAAGCGTCTACAACACTGCCGCAGGATATCCGCAACGCCCTCCGGTCGTCGGCGGAAAAATCTCCCGCCGGTTCCTCCGCCCGTACCATCCTGGCGACCATCGAGGAAAACGCCGCCCTCGCCCAGACCCGATGCGTACCCGCCTGCCAAGATACGGGAACCCCAGCCTTCTGGTTCGATTTGCCCGACGGTACGCCGACCCTTCCAATCCGGGATGCCGTGCGTGAGGCGATGAATCGCGCCACGCAAGCCGGCTACCTGCGTCTCAATGTCATCTTGGTGCCCGAGGAACGGCAGGAACCACACAATTACGCACCCGGCTCCCCCGTTGTCCATTTTCGTTTTCTGCCCCACGGATCGACGCCCCGCGCAACCCTTCTCCTCAAGGGCGGCGGCAGCGAAAACCAAAGCCGCCAATACTCCTTACCCGATCATGCGCTCTCCGCCGGTCGAGACCTCGAGGGCGTGCGCAAATGCGTTTTGGACGCCATCTGGAAGGCACAGGGCAACGGCTGTTCTCCGGGAATCATCGGCGTCTGCATCGGAGGCGAACGCGCAGGTGCCTATGCCTGTGCAAAGGAACAACTCCTTCGCCCCCTCGATGACCATAATCCGATCCCCGAGCTGGACAACCTCGAAACACGTCTCCTCGAAGAGGGAAACCGCCTCGGAATCGGCCCCATGGGTCTCGGCGGATTCCCAACCCTCTTGGGCGTCAAAATCGGTACGCTGCCCCGGCTCCCCGCTTCCTATTTCGTGACCGTCGCCTACAATTGCTGGGCTTGCCGCCGCGCAACCGTCTCCCTCTAGCCTTCAGCCGGATTCCACAGACGCCTCCCATTCCCGTCCTCCCCTGCCTTGCCGGATCGCTTGCCCGACCTTTTTACGCGTGCCGGCAGCACGGCAGAACGACAAAAAAACCGCGCATCCTTCCGGATACGCGGTTTTCTTCATGTGCGGAATAACACCGCACCGGCGTAAACGCCCGTTCGCTTAGACGCCAAGCGAATAACGAATGAAACGACGGATGACAATCGTGTCACCGACAGCCTTGCCGACCTTGGCAAGAAGCTGCGCAATCGTCTGCTTTTCACCCGGCTCGTTCTTCACGAAAAGCTGGTCGACAAGGCAATTCTCCGTGTAGAACTTTCCGATCTGACCCATCGCAATCTTCTCGAGAATCTCGGCCGGTTTGGGCTTTCCGCCCTTTTCGGCCTGCTCAAGCTCGAGCTTCTTCTTGTTGATCTCCATCTCGGACTGAACCACATCGGCGGGAACCGCCGTGCGATCGAGCCAACGGGGAGAAGAAGCCGTGACCTGAAGGCAGAGATCCTTCGTGAGCTGCTGGAAGTCGGCATTGTCAAGCGTTTCAGCCTTCTCAACGCCAATTTCGAGAATCACACCGGCCTTGCCACCCATGTGAATGTAAGAAGCCAGCTTGCCCGTTCCGGAAAGCTCCAGCGAATCGGTGCGACGAATCTCAACCTTTTCGCCGACCTTTGCGACCAGATTCTCGTGATCGGCCTTGGTCGCTTCGACAAGATCCTTCTCGCCGGCGAGCGCCAAATCGACAACCTTCTGGACAAATGCCTTGAAATCGACGGATCCGGAAACAAAGTCCGTTTCGCAATTGACTTCGACAAGGACGATCTTCTTGCCGTCTTCGGAAACCTTGGCGACAATCGAGCCCTCCTTCGTAGCCTTCTCGGCACGCTTGGCGGAAACGGCGGCACCATGCTCGCGGAGAAGCTTAATCGCTTCATCGTAGTTTCCGTTGGTCTTCGTAAGAGCCTTCTTGCACTCCATCATGCTCACGCCCGTCATTTGGCGGAGCTTCATCACTTCAGATGCGGTGATAGCCATGATCTATTCTTTCTGGTTGATTGGAAATTTCTAAGAAAACGCCGACATTAGGCTTCCGTCTTTGCCTGAGCGGCAGCGGCACGTGCCTTGATCGCAGCAGCGGCAGCCTCGGCCGACTTGCGGCGAATCTCGGTCTGACGCGTCTTGGCATCGGCACCCTTGCCTTCACCCGCGGCACGCTCAACGCGAGGACGACGGGTACGACGGGCCGGACGATCGGCAGCAGCGGGAACATCACCCTTTTCGGCAGCAATGGCAGCGGCGGCGGCACGCTTGGCGGCACGATCCTCCTCCTGCTTGCGATGCGCCTCGGCAGCCTTGCGGGCATACGACTCGGTGCCGTCCTTCAAAACCTTGGCAATCGAGTCGGAAATGAGCTTGATCGAACGAATCGAGTCGTCATTGCCGGGAATGGCGTACGTCACCAAGTCGGGATCCGCATTCGTATCGACAATCGCAATGACGGGAATGCCCAAACGATTGGCTTCGGCAACCGCATTCTTTTCACGGCAGATGTCGACGACAAACAGAGCCGCAGGAAGCGATTCCATCTTCGCAACACCCGTAAGATTCTGCTGCAGCTTCTCCAACTCGCGACGGAGAACGGAAGCCTCCTTCTTGTGGGGAGAAAGAACGCCGTTGTTGTCGCGCTCGAGCTGCTCGAGCTGACGCATGCGGCGAATCGACTTGCGAATCGTCTGCGCATTCGTGAGCGTGCCGCCCAGCCAACGGTTGGTCATGTAAAAAGAGTCGGATTCGGTCGCAGCGGCCTTGACCACTTCCTGGGCCTGCTTCTTCGTGCCGACAAACAGGACCTTCTTGCCGTTCTCGGCAATCTTCTGGACGAACGCAAGCGCTTCTTCCAACAAATCGAGCGACTGCGTGATGTCAATGATATGAATACCGTTGCGCTTGTCGTAGATGTACTTCTTCATCTTGGGATTCCAACGCTTGGTCTGGTGACCAAAGTGGAAACCGGCGTCCATCAGGTCGCGAAGGGTAAGCTGCGAGAGGGATTTTTCCATTGTAATGACACTATTTTTTTTGGTTGTTGAGTGAATCTGCTTTTCCGCCGCATTTGCGGCAGAGGTTCGCTTCACACGCAGAACATTTGACAATTCTGTGTGTATTGGTCGCAAAGGATATCAAATGAACCAATCCATTGCAACCCCAAAAAATCCCCCCTCGCCACCAGCGCCGCACCCCCGCCCGTACCCCCTCGCGCGCACCTCCGCCGCGCTCCACGCTCGTGCCCATCGCTACGCCGTTCGCCGTACCCCCTCGCCGCGCTCCCTCGCCGCGCTTCGCGTTTGCGCTCCACGCTCGTGTCCCGTTGCCGCGCTCCACGCTCGT
>JAEDLN010000020.1 GCA_016295275.1 Kiritimatiellia bacterium
CCCCCACCCGTGGCGTGCCACGGGACCCCTCGCGCCGCCCCCCCATATTTTCATATTGACAATCAAATGCCTCTGTGCGAAACTCAATGGTATGAAAACAAATACCCTTCTCGCATCCGTTCTCGCATTTTCTCTCTTTGTCATTTCCGGCTGCCAATCCGATATATCCGGCAGCACATACTCCGTTTCCTCCGCCCGTCAGCAAATGAGCATCACGTATGGCACCATCACCGCCATGCAGGATGTCAAGGTTGAAGGCGAATCCGGTGTCATCGGATCGATTGCCGGCGGCATCCTCGGCGGCGTCCTCGGCAATACCGTTGGCGGTGGACGCGGCCGCAATGTCGCTACGGCAGCCGGAGCACTCGCCGGCGCCGCCGCCGGCGCCGCTATCGAAAAAAGCGCCAAAACCCAGACCGCAACCCAGTTCGATGTCAAACTCGACAACGGCAATTCCATGTCAATCGTCCAGTCCATGGGCAAAGACTACTTCCAGGTCGGTCAGCGCGTTGCCGTCTATACGGAACGCAACGGAACGACCCGTATCCGCCCCGCCAACTGAATCCCGGCGGATCGTCGATTCCACCCGATTCGAATCGACTTCCCCGCCCACAAAAAAGAACGCTCGCCCGGACTTCCTCCGGAGCGAGCGCTTTTTTTTTTTGCAATGCCACGCCGGCCGCCTTTTTGAATCGAAAAATCATTCGCGAGCCCCCGCTCTCCAACCCCGCAAAACCATCATTTTTTCCTTGTTTCCGAACGCCTCTTTTGGTATGATTTTAGCCCAAATTCACCGAATCAACAAGGTTTTCGCCATGGATCCTCTTCTGCAATCCAGTCTCGTCCTGATGCTCGTGGGCATTTCCACCGTTTTTGCCTTCCTTATTCTGCTCAAATTCGTGATTCAGCTCTCTTCGCCGTTTGTGCAGAAGCTCTCGTTCATGATGCCCGATCCGGTTCCGCCCGCGCCGAAAAAGCCCGCCGCAACGAAGTCGGACGCGGAAATCGCCCTCGCAATCGCCGCCGCCCTCCGCGCCGCCGGCAAATAACCAGTTTTTCCTCTTCATTATACCAATTCGGAGTCGATTATGACCAAAAAGCAGATCAAAGTCATGTGCACTGCGTTCCGCGACGGTTTCCAGTCCGTCTACGGTGCGCGCGTTTTCTCCAAGGATTTCATGCCGGCCGTCAAGGCAGCCTATGATGCCGGTATCCGCTGGTTTGAAGCCGGTGGCGGAGCCCGCTTCCAATCCTGCTACTTCTATTGCCAAGAAGACGCATTCGATGTCATGGATCTCTTCCGCTCGACCTGTCCGGACGCCGATCTGCAGACGCTCTCCCGCGGCGTGAATATCGTTGCGCTCGACTCCCAGTCGAAGGACGTCATCAAACTCCATGCCGATATGTTCAAAAAACACGGCATGTCCTCAATCCGCAACTTCGACGCCCTCAATGACGTCGAAAACCTCCGCTGGTCCGGAAAGTGCATCCACGACGCCGGTCTCAAACACGAGGTCGTCGTCACCATGATGGGCCTGCCCCCGGGAATCGACAACCGCGGTACCCACACCCCCGAATTCTACGCCGATCGCGTTCAGCGGATCATCGATGCCGGCATCCCGTTTGACCGCCTTTGCTTCAAGGACGCTTCCGGCACCTCCAAGCCCTCTACCGTTCGCGAAACCATCAAGGCCGCCCGCAAGGTTCTCGAAAAGGCCGGACGCGGCGATACCCACATCCAGTTCCACTCCCACGAAACGGCCGGCAATGGCATCGCTTGCTATCTCGCCGCTCTCGAAGGCGGCGCCGATGGCCTCGACCTTTCGATGACACCCGTCTCCGGCGGTACTTGCCAGCCCGATATCATCACCATGTGGCACGCCCTCGACGGCGATGACCGCTTCGAACTCGAAGGCATCGATATCGAAAAGGTCCGTAAGGCGGAAGCCATCTTCCGCGAACAGATGGCCGACTACTTCCTGCCGCCCGAAGCCATGGCCGTCAACCCCGCCATCGTCTGGTCGCCTTTGCCCGGCGGCGCGCTGACTGCCAATACGCAAATCCTGCGCGACAACAACATGATGGACAAATACGACGACATGGTCGCGGAAATGTACGATGCCGTCCGTCTCGGCGGGTTCGGAACCTCCGTTACCCCCGTCTCGCAATTCTATATCCAGCAGGCAATGAACAACGTCATGTTCGGCAAGTGGAAGAAAATCGCCCCCGGATATGGCAAAATGGTTCTCGGTTATTTCGGCAAGACGCCCGTCGAACCCGATCCGGAAATCGTCAAGATCGCCTCCGAACAGCTCGGCCTCGAACCGACGACGCGCCCGGTCATCGATCTGAACGAAGAGGATGCCCAAAAGCCGAATACCAAGAAGGGCTGCGCCGCCGCTCGGAAACTCCTCGAAGCCGCCGGTCTCCCCACCACCGATGAAAACATCTTCATCGCCGCTTCCTGCGCGGAAAAGGGTATCACCTTCCTCAAGGATCCCTCCAAGGCCCCGAATGGCGTTCGCAAGAATGTCGCAAAGTCCGACGCCCCCGCCGCAACGGCAGGCGGAAAGGACTTCACCGTCACAATCAACGGTACGAAGTATGGCGTCTCGCTCGGCGATACGTCCGCAACCGTCAACGGAACCAAGTATGACTTCTCCGTTGCCGCCGGTTTGCAGACCGCAAGCGCACCGAAAGCCGCCCCCGCCGGTGGCGAGGTCTTCAAAGCCCCGATGCCCGGACTCGTGCTCCACTTCACCGCCTCCGAAGGCGATAAGGTCAACGAGGGGGATGAGGTAATGGTTCTCGAAGCCATGAAGATGGAAATGCCCATGAAAGCCTCCAAGGCCGGCGTCGTTTCCTTCTCCGTCGCACAGGGCGACAAGGTCGCTTCCGGCGATCCGCTCTTCAGCATCTCGTAACAACCAAACAACCATTTCGACTCGCATGAAGAAATTCATTGCCATGCTTGCCGCCGTCCTCATCGGCGGCTCGATGCAATCCTTTGCACAGGAAGAGCCCGCCGCAGAAGTGCCGCCCGCTACCGTCACGGAAGCGGCCGAAGCCGGACACGCCGAGCTCTCTCCCGCCGAAAAAGCATCGCTCCCTTCCGTCGCAGCTTGCGGTTATTACGATGAATCCGGCGCCTTGCACAAAATCGAAGCAACCGACGATCAGGAAGCCGGAAACAATCAGAATGTCGCCGCTTTGCTCAAAAAGGCAGAGGGAATGTGGCGCGATACGGGAATCGTCGGCTTCTTCCAGAAAGAGGCACCCGCTTACGTCACCAACGGATACTTCAACCAACTCGGTCGATGGGTCCCCGGACATGAGGTCAAAATGCTCTTCGGCATGTCCTACGGTACCGGACAGTTCATCATGATCTTCGTCTGCATCCTGCTGATCTATCTCGCCCTCGTCAAGCGCTTCGAGCCTCTCCTGCTCTTCCCCATCGGCATGGGCGGACTTCTCGCCAATATCCCCTTGGCCGGCGTCACGACCCCGGCAATGATGCAAGGCGGTATCATCGCCGCCGACGGCCTCACCATGAACGGCGGCGTCGTCATCCCCGGCGGATTCCTCTCCTATATCTTCCAATTCGGAATCGATACCGGAATCTTCCCCATCTTGATCTTCTTCGGGGTCGGTGCCATGACCGATTTCGGCCCGCTCATCGCAAACCCCAAGACGCTCTTGCTCGGCGCCGCCGCCCAGCTCGGTATCTTCACCGCTTTGCTCGGCGCAATCCTGCTCTCGCTCGCCAATGTCGGTATCTCCTTCTCCCTCAATGAAGCCGCTTCCATCGGCATCATCGGCGGCGCAGATGGTCCTACCTCGATTTGGCTGACCTCCAAACTCGCCCCCGATTTGCTCGGTCCCATCGCCGTCGCCGCATACTCCTATATGGCACTCGTGCCGATCATCCAGCCCCCGCTGATGAAACTCTGCACGACCGAGGCAGAACGCAAAATCCATATGACGACGCCCCGCTCGGTCAAAAAGATCGAAAAGGTCGTATTCCCCTTGCTCGTCGTCCTCCTCTGCGGTCTTCTCCTGCCTTCCGCCGTTCCGCTGATGGGCGCCCTCATGTTCGGTAACCTCGCTCGCGAATCCGGCGTCGTCGATCGCCTCTCCGATACGATGCAAAACGCCCTCTGCAATATCGTGACGATTCTCCTCGGAATCTCCGTCGGTTCGAAACTCGCCGCCGAAAAATTCGTCACCGGACAAACCTGCGGCATCATGATTCTCGGCGTCGTCGCATTCGCTGTCGGTACCGTCGGCGGTCTCCTGATCGCCCGCTTCATGAACCTCTTCCTCAAGGAAAAGATCAACCCGCTGATCGGCTCCGCCGGCGTCTCCGCCGTCCCGATGGCCGCCCGCGTCGCCCAAAACGAAGCCCTCAAGGCCGATCCGACCAACTTCCTTCTCATGAATGCCATGGGACCGAATGTCGCCGGTGTGATCGGCTCGGCCGTTGCAGCCGGTCTGCTCTACCGAATGCTCGGCGGCTGATTGCACCCGGTCATCGGACTTTCCCGATTCGCAAAAAACAGATGCTCCGCGCGGAGCATCTGTTTTTTTTTTTCGTTTCCCGTTTCTCTCGTTTCGAAAGCACGATCCCCCTTTCGTTCCCGTTTTCACATCGCAAAAGCTTGAAAAAACGCGAGAATCTCGGCTGGTTTTCTGGAAAACCCAGAAAAATCAGGCGCAAATGACTCCGTAAAGCCATATTTTTTTGATTTCATGCAGTTTTTTGTTGCAACATTTCTGTTTTTGGTGTAATTCTTCCCTTATCCGAAGAAAATATTCTTGTCTGAATGTTGGAATCGGGCCACAACTAACAAGGTTTAACAATGGCTACCAAAACTATCAAGACCAAGGCGGAACTCATCGCCGCTATCGCCGAAAAGGCCGAAATCACCAAGGCACAGGCTAAAACTGCTATCGAAGAACTCGTTCAGCTCGCCTATGTTGGCGCCAAGAAGGACAAGGATGGATTCACAATCCCTGGCCTCGGTAAGATCTCCGTCGTCCAGCGCAAGGCTCGCATGGGCCGCAATCCCAAGACGAAGGAAGCCATCAAGCTCCCCGCTAAGAAGGCTCTCAAGTTCAAGTTCTGCAAGGCCGCCAAGGACGCCGTTGTCCCCTGCAAGAAGTAAGCTCTCTATTGCTTCTTTTGCGACATCAAAGCCGTCTGAATGCCCTTCAGGCGGTTTTGTTCTTTCTTGCGTTCCGCGCTCCATCTTGACATAATTTTCGCACAGCCGTCTGAAAGGGCCCCGGAAGCCTTCACCCCTCCGTTTCCTTTTCCGCAACATCGATCGTTTGCTCCGCCCCCACACCCTTTTATGTTCCCCCCTTTTCGAATCCTGCCTTCTCTGCTGGCGGCCGATTACGGCTCCCTCGCCTCTGAAATCCTGCGGGCGCAGAACGCCGGCGCAGACGCCATCCATCTCGATATCATGGACGGACATTTCGTCCCCAATATCTCTTTCGGTCCCGCCGTCGTTTCCCTTGCCGCAAAAACCGCACCGGACTTCCACCGCAATGTCCATCTCATGCTGACACAGCCCAACCGCTATGTCGACGTCTTCGCAAAGGCCGGTGCCGATACCCTCCAAATCCACGTGGAGGCCCAATGCAATGTCAAAGATACGCTGCGGGCAATCCGTTCCGCGGGTATGCGCGCCGGCCTTGTCTTGAATCCTCGTACCGAATCGGGCGCCGCTCTCCCCTATATCGAAGAAGGTCTCGTCGATGAACTGCTTTATATGTCGGTCTATCCCGGATTCGGCGGACAGTCCTTCATGGATACGCCCCTTCCCAATATCCGGTTCCTCAGAGCACGATACCCGGAACTCGAAATCATGATCGACGGCGGCATCAACTGCCAAACCCTCCCGCTCGCCGCTCAGGCAGGTTGCAACGCCTTCGTCGCCGGCTCCGCACTCTTCAAACAACCGGATATGCAAGCCGAAATCGCCGCCTACCGCGATATTCTCGAACACCTTTGACGCAGGAAAAACGCCCGTATGCTTTCTGTTTCGACCAATTGGAACTCCCGTCGCCACCAAAACGGAAACGACCTCCTCGATGAAGTCCTTTCCCTCGGCGTCCATACCGTCGAACTTGGATACGCGCTGACGCACGGACAACTCGAGGACTTGCGGCACCGTTTCCAATCCGGCGATTTTCGCGTCTCCTCCGTGCACGCCTTCTCGCCGTTTCCTTTCCCGGAAGCCGAGCACGCCTCTCCCGAACCATACTCGCTCTGTATCCCCCCTTTCTCGTTTTTCCATCCGTTCGGAGCACGCCCGGAAGCAATCGCTGAAGCCGAAAACGCTGTCCTGGATTGCGCCCGCCTCGCCGCAGAATTCGGCGCTCGCCGACTCGTTCTCCATGCTGGTCGAATCCCCGTCCACTCCCTCGCCATCCGCTTGTACAGAATCGTTCAGAACGGAAAACGCGGTACCCCTTTGTACGAACGAACGCTCCGGCGCCTCCTCGTAAAACGAGACCGTTTGGCCGCCCCGCGAATCGACGCCCTTCGAACCTCCCTCGATCGTATCCTCCCCAAGCTCGAACCGCTCGACGTGACGCTTTGCCTCGAAAACCTCCCCACCGCAGACGGGTGCCCGAACGAACCGGAAATGATGCTCCTGCTGCAGGCGTTCGAAGGAGCCCCTCTCGCCTATTGGCACGATATCGGTCACGCGCAAATCCGACACGAACTGGGTCTCATGCATCACCGCGGTTTTCTCCGCCAAATCGGTCGCTCCATCGGCGGCTTCCATGTACACGACGTCTCACGCGAACTGCACGACCATTGCATGCCGCCGGGCGGCCTCGTCGATTTTCGCTTCTTTTCGGAATTCGTCTCCCGTCCGGAAATCCCCGTCGTCCTTGAGCCGAGGCCCGATCTGCCGGCCGCGGATATCGCGCGGGGGCTTGACTATTTGAGGGGTCTGTGGGAGACTCTTTCCGTCTAACCACGCCTCGCTCGGCACCATTGCCCGCAGACGGCGGCAAATCGCTCCAATACCATGTCGAAACACGCTCTCATTACAGGCATTACCGGTCAGGATGGCGCTTACCTCGCCAAATTTCTCCTGGAAAAAGGCTACGAAGTCTTCGGGCTGATGCCACGCCGCTCCACCCCGACAACTTGGCGACTCGAATACCTCGATGTGCTGGACAAGGTCCGTCTCCTCGATGGCGATCTGACGGATATCGCGTCCATTATCCGAGCCTTGATCGCCTGCAAGCCCGATGAAGTCTACAACCTGGGTGCGCAGTCCTTTGTCGCGACTTCCTGGAAACAGCCGCTCCTGACCGCCGATGCCACCGGCATGGGCGCCTTGAATGTCCTCGAGGCCATTCGCCAAATCTGCCCGGAAGCCCGATTCTATCAGGCCTCCACTTCCGAAATGTTCGGCCTCGTCCAAGAGCCTATCCAGTCGGAGACGACCCCGTTCTATCCGCGCTCCCCCTACGGCGTTTCCAAGCTCTTTGCGCACTGGATGACGATCAACTATCGCGAATCCTTCAATATCTTCGGCTGCTCGGGCATCCTCTTTAACCACGAATCGCCTCTCCGCGGAATCGAATTCGTCACCCGTAAGGTGACCGACGCCGTTGCCCGTATCAAATTGGGCGTCCAAAAGGAACTCGCGCTCGGCAATATCGACGCCAAACGCGATTGGGGCTTCTCCGGCGATTACGTCGAAGCCATGTGGCTGATGCTCCAGCAAGAAAAGCCCGATACCTATGTGGTCGCAACCGGTCGTACCACAACCGTTCGCGATATGTGCAAAATCGCATTCGATCACGTCGGACTCAACTACGAAGACTTTGTCCGGATCGATCCCAAATTCTACCGCCCCGCCGAAGTCGAACTCCTGCTCGGAAACCCCACAAAGGCAGAAAAGAACCTCGGATGGAAGGCGAAAACGTCTCTCGAACAACTCATCACAATGATGGTTGACGCCGATCTCGAACGCGTCAAAAAGGAACTGCGCTAACCAAGCGCTCCCTCCAAAACCGAAAACGTCTGCCCCGCAAACCGCGGCGCAGACGTTTTCTCGTTTTTAAGCTGAGAAACGAATTCAGCCTTGGAAAATCACAAATTTGCGCAGGATGTAATTGAAGAGCGCAGAGGCCACGACATTCGTCAGAAAACCGTAGCTCGTTGCAATCCCCAGCCACGCAACCATCAGATACAGCACGCCGGACCCCACCGCAATGGCTAGCCCCGATACCGCCGTAAAACTCAAAAATTCCAACGCGATGTTCATCCGCCCGGGCAAGAAAACAAACCGACGGTTCAAAAAATAGCAGACGACGTCCGAAACGAAAAATCCGGCCAGATTCGCATAAACCGCATAGCGAGCAAGAACAACGGCATCCGAAGGCCCCGCCGGCGGCACAAGCCCCAATAACCGCAAAATCGGATCGTCCGGCTTGAAACACGGAAAGAAAAACCATGCAACCAGCATGAATACCAAAACATTGACGCCCGACGAAAGCCCGCCGATAAACCCATACTTGAGAAACTGAATCGCCGGATGAACCGTCGAACCGTTCCCGTTCAACTGCTCGATCCATTCGCGGACAGTGCGCGGAAACCGCGCCCCCGTACACGCCCCTTCCGACTGCCGTCCGACCTCGCTCTTCTCCATGTCGGCTCCTTTTCTCTTATCGATGGTGACTGCTGGATACGATCGACAAAAACTCCGCCCGCGTCGCGGCATCGTCATGAAAACTGCCCAACACCGCCGATGTGCTCATGACGGCATTCTGCTTCTGCACGCCTCGCATCATCATGCACAAATGCTGGCACTCCATCACGACGCCCACGCCTTCCGCATTCGTTTCATCGCGAATGGCACGCGCAATCTCATTGGTCAAACGCTCCTGAATCTGCAAACGAGCCGCCAAACAGTCCACAATCCGCGCAATCTTGCTTACGCCCAAGACCTTCCCGCGGGAAATGTACCCAATGTGGCAATGCCCGAAAAACGGCAACATGTGGTGCTCGCACATGCTGTAGACGTCTATGTCGCGCAATACGACCATATTGTCCGAACCGGACTCGAATATCGCCTGGTTCACAACCTCGTGCGGCTTCATTTGATACCCGCGCGTCAAATACGCCAACGCCTTGGCAACGCGCATGGGCGTGCGGACCAATCCTTCCCGATTCGGATCTTCACCGATTTCTTTCAACAGTTCTCGAATGAGCCGTTCGACTTTTTCTTCGTTCATATTCGTTTCTTTCATGCTTCGTCATCGTCGCTTTCCAGCTCCTTCAAAAGCTGCTGAAGCGCCCAATCTTCGCCATCCTCCGCAGGTCCGGTCCGACGGCTTTCCTCTTCGGCATCGCCGCCGCAGGCGCAATGCTCATCGTGACAATCGCAATCGTCGTCCTCGTCCTCGTCCGCACGGGAATGCTTTTCCAAATCCTCCGGATCGTCCGGAGACTCCTCGTATTGGAACGGATCCGGCCCCTCCGACAACTCGCTCGCTACCGCAGGATAATACTCGTCCGGCAAGATCTGCGGCAAATCTTCCACTCGGTCGATTTGAAAACACCAGTCGCCGTTCTCTCCGAATGTCATGTCATACAGATGACGTCCGCTGCCCGCATCCGGCAGATGCTCCGCAAAGGGAAGCTCGTCGTAAAGGTCGATGTCAATCGTCTCTTTGAGCGGATCCAAATCCAAGGTCGGCGGAATGCAATCGCGCTGTCCGTTCCATGTCGAAGCCTGGAAAAAGTAAAACGGTTCGGAATCGTCGAACCGGATCGAATCCTGAAGCGTGGTATGCACGTCAAACAGCGTCATGCCGGGCAAAAGGTCCAGATACCGGACGCAAGGCTCGTACAACGACGGCCCGGCCATGCAAGTCACCCGAAGTCGAATCACACGGTTTTGCAGATTGTTCATGGTAGAAAGCCTGCCTTTCGAAGAAGCGTCTCGTCAATCCCGTTGCCGGTTCCTCCAATGCCGTTTGTCAGGAAATGCTCGACAAAACGCCCGATGATGTCGGTTTCCAAATTCACATGATCCCCCGGTTTGCGTTCCCGCAACGACGTCTCGCGCCACGTCGTCGGAATGATGTCAACCTCGAAAAGCCCCCGCGCCGGAAGATGGCTGACCGTCAGACTGATGCCATCCAATGCCACAGAACCTTTGTTGACGACGTAGCGAACCGCCTCCCCGGAACACGAGAGCCGTACCCGCCAATCGCGCTCCTGCGGCGTGATGGATACGATCTGCGCCTTGGCGTCGACATGCCCCTGGACAATGTGCCCGCCCATGCGGTCCGAGGCCCGAAGCGCACGCTCCAGATTCACCGCCGCATTCGTGGCCAACTCGCCAAATGCCGTGCAGACAAACGTTTCTTCCAGCATGTCTGCGTCAAACCCATCGCCGTAAATCTGCGTTACCGTCAGGCAACACCCTTGTACGGCAATGCTCTCTCCCTTCTGAAGCGGTTCCTCCCACGGCTCGACGCTCCGAATCTGAACGATGCGCCCCATGCCGCCATGGCGAATGCCAGCTAACTTTCCAACTTTCTGTACAAGTCCTGTAAACATGGCTTCCTATCCGTTGTTTTCCAACCGCATCCGGACCAAAAGATCCCCTTCCATATTCTGCACGTCCGTAATCCGGAATCGCGGCGCCGTCGGCAAATCGAACGGCTGCCCGCCAAATGTCCGGAGCGAACCCGCTCCCAGAATCTTCGGTGCGACAAACAAGTAAATCTCATCGGCCAACCCTTGCGCAACCATGGCCGTCGCTAAGGTCGATCCGCCTTCGCACAGCACCTGCAAAAAACCGGCCTCGCCCATCCGGCGCATCAACGCCTCCAAATCCAGCTCCGGAGCCGCAAGATCCTCCTGCGTGCCCGCCGGAAAGCGCAACGGCAGCTCCCAAACCGTAGCCCCCGTCGCCCGCCAAGCCGCTGCCGTTTCCTTCGGACAAAGCGAAGATGTGGCGACAATCGTCTGCGACGCATGCCCATCCGTGAAAATCCGCGCCGTCGCCGGAATCCGCCCGCGCGCGTCCAAAACACAACGCATCCCCGGCAAACCCTCCTCGGGAAACTCGCACAAATCGGATTTGCGCAAGAGCGAAGGATCGTCCGCCAAGACAGTCCCGCACCCGACCAATACGACGTCCGAACGGCGCCGCAAATGCGCGACCGCACGGCGCGAGGCCGTATTCGTAATCCATTTCGAAACGCCCGCATGGTCGGCAATCGCCCCGTCCAACGTCTGCGCCATCTTCAAAATCACAAACGGCTTGCCCGTGCATTGATGACGGAAAAAAGGCTCGACAATCGCTTCCATTTCGGCCGCCAACGGCGTCCCTTCCGGATAACGCTCGACCGCAATCCCCGCATCCCGCAAAATGCCAAAGCCCCGGCCCGCATGCCGGGGATTCCGATCGACAACCCCGACTACCACACGCGCAATCTTCGCCGCACAAATCGCATCCGTGCACGGCGGTACGCGCCCATGCGTCGAACACGGCTCCAATGTCACGTAAAGCGTCGCTCCCGCTACATCCGCGCCGAGCGCCGCCGCACGCCGCAAGGCGTCCGTTTCCGCATGCAACCCGCCGGCCTTGCTATGGTGCCCGCACGCCAATAATTCGCCATCGCGGATCAATACGGCCCCGACCGGAGGATTCGGACGGGTTCCGCCCTCCCCCTTTCGGGCCTCCTCCAACGCGAGGCGCATCCATTTTTCATCGGCAGGTGTCATGAGCCGAAAGTCTAGCAAATCGCCGCTTTCATCTCAAACGTTCCGCCGTTAGGCACCCCTCCGGCCTCCCGTTTTCAATCCCCCGCCTGTCGCTCATCCTCGACTTGACTTTTTTAGGCGAAATAAACATAATCCTAGCCATTCCTTCGGGGTTCTTTCCTTTCCCCGGTTTCTCAATCTTTTCAATCCCTTTTTTGACCATGTCTCGTCGTATTCTTATCGCAGGCAACTGGAAGATGAACAAAACTTCCGCCGAGGGCGCTGCTCTCGTGAAGGAAATCGTCGCCCAAATGCCGGCGGGTTCCCTCCCCGAAATTCTCGTCTGCCCCCCTTACCTCACCATCCCCGCCGTCGTCGAGGCCGCCAAGGGTTCCCCGATCTGCGTCGGCGCAGAGAACGTCCACTGGGCCGCCAATGGCGCTTTCACCGGTGAAGTTTCCACCGATATGCTCAAGGACGCCGGCGTGACACACGTCATCATCGGACACTCCGAACGCCGCCAGTACTTCGGCGAAACGGATGAAACCGTCAACAAGCGTACCGCCGCCGCCGTCGCCGCCGGTCTCGTCGCCGTCGTCTGCGTCGGTGAAACACTCGAGGAACGCGAAGGCAACAAGACCGCCGACGTGATCGATCGCCAGGTCCGCAAGGCCTTCGAAGGAATCTCCGCCGCCGATATGGCTAAGATCGTCATCGCCTACGAGCCCGTTTGGGCAATCGGCACCGGCAAAACCGCTACCGATGATCAGGCGCAAGAGGTCCATGCGCAAATTCGCGCCCTCCTAGCCGATCTCTACGGCGCCGATGTTGCAGAGGCCACCCGTATCCTCTATGGCGGCTCCATGAAGCCCGCCAATGCCGCCGGTCTCCTCGCTCAAAAGGATATCGATGGCGGTCTTATCGGCGGCGCCGCTCTCAAAGCCCCCGATTTCATCGCCCTCATCAAGGCCGGAATGCAGGCGTAAATTGTTGCGCCGCTCGCGGCAAACGGAATGCACGCCTTGACGTCGTTCGTCTGACGCATTCCGTTTGCCGGACTCGTCCCCCCCCGTTTGTCGCATTTTTCCCTCAAAGACAGATCCTGTCCGTCACGCTATGGTTCTGAATATCCTGATTCGTCTTCTCATGGCTTTCGAAGCCATTGTCTGCCTCATGCTCATCGGCGTCATTCTCATCCAACGCTCCAAGGGCCGCGGTATGGGGATATCCTTCGGCGGCGGTTCCACCGAAGCCGTGTTCGGTGCGCAAATGGGAAATGTGCTGACCCGTACAACCGTTATCCTCGCGGCCATCTTCCTCTTCAATACGACGCTGCTCGCCATCCTGAAACCGCACGGAACCTCCGGCGATCTCACCGAAACGCATCGGATCGAAAAGAAGGCGGACGCTCCTGTGGAATCTCCCGCCAACCAGACCGACCCCATCTCGTCTGACGTCATCGCGGACGTTCTCTCGACTTCTTCCGCCCCCGCCGCCGAGGCGCCCGCTGCCCCCGCCGCCGAAGCGCCCGCAGCTCCTGCCGCCGAAACGCCCGCTGCTCCCGCTGCCGAGGCGCCCGCAGCTCCTGCCGCCGAGGCGCCCGCAGCTCCTGCCGCCGAAGCGCCCGCAGCGCCCGCCGCCGATGCGCCCGCTGCACCCGCCGCATAGACCCGGCTTCCTCCCTTTTCCAAAACAGATCGAGCACGTGCTCGATCTGTTTTTTTATACCACTTCGATTTGGATGGTCATACCTGCCGCAAAGAAAAGCCCCGGTATCGATTCCCGGTCAAACGACGCCGAATGCGAAAAACGGCTCGCGGTACACATGTATAATTCGTGTCTATTTTTCCAATTGCCGTTTCCGGTTCTCTGTGATAGGATATAGGCATTCAGAATCAAATCGCATCCGATTATGAAAACAAAATACATCCTCAAGCCGCTCCTGTCATGTCTGCTCGCCCTCTCGGCAATCACCGCCTTTTCCGCATCGTCGGTGCATCTTCCCAATGCAGATTTTCAACGGGCAAACGCCGAAAACGATTGGCCTGACGATTGGCCGCGCTTGAAGGAGGGCGGCTCCTACGGCGCGGATGAAGACGGAAACCGATTCATTCGTCTCACCGTTTCCCAGCCCGGAAAAATGATCATGCTGTATCGCGAAATCGCGATCCCGGCCGGAACGGAAGCATTGGAATTGAAATTCCGCTACCGCCTCTCCGATTTTCAGCGCGGTGAGCAATCCTGGTTCGACGCACGGATCATGATGGAATTCATGGACGCCTCCCGGAAACAGGTGCGCCCCAACCCGCCTGCGCCAAACTTCAATCGCAATCAAGCGGAATGGACCGATGTGTCGCGCAAATTCCTCGTCCCCGAAGGCGCCGCCATCCTCAAATTCATGCCCTGCCTCTTCAATGCAAAGTCCGGCTCCTTCGATCTGGATGATTTCAGCCTGACCCCGTGTGACGCCGCCGAACTCCGTATGGAAGCCGCCAAACGCGCCCAAGAAGCCGATGCGAAACGCGCCGCTCAAGCACAGCGCAATCGCGGAAGGGCAAATGACGAACTCGCCAAAAACGGAACCCTGATACCAAACGGCTCCTTCGAAATCCCCGATGACCGATCCCCCAATCGCCCACAGGCCTGGGGCGTCAACGAATCCACCACCTGGGAAGAAGAGGATGGAAACCGTTTTCTCCGGATTCGCTCCCTCGCACCGGATAAAATGTTCATGGTCTATCGCGAAATTACGCTCCCGACCAATACGCCTGCCCTCGAAATCTCCTGGAAAGCTCGCGTGACCGGTCTCAAGTGCGGCGCAAAACCTTGGTTCGATGCCCGTACGCTTTTCGAATTCCGCGATATCAACGGCAAAAAACTCGCCTCCTCCCCCGGCGCAGATTATATCCAACGCGATACGAAGGGCTGGATCGACCGCAAGCGTTCCTTCCTCGTTCCGCCCGAGGCCGTGACGCTCGTGCTCATGCCCAGCATCTTCCAAGCCAAAAGCGGTACCATGGATCTCGATGATTTTGTTTTGCGCGCTACCGATCCGGCCCCCATCCTCGCCGAGCAGGAAAACCGCCGGAAAATGGAGGCCGCACGCTATGTCCCGCCGGAAGCCCCCGATCCCGCGAAATTTCCGCCGATGCTTCGTGTCCAAGGAAACAGACTTGTGACCCCCGACGGCAAGGAAGTGTGGCTCCAAGGCGTCAATGTCGATGGTCTCGAAACCATTCCCGGCGATCCGCAAGCCGAAAAATCGACAATCGTCGCAATCGAAGAATGGAAGTCCAATTGTATCCGCCTCCCCATTAACGAAGCGCACTGGTGGGGGAAAAGCCCCTATCAAAACGACAACGGTGAAGCATTCCGCAAAAAGGTCGATGGCATCGTCGCACTCGCCGCGAACCGCGGCGTCTACGTCGTTGTCGATTTGCACCGCTTCCGCGCCCCCAACGAAGATCATCTCAAGTTCTGGATCGAATGCGCCGAACACTTCAAAAACCACCCCGCCGTCCTGTTCGATCTGTTCAATGAACCGCATGGCATCAGTTGGGAGGTCTGGCGGAATGGCGGTTGGGTCGGGAACGCCAAAGGCCGCGACGAATCCGCTTTCCTGTCCGCAGAAGAGAAAAAGAAAAACCAGGGCTTCGCATCGGTCGGTATGCAAGCGCTCGTCGATGCCATTCGCTCGACCGGTGCGAAAAACATCTGCATCGCCGGCGGCCTCTTCTGGGCAAACGATCTGACGGGCGTCGTGAACGGATACGCCCTAGATGATCCCGATGGCAACGGAATCATGTACTCATGGCATACCTATCACTGGCATAAAGGATGGAACCGGATGCTCCCCGTTCTCGAAAAATACCCCGTCTTCCTCGGAGAGGTCGGCGCCGAAGTCAAAGGTGTCATGAACTTCATCCCCGAAGAAGACCAGGAAGACCCCTATACGTTCGTCCCGGATATGCTCGGCTTCATCCAAAAACACAAGATCAACTGGACCGGATGGTGCTTCCATCCCAGGTCCGCACCGCGAATGCTGAAAGACTGGAGCTATGCTCCTACCGAATATTGGGGAGAATTCGCTCGCGACGCTTTGCGCGGCAAACAATTCGAAATGAAGAAAATGCGCTAACCCGCTCAAACCGGCCTTTTGCCGGTCCTTCCCCGAAAACGAAAAAGGCAGAGCCGCTTCAACGCGCTCTGCCTTTTCGATTTTCGGATCGGACGTTTTGCGGATTGCCTGCTACGCAAGCGCCCCCGCCGCATAACGGGCCCGCAACTCCTCGGCAAGTCCGGTTACCGTATGGAAGCCCCCGTCATTCCAGACCTTGTCCGCCGGAAACGCCCGTACGCCGCCACATGACTTGTCGGCCGCCTCCAACATGAGAATATGCTTGAGCGCAAGCTCGGGCGGACAGTAACAAACGCCTTTTCTTCCCTTGCGGACATTGTCGACCGCTTGGATGATCTTGAGATCGCCGGGATCGCGGTTCGTCTGGCCATACGAAAACACCGTCCCGTCATTTGCCGTAAAGACGATTTCGCCGCGTGGCTGATCGGCATTGTTGTACCGCAATACCCCCTTCTCGAACGTATACTCGAAACAGGGATCGCAAAAGTGATCCTTGCCCGCGGCATGCGATGCCAAATACAGAAGCTTGACTCCATTGTCCAGCGTCGAACGCAACTCGATCGTATCGTACGTCTCAATCTCGTTAGCTCGACGCTCGATAGCCGAGACATCCGCCGGAAGACACCCTTCGTCCCCTTGCCCCATGAACCAAAGCATGTTGAACAAATAGTGAGCTGTGGCATTGGAGGCAACCGAATCGAAAATCGCCGTGCCATCCGCCGCATAACGCCGTCCGGCCCAACCGATTCCACGCTTGTAGTACGCCTCGTCGCGAGGCCACATCACAAGCGCCTTGCAGGCAACCGGTTTCCCAAATACGCCCGCATCCCGATCCGCTTTCGCTTTACGCATCACCGGATCCGAACTCCATTGAAAACCAATGGAAAGATAACCGCCCGTTTCATCGCGAACCCGAATCATCTCGCGGCAATCTTCCGAACTCCCGGCAAACGGCTTCTCCAACAGGACGCCAATGCCCTTCTCCAGACACCGGATCGTCTGCATTTTGTGAAACTGGATCGGCGTCGCTATGCAACAAAGCTCCGGCGAACAATCCGACCGGAACAACTCGTCGATATCCCGAAAGACGGGAATACCACGCTTCGCCAACTCCGGATACCATTTTGCCGTTTCCGCAAACGGATCTACCGCCGCAACAAGCTTCGCACGGGTCTGCAACTCCGGATTTCCAAAGAGATTGCTGCAGTAAACCGACCCGAATCCTCCAATTCCAAGGAGCGCGACACGAACAGGTTCTTGTTCCAAATGTGACATTGTCAAATGAAAGTTAAAGTTGAAAAAATCGCCGTTTCTCAAGAATTTCTCATCCGAGTCCGGCACCGTTATCTTCCTCTTTTCCCCTTCTTTCGTCAATCGAACACCGCCCGTCCCCCGCCTATTCCGTTCCCGTGTCCCGTGGTGCGCCCTCGCCACGCATCCCGCATGCCGCTCCCAGGCCATGCCCCGTTGCCGTGCGCACCGCCCGCGCCCCGTTGCCGTGCGCACCTCTCGCGCCCCGTTGCCGTGCGCACCGCCCGTGCCCCGTTGCCGTGCGCACCGCCCGTGCCCCGTTGCCGTGCGCACCGCCCGGCCCCCGTTGCCGTGCGCACCGCCCGTCCCCCATTGCCGTGCGCACCTCTCGTGCGGCTTGGCGGTAGGGCGCGATGTCCCCATCGCGCCGCCGCG
>JAEDLN010000021.1 GCA_016295275.1 Kiritimatiellia bacterium
CATGATCATCAATGTCGAGTCCGGCTGCTTTGACGGTTTTTCGCGTTCGGAGTTCGATTTTGACGTCAGTCGCGCGCTTCGCGATCCGAATGAAGGCATTTACGAGAAGATGATTTCCGGCGCCTACATCGGAACGACGGGTCTGATGATGTTGCGCCGTGCCGCGCAGGAAGGTCTTTTCTCGAAGGATTGTGCGGACGGCATTCTTTCCTGGAAGGAATTGACCACGATCGATTTTGACCGTTTCACCTACAATCCGTATATCGACGGACCTTTTGCCAAGCTCACGATGACGGAAGAGGACCGCAGTCTCATGCGCGAGTTGAGCGAAGCGCTCTTCATCCGTGCGGCGGAGCTGACGGTTGCCAACATTTCCATGGCGGTTATCCGGTGCGGGAAGGGACACGATCCGATGCATCCCGTCTGCATTACGATCGACGGCTCGACCTACTACAAGACCGTTTCGGCGATGTTCCGCTCTCGCGTCGAGGAAGGTCTCCGCAAGGTTTTGGGAGCCCGTGGCATCTACTTCGATACGATTTGCGTAGAAGACGCCCCGATGATCGGTTCGGCGATTGCCGGCCTCATTGCCTAGCCCGTTCCGTCCGTGTCACCGGCGATGGTTTCCAGGTCGGTTTTGCGCCGTTTTACCATCGCCGGCATGCCCCCGCGGGCTTTCCGCCTGCATCAACCCCGATCCGTTTCATCTGACATGATCATCCGCACCACAGCCCCTGCCCGAGCCGCTCTCATCGGAAATCCGTCCGACGGCTATTTCGGAAAGACGATCTCGTTTGCCTTTTCGAATTTTCAGGCAACCGTCACGCTTTGGGAGTCGCCCAAGTTATGCATACTCCCCTCCGTCCGCGATCATGAAACCTTCGATTCCATTGAAGATCTCTCGCGGTCGGTCCGGCTCTTCGGCTACTATGGCGGCATTCGGTTGATCAAGGCCGCCATCAAGACCTTTTACCAGTATGTCGTGACGCACGGCATTCATCTGGATCGCCGCAATTTCACGATCCAATACGAGTCGACGATTCCGGGGCTGGTCGGCATGGCCGGGTCCAGTGCCATTGTCACGGCTACGTACCGTGCATTGCAGACCTTCTATGGCGTCTCGATTCCGAAACCCGAGTTGGCGAATATCATCCGTTCGACAGAGGAGAAGGAGCTTGGCATTGCAGCCGGTTTGCAGGATCGCGTCATTCAAGTCTACGGCGGACTCGTCTACATGGACTTTGACCGTGCCTTGCTCGAATCCCGCGGGTACGGCGAATATGTCTGCCTCGACGCGTCTTTGATGCCGCCCGTCTATGTTGCCTACCGAACCGATTTGAGCGAAGTTTCCGGCGTCTATCACAACAATCTGAAAGCGCGGTACAATGCCGGCGACAAAGCCGTCGTGGATGCGATGAAGTTTTGGTCGGACATTACCGCCGAGGCGCGCGCCTGCATCGAATCGCGGAACTACAAACGGCTTTCCGAGCTGATGGATTTGAATTTCGACAAGCGTGTCGAGGTTTCGCAGGTTTCTGCGGAAAACATCCGCATGGTTTCGGTTGCGCGCGCCTGCGGGGCGAGTGCGAAGTTCACGGGTTCCGGCGGCGCGATTGTCGGTGTTTACGAAGGCGAGGAGATGTTCAACCGTCTGACCGAGGAGCTGGCGAAAATTTCCGTCAAGGTCATCAAGCCGGAAATGGCGCCCTTTTCGGAATCATGAGTCCGTTGGCGTTTGGATGGGAATGACCGGCATCCAACGACGATTTCAAATCGATTTCTTTTTTCCATCATTTCACTTTGGAGGACAATACAACATGAAAGAATTGACGACTGCCGATTTTGACGCAGAGACTTCGCAAGGCGTCTGCGTAATCGATTTTTGGGCGACCTGGTGCGGACCCTGCCGCATGATGGGGCCGTTGTTCGAATCGGTTGCGGACGATATGGCGGACAAGCCGGTGCGGTTTTACAAAGTCAATGTCGATGAAGCCCCGGAAGTCGCCGCCCGTTTTGGCGTGCAATCGATTCCGACGCTTTTGATCTTGAAGGACGGTGTCGAGGCGGACGTTTCGATTGGCGTCACCAATCCGGCAAAGCTCCGCAAAATGATCGAAGATATTCTGGAAGCGCACTAAATCGATTTTGCAACATTTTTCCGGATTGGATTTCCATCCATGCATCGTTTTCTTTTCACAGTTCTGTTGGGGGTTGCCATTCTGTTCCCGCGTGCAGGGATGGCGGCCGCTTCGTATCGTTGCTTTTGGCTGACGGAAACCATTACCGGACAGACGATCGGGCCGATCGTAAACAAGCCGGGCCATCGCTTTACGGTCGATCGCCGGCAATGGATCGTAATGGAAGCTGCTCCCGGGGAGATCTCTTTTGCCGACGCGAAGACGCTCGGCTTGGAAGGCCCGTACGATTTGATCGAGCAGCGCATTATCGGGCTCGGGAAGAAGGCGTACGTATTTACGCGCATTCAGGATTTCGAAGGCACGGATCCCGACAAGTCGGTTGCCGTTTTGTCGCAAGCGGTTCGTGCGCCTGCGCAGTCTGCGGATACGGAAAAGCCCTGGACAAAGGATTTGCCGGCCCGGTGGGTTTTGGCACCCGTTCCGTCGACGAATCCCGGAACCTATCGGGCGAACAACGAACAGTGGTCGCTTCAGCAGACCTTCGTCAGCCCTTCGATTCTTCTGTTTGCGGAGCCGTTTCACAAGATCGAATGCGATTGGAAGCTTGGCGGGCAATTGGGGAAGACCAAAAGCGAATTGGAAACGAAGCGCTATGGCATTGCGGGGCAATGGCGTGGCATCGAAGCGGAAGCAGGCATTGCCTCGGGCGGCAAGGTTTCCGATACCCTTGTCGAGGACGGTCCGCTTGTTTCGGATTTGAAGCTTGGCGATTGTGACGGCTGGTTTGCCGCCTTAGGCTACCGGTATTCGTTTGAAATCGAAAAGCAGTGGGGCGTTTCCTTCTCCGTCCACGCAAGCTACGAGAGCATGGACGGGACGCTTTCGGCTTCTGTTGCGGCGGAAAAGGCGCTTGCGCTAGGACTCGGCGATGCCGTTTCGGATGACGAACAGACACCCGGCTATGGTTTCATCAAGTGGAAGAACAATACCTCTTGGGATCGATTCGACTTGGATTTGGCGGTTGCGCTAACGTACGACGAATGGTATTGGGGTGGCAGCGGAAGCGTTGTTCTCAACTGTCTTTCGGAATTTTCCGCGGACGGAAGTCTCCCGGTGTTGGAATCGGAATACAAATTGGATGCCGAACGCACGTCTCCCATTTCCTTCCGGATTTCGGGTTGGTACAGTCCGGCCGACCATCTCGCGTTGGAGGGCTCATTGACGGTCGGAGGCGAAACCTCGCTTCGGCTTGGCGTATCCTATTTCTTCTAGCGGGGGGACTTCTTGCGGCGGCTCGATACGATCGTTTTTTTTCCGTGTAAAACGGTGTGAGATTTGTCCGTTTCGACCGGATTTCGACTGTCCGAACCGCGCCTTTTGAAAGAAACAAAGATTTTTTTGAATTTAGGGATTCACAAAAGCCTCGTTTTATGAGAGAATCCAACTCTATCGAACCTCTTTGAACAGAATCACGCAGTTTTTTCAGACACACATGAACGTAGCACTTTTTGCCGGTCAAGGCGCTCAGACCGTTGGAATGGGTAAGGATTTGTTTGAAGCCTATCCGGAATGCGCGGCTCTTTTTGCGGAAGCCGACCGGATTCTCGGCGGCTCTCTTTCGTCCACGATTTTCAATGGACCGATGGAGGAATTGACGAAGACGAATGTCTGCCAGCCTGCCATCTTCGTCGTTTCGGCGGCGGCCTACACGGCTTTTTGCAAAGAGAATCCGAATGCCAAGTTCGACCTGATGGCAGGGCTCAGTCTTGGCGAATGGACGGCGCTCTGGGCGGGCGGAGCCGTTTCCTTTGCGGAGTGCGTCCGCATTCTCGAGGCTCGCGGGCGTTTCATGCAAGAGGCATGCGAAGCGAATCCGTCCGGAATGGTTTCCGTGTTGAAGCTTGCCCCCGAGGCTGTCGAAGCGATTGCGGCCGAGACGGGTTGTTCCGTCACGAACTACAACTCTGCGGCGCAGATCGTTTTGGGCGGAACGCACGATCAGGTTGCGGCTGCGGCTGCGGCGGTCTCCGCAAAAGGCGGTCGTGCGGTCGTGCTCAAGACGGCGGGTGCCTATCACTCTTCTTTCATGGCACCTGCTGCGGAGAAGTTGACGGAGGTTCTCGCTAAGGCGGATATTCAGGCGCCTCGCATTCCGGTTCTTTCCAACTACACGGGAAAGATTCACGGCGATGCCGATGAAATCCGCACATCGATGATTTCCCAGATTGCCCATGCGGTCCGTTGGACGGATGACATGGCGGCAATGGGTGCGGCCGGTGCCACGGCGGCGGTCGAATTCGGTCCCGGTGCCGTTTTGACGGGATTGCTCAAGCGCACGCTTCCGTCGGTTGCCCTTCACAATGTCGGTACGGCCGATCAGGCGAAAGCCGTTGCGGCGGCTCTTGCCTAGGCGTTTTTCCATTTCAGATATTTTCCTTTCATCAACAACAGTTTTTTTGGAGTTACATCTATGGCTAAGACGGCTCTTGTCACCGGATCGGCCCGTGGAATCGGGCGCGCCATTTGCGAACAGCTTGTAGCGGACGGCACTGCGCAGAATATTGTCGTATGCGACGTCAAGAAAGAATGGTGCGAAGAAACGGTTGCGGCGCTTCGTGCCATGGGCGCCCAAGCCGAAGCGCTGGAAATCAATGTTGCCGACGGCAAGAGTGTCGAAGCCGGCATTGCGGAGGCGGTTCGTCTCTTCGGTTCTCTCGATATTGTCGTGAACAATGCCGGTATCACGCGTGACGGACTTCTTGTCCGCATGACGGAAGAGGATTGGGACGCCGTTTTGAACATCAATCTCAAGGGTGCCTTCCTCGTCACCCGCGAAGCGGCAAAGATCATGATGCGTGCCCGTTCCGGCTCCATTGTCAACATTGCATCCGTTGTCGGCTTGATGGGCAATGCCGGTCAGGCGAACTATACGGCTTCCAAGGGTGGTCTGATGTCTCTCACCAAGACTTGCGCCCGCGAGCTCGGCGGCCGCGGCATTCGCGTGAATGCGGTTGCCCCTGGCTTCATCAAGAGCAAGATGACGGATGTTCTGCCGGATGCCGTCAAGCAGAAGATGCTCGATGTCATTCCGATGAAGAAATTCGGCGAAGTTTCCGACATTGCCAAGGCCGTTTCCTTCTTGGCGGGCGACAAGGCCGAGTACATCACGGGTCAGGTTCTGTCCGTCAACGGCGGCATGCTGATGCCCTAGTCTGCAAGATCAACATTTTTCCAATGCCGCTGTTTATGCGGCGGCAGCTTTCCACAACAAACACCATAATCCAACAGGTATATCATGACTCTCGAAGAAAAGGTTATCGCTCTCGTAGCCGACTCCCTCCACCAGGATGCTTCCGCCATCAAAACCGACTCTTCCTTCGTCAATGATCTTGGCGCTGACTCTCTCGATCAGGCCGAGCTCATGATGAGCATCGAGGATGCGTTCAAGTCCTTCATGAATGGCGAATCCATCCCCGAAGAAGAAGCCCAGAAGTTTGAGACGGTTGGCTCCGTCATCGAGTTCCTCAAGTCCAAGGGCGTTCCTGAGAATCTCTAATCTGTTTTTTAGGATCGTTCCTAAACAAGCAACAAGCGGACGACGCGGTCAGCGTCTACGAAACTCCGTGTCGTTCGTTTTTTTCTTTTTTTGTTTCCCATTCCAAGTCCCCGCAGGAGATATCATATGCGTCGCGTTGTAGTGACTGGCCTCGGCGTCATTTCGCCCGTTGGCAACGACATCGATACTTTTTGGAAAAACATTGTCGCCGGCGTAAACGGCATTGATCTGATTACGAAGTTCGATGTGACGAACTTTTCCGTGAAGATTGCGGGGCAAGTCAAGGACTTCGATCCCACCAAGTACATGGATCCGAAGGCGGCACGCCACTCGGCTCTTTTCTGCCAGTATGCCGTTGCTGCGGCGAAGCAGGCTGCGGAGGATTGCGGGATTGATTTCAAGGCGCTTTCCGACGAGGACCGGTACCGCTATGGTTGCACGGTATCTTCGGGTGTCGGCGGTATCGATGTTACGGAAAACGAAGTCAAGCGGATGGTGACGAACAATACGAGTCGCGTCAGTCCGTTCAGCATTCCCGAGATGATTTCGAACATGGCCGCCGGTACGATTGGCATTGAGCATGGGCTTCGCGGACCGAACTTCGGCGTCGTTTCGGCCTGTGCGTCCGGTCTGCATGCGATTGGCATTGCCTTCCGTTCCATCAAGTACGGAGAAGCGGATGTCATGTTCGCCGGTGGCACGGAGGCTCCGATTTGTCCGGTTTCGGTTGCCGGTTTTGCCGCCATGCACGCGCTTTCCACGCGCAATGACGATCCGAAGACGGCTTCCCGTCCTTTTGACAAGGATCGCAACGGCTTTGTCATGGGCGAAGGCGGTGCGGTCATTGTTTTGGAAGAATATGAGCATGCCAAGGCTCGCGGGGCCAAGATCTACTGCGAGCTTGCCGGCTTTGGCGAAACGTGCGATGCCCACCACATGACGGCTCCGATGCCCGGCGGTGTTGCCGGCGCCCATGCGATGAAGACGGCCATGAAGGAAGCCGGCGTCGCTCCGGAGCAGGTGGATTACATCAATGCGCACGGAACGTCCACGCCGATGAACGACAAGACGGAGACGGCTCTTGTCAAGGCCGCTCTCGGGGAAGAGCTTGCCCGCAAGGTCTCCATCTCTTCGACCAAGTCGATGACCGGGCACCTGCTCGGCGGCGCTGGTGCGCTTGAAACGGTTGTCTGCGCATTGGCGATTCGCGACAATGTCATTCCTCCGACGATCAATTACACGACACCGGATCCGGAATGCGATCTCGACTACACGCCGAACCAGGCTCGTCAGCGCACGGTTAAGGTTGCGCTCAACAATGCGCTTGGCTTTGGCGGGCACAATGCTTGCATTGCCCTCAAGGCACTCTAGCGAACATTGACTTTTGTTCCGGAGATTCCGGAACATGGAGAGGAATCCCTTTCGATGCGCCTCCCGCGCGCCGGGAGGGATTCTTTCTTTTCTGCGATTCGGTCGCTTCCGTCAAATCTTCCCGCGCGTGTTTATTCCCATGTCTTCCTTTTCAGAGTTGTTGATCGATCGGACTCGTTGGTCGAGTGTCTTTTACGCGATTGCGGCCTATTTGCTCGCAGCTTTTCTGTTTTCGAGCGTTTGGTTTTTCGGATCGTGGGAAATGTGGTGGTTTTGGGGCGTTCTCATTCTGCTGTGTGCGTCCTGTGCCTTTGCGGGCGTAGGTGCGGCATTGGACATTTGCATGGGAAGTCCGTCGCGCCGGTATCCGGCGCGGGCGATAGTGGCGCTTTTGTCACTTGTTCCCTTTTTGGGGTATGGGCTGATCCGGGCAACGGGAGAATCTTCTCCCGGCATGCCGATCGTTGCCATGGAGGCGGAGCGCAGCCTGCTTCTTTTTGCAACGCCTGTTTTTGTGGCGTTGCTGACGTTGGTCTGCACGAATCATCGCATGCGCCGGATCATGCTTTGGCTGTTGTTGGCCGACATGGTGCTGGTCGGGATTTGCGGGGTCGTCAACCACTATCTGACCAACGACATGCGGATTTTGTGGGTTGCGGCCAACGATTTTCATTATGAAGGCCGTGCGAGTGCGCCCTTCTATTGTCCGAACCATTTTTCGGCCTATCTGAACATCGGCATTTGCTATTTGGCGGCCATTTGCTGCACGCCCGGCGTAAAGCGGAAGACATTTTTGCTCTCTCTCGTCGTTGCGCTTCTGTTGACGGCGGCCAACTCTTACTCGTTGTCGCGCGGCGGTCTGGCCTCTTTGTTTGCGGGGCTCGCCGTCGGCATTCCGCTGTTTGCCTTGCGGGGGCATCGTCCGCTCTTCCGGTTCGGAGGGACGTTTTTGGGGCTTCTGATTGCAATTGGCATCGGTTGTGCGGTCCGGTATACAAACAATCCGCTGATGCAACGGATGGAGAAGCATCCGCTTTGGCATGCTTGGATGACATCCGAGAGCCATTCGAAATTTGCCGATCGGTTTTCGGACAGTTTTTGGTATCAATTCGATCGCGGGACTTACATTGATTCGGCGCTACGGGCGTGGCGGTGCAATCCGGTTTGGGGCATCGGACCCGGGCAGCATTCCAATCGTTGGGGACAGTTTGCGGCGACGGAGGACGGGGTTCGCCCGGTAAACGGCGATCCGAAGACTCTGAAAAAGCCTCGGCTGACCAATACGTCCTACCATCTTTACGAGGTGCATAGCGATTGGACGCAACTGCTGGAGGAGTATGGCGTAGTCGGTTTTCTTCTCTTCCTCATCGCCTATTTTACGATTGCGGCCGTTGTCTTTATCCGGCAGGGGACGGTGCTCGCCTATTCGTCAAGTCCCATCATGGAGCGGGCTCTTCCGACGGCGGCGCTTCTGCTTCTTTGCGTCTACACGATTCATTCGCTGTTTGATTTTTCG
This sequence comes from Kiritimatiellia bacterium, assembly GCA_016295275.1. GTDB lineage: Bacteria > Verrucomicrobiota > Kiritimatiellia > RFP12 > UBA3636 > JAEDLN01. The sequence continues at coordinate 8,582 of JAEDLN010000021.1, forward strand.
CTGCAAATTCCGGCCATTGTGTGGACGATCGGGTTCCTGCTTTCGGCGGCGGTATTGGCCTGTTCCGATTCGGCGGCGCAGGCGGGTCGCGGCGAAATCAGCTGAACACGCAATAGCGATATGCCCGTGCGGCAAGCGCTCCGGACAGCGGGACATCGGTCCAGCAGCCAAGGCGACGGATGGAACGGCATCGAAGGATCGCGGCGGCAGCGGTGGGGCCGATCCCCGGAACGCGCAGGAGCGTATTTTTGTCGGCCGTATTGAGGCAAACGGGGAAAAATTCCGGATGGGCGTCGGCCCAGACTTGCTTGGGGTCCCGGGCAAGATCCAGGAAGCCGTTTCGGTCGAAGAGCAGTTCGTCGGCCTTGAAGCCGTACTTGCGGACCAGCCAGTCCGTTTGATAGAGACGGTGCTCCCGATCGGCGCGCCGGTTTTGGCTGCCGTCGTCCAATTGGAAACGATTTTCAGGCGGAGGCTGGTAGGCGGAGAAGAACAAGCGATTCAGATGGAGACGATCGTACATTGCTCCCATGTATCGGACGATTTCCGCATCGGTTTCCGAGGTGGCTCCGACGATGAATTGCGAGCTCCATTTGACGCGCGGATGTTCGGTCTGTTTTCCGGAATGTTCCGCGATATATCGAATCGGGCGGATGATATCTTCGTCGAATCGTTTGTAGCGGGAGACGTTCCGGAAGTATTTTTCTCCCGGCACCTCTATATTCAGCGAGACGTGCGAGGAGAGGCGGAGCGCTTCTTCGATTGCCGCCTCGGAGGCTCCGGGAATGATCTTGAGGTGCAGATAGCCGCGGTAGCGATGTTTTTTCCGCAAAATGCTAGCCGTATCAATGAGATTTTGCATAGCCCGGTCCGCTGTACCGGCAATACCGGAGGAGAGGAAAAGACCGATGAGGGGCGTCCGGCGGTTTTGTTCGAGGAAAAGATCTGCGATTTCATCGGGGGAGAGCGAACAGCGGCGAACGGAGTCGGTGCCATTCCGGAGCGGGCAATAGGCGCAGTCGGACGTACAGACGTTTGAGGCAAGCGTTTTGAGGATGATGCCTTTTCCGCCGGACGGGAGAGAAACGGGGTAGAGCCAGGAGCCGTCTTGGCGGCGCCGGCGATGTTCTCGTGGATTCTTTGACGTGCCGCAAGAGCAGGAAAGATCGTATTGGGAATCCGTGGAAAGGATTTTGAGGCGGTCGATGGCGTCCATGGCTGTCGGGAAACGTCGCGGCGGAGGAAAAAGGAGCGATTATTCTTTCAAGGCATCGCGGATGCGGGCGGCGAGCGCATGCGCTTCCGGGGCGATATCGGGCAAGGCGGTCTGAACGCGTTGCAGGAGGGCGCGGACGGTTTCGCGGAGCGGGGATCGGAAGGAGCGGACATTCTGGACGGCTCCCATGACCAGGATCGGGACGTTTTCATTGACGGGCGCCATTCGCAGGAGCGCTTCTTCGAGCCATTGGAGGCCGCGCGGCGTCCACAGCTGCAGGTTGTTGCGTGCCAGTGCGCCTTGGAGCGCGCGTGCGTAGCTCGGATGTTCCGGGTGGTATTCGGGCGTATTTTCTTCCTGCTCCGCCCAGTCGAAGACGTCCGGAATCGGAAGAGAGCCGAGCGTTGCCAGGTAGACGCTATAGCCCGATACATGGCGGACGGCGTCCTTTCGCATGCGGGCAAGCAAATTGCGGGCGGCATCGGTTTGCCCTGCCGCAATGGTGGCTCGAATGGCATCGGCCATTTCGTCGACGCAAACGGCGCGATCGAAGAGTGCGCGGAAGTCAGCCGCGATGCGGGAATCGCCGGTTCGCGCGTAGAGCGAGCCGAGTGCGCGTGCAAGAGCCCGGAGGGGCAGGATTCGCGGGAAGGCGGTCGGGTTGCGCGATGCCTCCGCATAGGCTGCCTCACAAGCGGATTTCCAGGCATTGCGCAGCGGTTCGGCGCCGATTGCCGCGGATGCGGCGCGGCGGAGCGCTTCTGCCGCCTGTGCGCGTTCCAGCGCACGGGGCAGGTACTCTCGGTCGAGAAGATCTTCGGAAACGGTCAGCATTCTGGCGCGAACGCTTTCGTGCAAATCGGTTTGCACGAGCAGGGCGCGGAAGGCGTCGAACCATGGAGAGCCGGGTGTGACGGGGAACGGGGTCTCCGGGTTTTCGATATGGCGGATGAGGATGGAATCGGTCAATGCCGCAAAAGCGGTGGCGCGGCCGACGGGGGAGGGGTGGACGGCGGCGGAAAGCGCCAAGGTTTCCGGTGTTGCGGACGTGTCGTGAAAGACGCCGTAGAAGGGTCCGTCGGAATTCCAGTCCAAAAAGGCGGGTTGCCCAAGGATACCATCGAAGCTCCATTCCTGTTCCGGTTTCTCCAGAACAAGCAGTCGGTCGGAATCGGGAATGACGTATCCCTCTGCGGTGACGGCGCGAATCCGGAAGGGAACGACGAATGGGGTCGTTTCCGGCGGATTCCGTTCTTGGCGGAGGGTAACGCACAATCGCTTTGCGGCGGCGTCATAGCGCCACGAGCCGGTGATTTTCGGATAACCGGACGAGAAGAGCCAGGGTTGGAAGAAACGGTTCAGCAAGTCGGCATCGGGGGCAAAATCGCGGAATACTTCGAGGAAGTCCTCCGTATTCGCATTGCCCTTGTCGAATTTCCGGAAATAGGTTTTGGTCGCCTCGCGGTAACGGTCATCCCCGATGAGCACGCGCAGCATTCCGAGAATTTCCGGGGCTTTCTGATAGGTAACGCCGTCCACGACATCGTCGGGATGGTCGAAACCTTCCCGAACGATTGGAGCGGCGGCATGTGCATCTTCTGCGGCGATGGGTCCTCGCAAGGGATCGCGGAGCGAATCCAGTTCGCTCAGGCGTTGTCCGGCGGCATTGAAACGATCGGCCAGGTAGGCTTGTTCCACGGTAACGGTAAAGGCTTCGTTCAGCCACATATCGAATGGCGTTTCCATTGTAACGTCCGAACCGCAGTGATTGTGTTCGAATTCGTGGACGATTACGGCGTACGCATAGACGAGCCGGCGATCGGATGTCCAGCGGTCGAGAAGAGCGGCTTCCGTGATGATGGTCGTGTTGCCGACGTTTTCCATTCCGCCGAAGTTGGATTTCTCCATGCAGATGGTGCGGTAGCATTCCCGTTTGTATTCGTAGCCGATGTAGGCGGCTTGCCAGAGAACGGAATCCTTGAGGATTTCCATCGGAAGGAATGCGCCCTCGCGCCGGCCGGGCGGCACGAGATACTGCAATTTGACCTTGCGCCCGCCCGGGGTCGTCACTTCGTCCTCCAGCATATCCCATGTTCCGGCGCCGGCCACAAAGAGGTACGGGGGCATGGGAATGGCGTTGACATAGGTGATGCAGATGCGGCCCGGCGTGCGGGCGGGAACGGGAATGCCGTCCGGGTGCGTGGTACGGTCGACGTCCCCGTTGGTGATGAGATGGGTATAGCGTGCATCCGCCTCCAGTGTCGTACGCCAGGTGCATTTTGCCGTGCAATCGTCCAAAATGGGCATGATGCGCTGGAATCCCCATTGCTGGCACTGCGAGATGTATTGCGGCGGAGCGCCGGGTGGCGTCGTATCCCGGTAAATGCCTTCGAGGAGAGAATCGCTCGGATGGCAAACGGCGGATAGCCGGATGCGGAAAGTGTCGCCCGCTTCCATGGCATTCGGCAGCAGAAGCGTGAGTTTATGGTCCGGTTTGTCCGTGAAGGCGGCCAAGGGATGCTCCATGCCGTCCTGCAACAACGTCGCCGGACCGATTTCCAGATCGGCGGCGTCCAATACGACTTGCGTCAAGGATTCCCGTGCTTGCAACAGAAGCGTTTCCGTTCCTTCGACGCGATCGTCGAAGAATTGCAGCGAGAGATCGGTATGGAGAAGTTGGACGGGGGGACGGCGGTAGGTCGAGCGTCGATAGCGATACGACATGGAGCTTCCTTGTGCGAAACAATTGAGGATGGAACAGAAAGGTCAGCGGACCGAAACCGATTTTTCGGAGGTCCACAGGCCATGGATGTTGCAATAGGCCGTTGCGAAAAGTTTGCCGGGCTTCTGAAGAGCCACCGAGCATTTGATTTTGCTTTGCGTAATGGCCGGGCCACCGTCTCCGGAAGCGGAGGCGCCGTGCGCGCTCATTTCGAACCGTCCCAATTCGATGGAGACGTGGGAATCGGCGGGCACGAAGTGGAGCGCAATCCATGCAATGAAGTGCGTCGGCGTATTGGGATGGGGAATCTCCTTGCCGACGGCCACTTCGATCTCGAAGGGCTCGGATGCCTGAACGCAATCGGGACAAAGAATGACCGGAATATGCTTTTCGTTTTTCCAGTCTGCGGATTGGACATAATCTGAGAGCATGACAAACCTCCTTGCTAGCGGGAAACGGAATTGTTTCCCACTGACGATTTTAGCGCAAGAAACGCTTTATCGTCTACCCCTCATCGGCTTTTTTCCGGACGGGGAGGATTCGGGGGCGGGGCGCCACGGACGGATATCGCGGCATGCGCGTTGTCGTGCCGCATGGTGCGGCGGCGGGCCGTCGCGTACGCCGGGGAGGTTTTTTGGAAACGGGAAAGAATGGAAGTGGTTTTTTTGACGAAAAACGGCCCTTTTGATAGGATTCTCCAATCGATTTCATCTTGGAGCAGGATTCCTTTTTTGAGGAGAATTTGACATGAAAAAACGCAGAATCGTTGTTACGGCGGCCTTGCCGTATGCCAACGGCAATATCCATTTGGGCCATCTTCTGGAATATCTTCAGACGGATTATTGGGTCCGGTTCCAGAAAATGCGGGGAAACGAATGCGTTTACATTTGCGCGGATGATACGCACGGCACGCCGATCATGATCCGGGCGCGGAAGGAAAACCGCACGCCGGAGAATCTGATCGAGGAAGTGTGGAAGCTCCATAACGACGATTTTTCCGCTTTTCAGGTTGGATTCGACAACTTCTATTCGACCAATTCGCCGGAAAATCTTGCTTTTTGCACCGATATTTTCAGCAAATTGCAGCAGAGCGGCGCGCTCATTACGCGTACGGTCGAACAGCTGTACTGTCCGAACTGCAAGATGTTTCTGCCCGACCGTTTCGTGAAGGGGACATGTCCGAAATGCGGTGCCACGGAGCAGTATGGCGATTCGTGCGAAAAGTGCGGTTCGACGTATGGATTCGACGAGCTGAAGGACGCGCACTGTGCGACGTGCGGCTGCACCGATCTCGAGATTCGCGGCGCCGAGCACATTCTGTTCGATTTGGCGAAATTCAAGCCATATCTGAAGGATTGGCTGGAACAGCACACGCCCGGCGATGTTGCCCGCAAGTTGCAGGAATGGTTTGGCGAAGACAAGGAGTTGCTGCCTTGGGATATTTCGCGCGATGCTCCGTATTTCGGCTTTGAGATTCCCGGACATCCCGGAAAATTCTTCTACGTCTGGCTGGATGCTCCGGTCGGCTACATGGCATCGCTCAAAAACTGGTGCGACAAGCACGGCGAGAAATTCGAAGATTGGTGGCAGAATCCGGATGCCGAGCTGTACCATTTCATCGGCAAGGACATCGTCCGTTTCCACTGTCTGTTTTGGCCGGCGCTCCTCCATGCTTCCGGCTACAAGGGACCGACGCACGTCAATGTGCACGGCTTTTTGACCGTCAACGGCGAAAAGATGAGCAAGAGCCGCGGAACGTTCCTGAATGCCCGCGTCTATCTCAACCATCTGGATCCGGGCTATCTCCGCTACTATTACGCCTGCAAGGTTAACAACACGACAGACGACATCGATTTGAACTTGGATGATTTTGTCCAGCGCGTCAATTCGGATCTTGTCGGCAAGATTACCAATCTCGCGTCCCGCGGCGCGCAGATGATTGGAAAGCGTCTGGACGGCCGTTTGGGAGAACCCGACGAAGAGGGAGCGGCCCTCATTCGAGACGCGCTGTCCCGGGCCGAGGTCATTGCCGGGCACTACGAAGCCCGCCGTTTTTCGCAGGTGCCCGTCGAAGTCTGCAAGATTGCGGATGCTGCCAATGCCTATTTCGATGCGCACGCGCCGTGGAAAACGATCGCCACCGATCCCGAAGGCACCCGCAAGGTTTTGACGACCATTCTCAACCTGTACCGGATTCTTGCCATCTATCTCCGGCCGATTTTGCCGGTTTATGCTGACAATGCCGCGGCGCTCTTCGGCGAAGAGCCTTGGACATGGGCGTCGCTCGAGACGATGCTCGTGAATCGTCCCATTGGCGAGTATCGCTACCTTGCGACGCGCATCGATCCGAAGGCGGTTCAGGCGATGATCGACGAACAGAAGGCGCTTTTTGCGGCTGCGGCGCCCGCATCGGCGGCTCCGGCACCTGCCGCGGCCCAGACAGCCGCATCGCCCGCAGACGTACCGCCCCTGAAGGCGACGATTGATTTCGCCCAATTCGACGTGTGCGATTTTCGCGTGGCACGCGTCGAAAGCTGCACGGCCGTTCCGAAGAGCAAGAAGCTCGTCCGCTTTGAATTGGATGTCGGCCCGTTGGGTCATCGGACCGTCTTTTCCGGCATTCGCGCCTACTATCCCGATCCGTCCGTCCTGGATGGAAAACTCGTCGTTTTCGTTGCCAATCTTGCGCCTCGCGAAATGAAGAATGTCGGGACGAGCGAAGGGATGGTTCTTTCGGCCGGCATGGCGGAAACCGGGATCTCGGTGCTGACGGTTCTCGGGTCTGCAAACCCGGGCGATCCTGCTTGCTGATTGCGTTGGGGGGGCGTGACGCTCGATGGCGGAATTGGATTCGTCGACCGGAGAATGGAAGCGTGCCTTGCGCCTTGTGCGGGAGCTGTATAGCCTTGCACCGGACGCTTCGGCGCGCGTCCGTCTGCTTCGGGAGGTCCGTTCGGCCTTGGAGACGGCGCAGTCGCCGCGTCTGCGTTCCTTGGCGCGTCTCGTGACGCCGGACGCCGATGCCCGTCAGCTGCTCTGCGTACTTGTGCCGCTCGAGCGCGTCGATAGCCGCACCCGCATTACGGACGCGGATATGGAGCTGACGGATTCGGACAGTCCGGCGGGCGGCAAGCCCCCGGCAAAAATGCCGATGATTGCCGTAGCCGACAATTTGAGGAGTCTTTTCAATGTCGGCGGGCTTTTTCGAACGGCCGATTTTTTCGGATTCGAGGCGCTTTGGCTTTGCGGCTATACGGCAACGCCCGACATGGCGCCGCAATTGGAGCGGGCCGCATTGGGAGCCGTCGCATCCGTGCCTTGGCGTTCGTTCGTCACCATCCGGGACGCCATTGCGGAATTGCGGCGGCAAGGACGGCGAATCTACGCCTTGGAAACCTCGAAGCGTGCGATTCCTCTTTCATCGGCAACATTTGCTTTTCCGGGCGCTCTTCTTTTGGGAAGCGAGCGGTTTGGTCTCGATCCGGACGTTGTCGCCTCTGCCGACGCCTGTATTGCGATTCCCGCCTCCGGAATCAAGAATAGCCTCAATGTCGTGACGGCTTTTGGGGTTGCCGCCTATCAGACCCGTCTTCGCTACGAAGCCGGGAATCCGTCCATGAACTAGTTTTCCAATTGTTTTGCCATGCGCATTCGACGAATTTCTTTTTTTGCCTCTCTTTGTGTCGCATTTTTTGCGGGTTGCGCATCGCCCCCGCCTCCAAAGGCGCCGGATCCGTCCGATTTGCTGGGAACGGCCAATTACCTGCGGGAGCGGGTCTACAGCGGCGATGTAGGCTCCTTTTACCGGTCGCTCCCGGAGTCCTACCGGCAGAATATCCGGATGCTGGGATCGGTGGCGGCCCGTTCGTTGGACGACGACATGTGGCTGGCGTTCCAAGGGCTCTGGTTGGACGTCGCGCTGTTGTTCGACAAACAGTCGAGCCGGATTGCGGATTTTCTGACGGAAGAACCGTTGCCGTATCCGACGCGGGAGCAGTTCCTGACAGTCCGTGCATACGACATTCGCCAGTTGGGGCGTTCTCTGTCCAAGACGGTCCGTCAGCTTGACCGGACGGCGCTTCGCGAGGGAAAAATCGAATCCGTTTTGGATAGCGAAGGCATTCAGGAGACGGTTCGTCTCATTTTGCAGCTCGGGAAACGGTCCGGCCGTTGGCTGGAGCCGCTTCGCGCGGCAGAGGATTCTGCGCCGGAAACGTTGAACATGGTCTATTGGGTTGGCGAGCAACAAGTGACCAATCGTGTTGAATGGACCAATGTCGAGGGCCGGTGGGTACCGCAGACGGTTGCGGCGGCCTGGCCATTCCTTGCAGGCGATGCATTGAGTCGGCTGGAAGCGCTTCCGAAGACCGATCGGGATCGGGCGCAGTTTTTGCTCCACGTTTGGGCAATTCGGAAGCAGATTCGTCTGATGTCGGAAGCGGATTCCCAGACGGAGTTCGAATCGATTCTGCTGCCGTTTTTGCGCACCTGGCTATAGAAGGTCACCTGGCAAATCAAACGATCATCATCCCGGGGCATTTATTCCTATCGATTTTGCATTTTCGTCTACCGAAGTCGACAAAGGAAATGTCCATTCCGGTCATATGATCCAGAAATTATGTTTTGGGACAATGAGATATCGTGGCATAGGCGTTTTCTGTCGTTACGGAACAACTATTTTGCCCACACCCTATGGGTATCTACTTTGCCAATTCATCAAAAATGTTGAAAAAGAAAAAAGTGCTTGACAGGGTTTACGAGGGAAAGATAATACTGGACAGAAATTCAATTCACAATAAGGCTATATGCCGAAGGAAGAATTTCCTTAGGGTTGCTTCGGCAACCCTTTTTTTGTATCGAAGAGCTTTGGTGATGATTGATGGGCGTTGTTTGGCATGACAGTCAAGAGGGTTGACGGATTACTCGTTGGAAAAGAGGCTTGAAATAATGTCAAATACAAATTGACATTGCAGAATTAACTTTATTATCGAACAGAAATTGTGTATTCTAAAAGAAAATAGAAGTTGATGAATCGTGTTTCACTTTATTTTCGACCA
>JAEDLN010000217.1 GCA_016295275.1 Kiritimatiellia bacterium
AGGAAGCCAACGGCGTCGATTTCATCGAGTACTCGCTTCCATTCAAGATCGAAGCGAATCCTTCGGCCGAGCTGGCTCCTTCGTCCATTGCATACAATGATGCTTCCTTTACCGTAAGCTTGACTGCATTGGGGGCGGGGGCGAAGTCCGTTTCGCTTGAATTGACCGTTTGGACGGATGCCGGCCTGACAGAGCAAGAGCGGACGATTGCGTTGGCCGAAGATCTCGATCAGCCGCAGGTGTTTTCGTACAATTTGGACGGGCTGAGTTCTGCTACCGCCTATTGGGTTACGGTCAAGGCCGTCAACGATCTTGGACATGAGGCGATTTCGAGTGCGGTTTCTTTCGAGACGCAGGATCCGCTTCCGGGTTCTTTCCAATATTGCGGTTTGCTCCAGCGCGGGTTCACGGATGCGGAATGTCAGCTGGGACTTTCCGACTATGGCGCGGGATCCGCATCAGTGGAGTTTTCTTTGGAACTCTCCAAGACGGCCGATTTTTCCGATATCCTCGCTTTTCCTGCCGGGACGGTTTCCGGCGCGTTGCCGCAACGGTTCACGGCGAAAGCGGACGGACTTGAGCCGGGCACGACCTATTGGGTGCGCGGAAAGGCGTTGAATTCGTGCGGTTTGGTTTTCTATAGCGAGGTCTTCGCTTTCACGACACATTCGCAGCCGTATGTTGTTTCGGAAATCTCGGCGGTTCGAGCCGAAGGCGGCTCCGACATTTCCGTGACCTTGTCGGATATCCTGGACGGCGTGACCGGCTCGGTAACGCTTGCGGTTGACGGCAGAACGGTCCAAACGTGGACGCTCGAGGCGGTAAACGGGGTATTCCGTTGTCCGGCATTTGTTGCCATCGAGTCCGGAACGCAAGCTCGGGTTGTCTATTCGGTCGATTGCGAATTTGAGGGCAGCCCGTATTCTGCAACCGTTGAAGCGGAGATTTCCGGAGGTGTGAACCGGTATGTCGCCGGTGATCTTTCCGATTGCCGGGACTTTTACCCGCAAGCCGGAGAAACGGTTGTGCTCCCGGAGATTTCGAATGCATTCGGCTCCTACTTTGTGGCGAACGAGACGGTCGGCGAATTACAGCCCGACGGGCGTACCGTGCGGGTGCTAAAGGGCGGCGGCACCGCCATCGTCTACCACGAAACGGATCCGTTCGGTTCGACCAACATCGTGGTTTCCTCCGTTCCGTTGGTTGCCCCTCCAGTTCCGGCGGGAGAAGGTAGGGTATTTCTTTGGACCGAGAAGAACTATCTGTGGCGGGATCCCGCGAACTGGATCTGTCTCAACGACGATTCGCTGACGGGGATTGATTATCCGCACAATGTGGACGACGTGGCGATGATTTTCCAGCGGAACGGAAAAGAAAACAGCAACTCCTTCTCATTCGGGAGCGACGAAAACGCTCCTGACATCATCCTTGGAGAAATCCATAAGGGGTCTCTGAACAGCTATCTCGTCAACGAAGGCAACATTGAGTTGGCGAGAAACGACAACGGTCCGTTGACAAACGTCTTGCGGTTTGCCAAGAGCGATGGAACCGTTCCGCGAATTATCTTCAGCTCCAGCCAGATCAAGAATCGAGACATTTGGTTTACGATCGGGCGGGGTCCGGATTCCGTCCGGCATGCGGAACGTCTTTTGTGCGACTTGTCGCAGGGGCTTGTCATCGACGGCGGATTCGGCAATGCCGCGAGCAACGAAATGCGCCGCGTATTGCTCAGGTTCGGCAATGCCGATGTAATCCTGCCCGAAGGGAAGGAGCTCCGCATCACAAACATGAACGACGTGAAGACGTCGGCCAATGGAAAGACGGTGGAATTTTCGGCGGGGTGCACGATTTCCGGCGGAGGACGCATTGTCCACGATGCACCTACTTACGCAAACCTTTCCGCCGAACTGGAGCGGTTTTCCGGAACATACGTCGAGTCGACGTATCATCCCCGGTACGGCTTCGACCGGGTCTACGGCACCTTCTTGTGGTCGCCCAATGTAACCAACGCCACCTTGGAAATCGCCGGCTGGCTGGATACAGTCCAGTTTGGACATTTCAGCGAGGAAGCCGGCATGATGCGGGGATTCGCCGGCCGAGGCATCAACCATTCTTACGGGAGCACGAATGCGAATCCCGGCAACGTACTCGGATATAAAAATGTCGTGCTGAAGGGCGGCCTTTTGTCGTTGAAGGCGGAAGGTAGAGGGGATTGGGCGGACAAATTGATTGTGAACCGTCCGGCGGAAATGACTGTCGAGCGCGGCGTCAGCGCCATGTATTTCCTTCGCCAGACGAATACCAGCTACCCGACGAATGCGTTGACCGTGCCGAAATTGACGCAACACAATGGCGCCGTCCTCTATTTGAACGAAGAGAACTCCATCTCTTACGGAAAGACGCCGGCGGAAGTGCGGCAGCACATCCGGTTCGACAATTTCGCCGAACATGCGATTGGGGAGCCTGGCGATCCGACATCGGCGGACAGCGGCGAAGTCTTTCCGATCATTCCATGGCTGCTCACGAAAGGCAACTGGTGTAACTCTTTGACAAGCTCCCACCGGGGCGGCATGTCCACCTATTTTGTTTCGGTTAACGACGAGAATGAAGTCATTTCGCCGTATCGCACCCAAACCGCTCTTGCCGATGCCACGCCCAACCAGAATGTCTCCTGCTGGGGCAAAGCATTTGCCCTGACGGAAGACAAGACGATCAACTCGCTCTATAAGGGCACCTCGGGAGGTCCCTACCGGGATTTGGGTGAGGGGCGCACGTTGACGGTGACCTCCGGCGGCGTGATTCTCTCGCGCTACGGTTCGATTGGTTCCGAGACGTCTTGTGGCACGACCTCGGGCCGGTTGAACTTCCCGAATCGTGCCTATGTCACATTTGTGTATGATGACACGGACGAACTCATGCGCGGTGTCTGGGCGCCGATGACCTCGCCGAACGGCTGTTCGCTCAGCAACTTGAGCGACAAAGACGTCTACATTGGCGGCGATCAGACGGGTATCGACGGCGATTTGACCGTGAACCGCGGTTCGCTGGTGCTCGGCACCGCCGAGACGCCTGCGCGGTTGGACTGTGCGGTGAATCTTGTCGGCAAGAAGACGAAGCTGACGGTTGTCAGTTCGGAAAACTTCGATCCGATGGCCACCGTTCTCAATTTTGTCGACATCATGGATGAAAATGCGACCATTCAGCTTGATGCGGACGTGTCGGTCAAGATGCTTCAGATTGACGGCGAGTCTCTGCCGAGAGGTCAGTACAGCGCCGCGAATCTGCCTACCCGCTTGACGGGTGACGGCATCTTGACGGTGCGTCTGGACAACGAGCGCCGTGGTTCCATGCTCCTTCTCAAGTAAGCCGAGCGGTGCGCGGGTGCGAGCCGCGTCCGGGAGCCGCGGCGGTCCGTGGCGAGCCACCACGGAGCGGCGAGGGGCGCGGGGTGCGCGGCCCTGCCGCGGACGGAGCCGCGGCAGCGCGGGGCGGGAGGCCCGGCGGCGAGGGGCGCGGGGGCGGCGAGGGAGGAGCGGTCCCGCGGCCGTGCCGCGGGTGGGGAG
>JAEDLN010000218.1 GCA_016295275.1 Kiritimatiellia bacterium
CGCGCACCGCGCCGATGGCGCGGCGGCGCGATGGGGACATCGCGCCCTACCGCAACGGGACCGCACCACGGGACTGTAGGCGAGGGCGCACGGGCTAGGGCGCACGGCAACGGGACCGCACGAGGGGGTGCGGCAACGGGGCACGCGTGGTGCGCACCGCATCGGGGTGCGGTCGGGGATGCGCGCGGGCGCGAGGGGGTGGAAAAAGGGAAGTTGATAACTTGTTGATATTCTGATTAACTTGTTGGAAACAAATGGGTTATCATGTTGACAGGAAACGGAAAATCAAAAGATATCAACAGGAATATCAACAGTTGTTGATAAGTTTTTCTTGATTTTGCGTCTGGTTTAGAGCAGATTGTCCGTCATGCAAGACGATTCCAAACAAGAGGCGGTTCATTTGCTCATCCGCCGGGCGCGACGTGCGAAAGGCTTGACGCAGATGGCGTTGGCCGCGCAGGCGGGCTGCAAACAGTCTGCGCTTTCCATGCTAGAGATGGGGCGTATGACTGCGTTATCTCATGAGACCTTGCGCAAGATTGCGGAGATTTTGGACATTTCGCTTCCGGAGTCTGACGTTGGAAAGGGTGTTGCGGAAGGACATTCGAATGGGGGTATTTCCGTGTCTTCCCGTTCGATTTGTCCCAATCCGTTTTGTCTCTCCAATCATCCGTACTTTATCGGCGAGGAGCTCTTCTTTTCATCCAATGGCATGGCCGGAAACGGGCATCATTGTGCGCTTTGCGGCGAGGTGATGCTTTCCCGGTGTCCGCATTGCGGGTCGGCGATCCGTCAAGTCGGCGGATGTTGTTCCGTTTGCGGAGAGCCGTTTGTGGCGATGCCGGACGGCATGCTTGAGAATGCCCGCGAATGGGTACAGACGCATCGTGCGGAAATAGAGCAGTTGCGGAGTGCGCATGCGGGGACCGTCTGTCAGGCGGAGAATCGCGTTTCGCCGATTTGTTAGCGTTTCGTTCGAGAAAGGCGGGGTCCTCCCGATCGGGATGCCTGCCGTTTTGGTTGAGATACGGAAGGATTGTCCATGCAGTTGAATTCTGATTTGTATGCCGAATTGCCGGTCACGCGGCTGCGGCTACGGGTTCCGGCCGAAACCATTGACGCGATTCTGGATGCCACCTGTTTGGAAGAGCCGGCACCCGGGGCGTATCAGGACATGCTCACCGGGGAGGCGTGGATTGAAGCCTTTGGCGTTGACGGCGAGACGATCGAGCGGCTGTCCAAGGCAATCCGGGCGGCGGCTTCCGAAGCGGGCGTTGACGGGAGCGCACCTGTCGAGCGCCTGGTTTTGCCGCGCGAGGATTGGGCGGAATCCTGGAAGCGGTTTTTCCGCGTATTGCGCGTTTCGCCGCGCATTACGGTACGGCCTCCGTGGGAGGAATATCAGCCGGAGAGCGATGATGAGATTGTCGTCGTGATCGAGCCCGGAATGAGTTTCGGGACGGGCCTGCATGGAACGACGCAGGCGTGTCTGTATTTTCTGGAGCGGTTGGCCCGGGAAGGGCATTTCGAACGGGCCGTAACGGATTTCGGTTGCGGGTCCGGCATTTTGTCGATTGCGGCGCGAAAATTGGGCTTCCGGTCCGTCACGGGACTGGATTACGATTTGGCGGCGGTCCGGATTTCGGCGGAAAACGCCCAAGACAACGGTGTCGCGGACGTGCCGTTTTTGTCGTGCGATGTCACGACGGATCCATTGCCGGAATCCGACATCGTGGTTGCGAACATTTTGGCGCCGGTTCTGATACAAGCGGCGGGGCGCATTGCCGCATCGGTGACTCCGAAGGCGGAATCCGCCCTGATTTTGTCGGGAATTCTGACCGAGCAGTATCCGGAAGTCCGGGCGGCGTACGAAAGTCAGGGCTTTCGCGAGGTGGAAGCGCGCACCGTTGCCGAGTGGACAAGCGGGTTGTTTCGGCGTTGACGGGCCGATGCGCAAAGGCGAGTCCGATTGTCGGTATCGGTTTTCCGCTTTGCAGCGGTGCGGTTTCAAAGAAAAAGGAATAGATGTCAAGGAGCATGTAGAACGATGAGAAACGGATTTTCGTGTTTTGTTCTCGGATTGGTTTTGTGCGTATGCGGCTGTGTCTGCCCGTCGTCGGGCGAAGGCGAAACGAAGCCGGTTTCCATTGCGCTGTATGCGTATGTTCCGGATCGGGCCGTTTTCGAGAAAGCCATTTCGGAAGCGTGGTCGAAAAAGCATCCCAGAATATCGGTCGTTTTCATGGAATGGGATCCGTATGTCGGCGAGCCGCCGGAGGATGCGGATGTTTTCGTGTATGACGCGTCCCGGTATGCGATTCTCCGAGAGCGCAATTTGCTGGCCCGTTTTCCCGATTCGGCCATTGAGCGCAGGGAGGATTTTTTCAAAGGAGCGTTGAATGCCGTTTCCGATCGGGAAAAGGATGGAAACGGGCAGGCGGTGTACGGATTGCCGCAGATGATCTGTTCGTCCTTTCTCATCACCCGGAAGGAGGATGCACGGTTTGAATCGGTTCGGACGCTGGATGCGTTGGAGAAGCTTGTTCCGAAAGCCGATCCGTTGAAAGCGGAGCCGTCTTCGCCGGATGCGGTGGTTGCCGCTTGCGTCTATCCGGAAGATCTTTTCTATCTGTATTGGCATGCCTTGCAGGCGTTTGCCGAGCCGGCCGGGGATGGTTCCGCAGTGCTTTCGGGTGAAGACGGAGAGGGCGCGAAGGCTGCGATAGCGGCACTCCGGCGGTTGGTTTCGCTCTGCGGAGAAGCGCAGATGAAGGCGGCGCCGGAGAATGCGAGCGCGTATTTCCGGATGCGGTATTTGGCGGACGGAAAGGCCGCGGCGTTTATCGGCTATCCGGAAAGCCTGAATGACGTTGCGCAGGCGGAGCAGTATCGGATCATGCCCTTTTCGTACGGTCAGGCGGCGTCTCCGTACTTCTACATCAATGCGGCGGGCGTCCGGGCCGGTCTTTCGGAAAAGCGTGCTTCGCTCGCGTTTGAATTGGCGGCGGTATCGACCTGCGACGAGGTGATGACGGCTGTCTGTTCCGCACCCGGCGCCAATGGATCGCCGCAGTATTTGTTGCCGGGCCGTCATTCTACGCTCCGCACGTTGGCGGGGAAATGGCCGGGCTATGCCCGATTGCGTGAAATCGTGGAGGCGGAGGAAGAGAACGAGACGGGAATCCGGGCTTTTCGCGGAGACAGGCGATTTGAGGCGCTACGCGAGGCACTGGTTCCGGCATTGAATGCGGCGGTCTTTCCGGCAACGACCGAAACGGCAATCGCCGAGTAGCGCATTTCGGGTGGCGAGCCGCGAGGATAATGCGCGGGTGTAATGGCGGTAGGGCGCGAGCCGGGAGGCCAGGCGGCCGAACATCGCGCCGCCCGGGTAATGCGCCGTGGGTAATGCGCCGTGGGTAATGGTGGCGCGATCATGACATCGCGCCGGGTGCGCGGCCCTGTCGCGCACCGTGCCGCAGACAGAGTCGCGGCATGCAAAACTCTCAGCGTGTGCTACTTGCCAAGCCGCGCACCGCGGTGG
>JAEDLN010000022.1 GCA_016295275.1 Kiritimatiellia bacterium
CCTACCGCAACGGGACCGCATGGCAATGGGACGCGCGCGGTGCGCGCGGCAACGGGGCACGAGGGGGGAGCGCGGCAAGGGCGCGCGAGGGGTGCGCGCGGCAACGGGGCACGAGGGGTGCGCGCGGCGAGGGGTGCGCGCGGCGAGGGGGACGGGCGGGGGGTACGGGTGGGGCTGTTTTCAAGGGAAGGGGTTTTTGTTAGGATGGCGGGAATTGGAGAACGCCATGGCATTTTTAGCAATTTTACTTTCGTATTTTGTCGGTTCGATTCCATTTGGCTTTATCGTGGGGTTGACCCAAGGGGTTGATATTCGCACGGTCGGCAGCGGCAATATCGGTGCGACAAATGTTTTCCGGAGTCTTGGAAAGAAATGGGGGATTCTGACCTTTTTGTGCGATGTCGGCAAAGGGATTGTTGCGACCTGTTTGCTGGCGCGGCTTGTGGAAGGGCGTCCGGTGACGATTGTTTTGCTGTGTGGCATTGCGGCTTTGCTCGGGCATTGTTTTCCGTGTTTTTTGAAGTTCCGGGGCGGAAAGGGTGTTGCGACGGGGCTTGGCATTGCCATTGGCTTGGTTCCGCAATGTGCGGGAATTGCGCTGCTCACATGGATTGTGTGCTTTTTGCTCACGCGCTACGTATCGGTCGCCTCTTGCATTGCGGCGGCCGAGGTCGGCGTTTTGTGTTGGTTTATCGACCGTCCGGTAGCGGACGATTCAATGCGGTTCGTTTTGCCGGTTTTGGTAAGTTTGCTGGCTTTTTCCGTTGTGTTGAAGCATCATGGCAACATCAAGCGGTTGATTCAGGGGACGGAGAACCGGTTTTGTTTCACGAAACGTCAGGTGGAAGAAAAGGAACGCCGTCAGGCGGCCCGTAACGCAAAATAACCTATAGGAAGAACGAAGAGATGAAGAATAGCCATCGTGTTTGTGTTGTCGGTAATGGCGGTTGGGGAACGGCGCTTGCGTTGCTGCTCTTTGAAAACGGGAATGACGTCACGCTGTGGGGACATTCCCAGGAAGAGTTGGATGGAATTCGCGCGACGGGTGAGAATAAGCCGTATTTGGCGGGCGTCAAGATTCCGGACGGGATTCGTCTCACGAGCGATCCGTCGGAAGCTGTCCGGGATGCAGATTTGGTCGTATTGGCGATGCCGTCCCATTTTTATCGGAGCGTCTGCCTTCGTTTTCGCGGGTTAATTCCTGCGGGTGCGGATGTCGTCAGTGTCGCGAAGGGATTTTGCGAAGAAACGATGGAGCGGTTGAGTGTGACGGCGGCCAAGGCGTTGGATTGGCCGGAGGTAGCGGCGTTATCGGGACCTTCGCATGCGGAGGAAGTCGGGCGTCACATTCCGACGGCGGTAGTCGTTGCCTGCACGGATGTCGAGAAGGCGCACCGTATTCAGACGATTTTTTCCGGGCCTCGTTTTCGCGTCTACACATCCGGCGATCCGGTCGGGGTCGAGTTGGGTGGTGCGATCAAGAATGTGTTGGCCATTGCGGTAGGTCTCTGTGACGGGCTTGGCTTTGGCGACAATTCGCGGGCGGCGTTGATTACGCGCGGTTTGGCGGAAATGGCCCGGTTTGGCGCGGCGGCGGGCGGATTGCCGGAAACCTTTGCCGGGTTGAGCGGCATTGGCGATTTGGTCGTGACATGTACGTCCCGGCACAGCCGCAATCGCGGTGTCGGAGAGCGTCTTGGGCGCGGGGAGACATTGGCGGACATTCAAGCGGGCATGAAGCAGGTTGCCGAAGGTGTTTGGAATTGCCGTCTTGTTTGTGCAATGGCGAAGCGGCTGGGGGTCGAGATGCCGATTTGCATGGGTGTTCAAGCGGTGCTTTCCGGCGAGTTGGCACCGAAGGATGCGGTTTCGTATCTCATGGGACGCGACAGCAAGCCGGAGGTTTACGGGCGCTGAGCGGTGCCGGCGGTGGCCGTCTCGGTACCGTAAGCCGCAGCAGACGGAAAAAATCCGGATCGGATCGGCGATGAGCCGATCCGATCCGGATTTGTTTTTCCCGGCTGTTCAAGCGGGGCCGGAATGGGCGGAGGGCCCGTCCATTCCGGGTTTGGGTTTGGGCTTATGTGATAATCGTGCCGTATGCGTTATCGGCCCAGTTGTTGATACGGGTGGAGTATTTGCCCCAGAGTTTGAGAGCGTCTTCCAGCTCGGGAATGACCGGGATCTCGCCATTGGCGTAGTCCTGCAGGCGGCGTTGGCATTCCCGTGCGCGCTCCAGCATGCCGGCCAATCGGATTTGGATTGTTTCGTAGCCTTGCGGACGGTTGTTTGTCATCCACATGTTCCGGTGTTCGACTTGCAGGTTTTCGAGGGCGGTCATATAGCGACGGATCCGGAGATTGGTTGCGCGGATGGCGCTACGGCGTTTCGAGACCGGCTTTCGGTAGGCATCGACGATGGCATCGACGAGTTGCATTTTGGCAAGCAGGAATGCCACGAGGGCCCGTGCGTAGGGAATGGAGCCGCCCATTCCGTATTCGGTCACGGGGCAATGGTTCAAAAGGGAAAGGATGCGGCTGAGATTTTTGGTCAAATCGAGCCAGCGAATCGGCTTTCCGTTTCCATCTGGCGGCGGATTTTTGCCATGCAGGAAACTGGAGACGTGCAGAATCAAGGGATCGTCCCAAACGAGTGAGGTCCAAACGGCGTTGCATTCCAGGGAGAGGCGCATGACGGCATTGAACGTATCCTCGCCATGCAGGGCGGCGTGCTGATCGCGTGCGCAAGGCGGATGTTTGGTATGCGGCGTCAGGTACGCGGTATTTGCGAGTTCGGTGAGACCGGCGAAGGAGCTTTCGAAGTCGCAGTATGCGCCGTCATCGCCCCAGATGGTGATCAGAACATCGCGAACCTTGTCTTGGCGTGCGGCTCTGATGCCGGGACCGGCGGTCCGGTTGGTGAAAGCGGCGTTGTACCAAAAGAGGCTCCAGGACCATGCGCCGGAAGCGAAGAGCGGTTCGCCGTGCAGTTCGCGGTAGCGGCGGAAATTGAAATGGTAATCGTCTTCGGCTCTGTTGTAGTAATCCCAGTAGCAGAGTTGGACGTTTTCGGGGATTTGCCTTTTGATTTCTTCGGGAATAACCAATGACCGATCGTATTGGTTGCCGGTTTTGGAGGCGATCCGGAACCACATATCGCCCCACATGATAGCGGTCAATCCGTATTTCCGGCAAAGATCGGAAACGCGGTTCAGGTGGCGTGCGATGATGGTGAATTGCGATTCGTTCGGATTATCGGGATGGGTTTCCTTGAAGCGCCCGGAACCGATTCCCCACGATTCGTCCATACCGATATGAACGACGCGGCTACGAACGCTTTTGCTCCAGAATTGGAGCATTTTTTCAATCAGCGCATAGGTTTTTTCTTCGTCCACGAGCAGATTGCTAGCGGTATCGTGGATGTCCTTATAGACGTCCCAGCGGAAAATCTGGCTCAAGTGGGCGAGCGTCTGGAAGCACGGAACGATTTCCATGCCCAGAGCGAATGCGTAGTCATCGATTTCCCTGATATCTGCGGAGGTGTAGCCGCCGCGCTGGAAGCCGAAAAACGGTTCGCCGTCCAAACGGTAGGTTTCCTCGCAGTAGAGCATGACGCGGTTGTAGCCCAGGAGTGCGAGGCGCAGCAACCGGCGTTTGACGGTTTCGACCTTTGGGACGGCGTTGCGCGAGCAATCGTACATGACGCCGAAGGTTTTGAAGGGGCATGATTCCGCGGTCGGAAACGAATCGACGATTTTTTCCGGGGTAATCTTTTTTGCGGGCAGTTTTCGGGAGAGCTTTTCGTTCGTTGCCATCAGCAGTCCGATGTTCCGCAATGCCTGGGCGGTGGATTCGTAGAAGAGGCAGATGGTATCCTTATCGATGACTTCCGCAATCGGCGAAGCCTCTCCCGGTTCTTTCGTTTTAAAGCGAACGGAGATGCCTTTTTGCTTATCGTCGAGAACCGGATAGTTCTTTGCGATGACCTTGATGGCAGATTTGAGTTCTGCCGGAGGAAACAGTTTGAAGGACATAATGAGGGGGGGATGGAGGTTTTTGTTGATGATCGCCGATTGGCGATCCCGAATGACTGGAGAACAGAAACGGAAAAAATGCGAGCAGGGCGTCACTCTAGGTTTTGCACCTGTTCGCGAAATGTTTCGATAAGGGCCTTCAGTTCGACAACGGTATGGGCGATGAGCGTATCGCCGGCCTTGGAGCCGATGGTATTCGTCTCGCGGTTCATTTCCTGGCAAAGGAAATCGAGTTTGCGGCCACAAGGTTCGGGCGCGTTGAAGAGATCGATTGCGTGTTCGAAGTGCGCCTTCAGGCGCGTCAGTTCTTCGGCGATATCGCATCGATCGGCATAAAGGGCGACTTCCCGGCGGACAGAAGGATCGTCGGGCGAGAATTTCACCTCGAGTTCGCCGATTCGTTTGAGGAGATTTTCCCGGTGGAGCGGAGGAAGGAGCGGTGCGCGCGCGGCGATTTGGAGGCGCAGGGCTTCCATAGCGTCGAGTCGCTTTTCCAAATCGGCTCGAAGCGCTTCTCCTTCATGGCGCCGCATTTCGGTATGGGATTCGAGGGCCTCATGGAGAGCCGTCTCGATGGCCGGGCGCACGCATTCCACAGAAATGGGTTCCGGTTCTGCGAAGCAACAAGGTTGTTGAGCGAGTTCGGAGAGGGATAGGGAAAAGGGGAGGGCGGCGGCATTTGCGAGTTGGCGGAGCAGATCGACGTAGGAGCGCACGCCATCCGGGTCGATGCACCGCTGTTTCGACGCATACCGATTATCGGGAAAAGCGATTCGAACGGTGACGCGCACGCTACCTCGGCTCATGGAGGCATGGACGAGCGTGCGAATCCCCTCTTCGACACCGGCGCAGAGGTCGGGAATCGACAAATCGCAATCGAATTGTTTTCGATTGACCGAAGAGATTTCGACTTCTGCGCGGACGCCGTTCTGTTCGGAAACGGCGCGACCGAATCCGGTCATTGAAGCAGTAGACATAGTGTGATGGAGCGGTCTTGTGAAGAAGAGGGGCGGGGGTGCTTTTACTTTCGGATTGCGGCGATCAGGGCCTGAGCAAATTCGGAGCATTTCACCTCGCGGGCATTTTCCATCTGGCGAGCGAAATCGTAGGTGACGACACCGGAGGCAATGACTTCGTCCATTGCCTTTTCGACGAGGTTTGCGGCTTCGGTCCATCCGAAATAGCGCAGCATCATGGCACCGGAAAGGAGAAGGGAGCCCGGGTTGACCTTATCGAGGTTCGCGTATTTGGGAGCGGTTCCGTGGGTTGCCTCGAAGATGGCGGTTCCGGTGGTGTAGTTGATGTTGGCGCCCGGTGCGATTCCGATACCGCCGACGGTTGCGGCGAGCGCATCGGAGATGTAGTCGCCGTTGAGATTCAGCGTTGCGATTACGGCGTATTCCGCAGGGCGGGTAAGGATCTGCTGCAAGAAGGCATCGGCGATACAATCCTTGACAACGACATCCCGTCCGGTCTTCGGGTTTTTGAAGTGGCACCACGGACCCTTGTCGATGACTTCGGCGCCGAATTCGTTGCGGGCGAGCGAATATCCCCAATCGCGGAATCCGCCCTCGGTGAACTTCATGATATTGCCCTTATGGACGAGTGTGACGCTCGGCAGATCGTTATCGATTGCGTATTGGATTGCGGCGCGGACGAGGCGTTCGGTTCCCTCTTTAGAGACGGGTTTGATGCCGATCGAGGAGGATTCCGGGAAACGGATTTTTTTGACGCCCATTTCCTTTTGGAGGAAGGCGATGACCTTTTTGGACTCTTCTGTGCCGTTCATCCATTCGATGCCGGCATAGATATCCTCCGTGTTTTCGCGGAAGATGACCATATCGGTCTTTTCCGGATGTTTGACCGGAGAAGGCACGCCTTTGAAATAGCGGACGGGGCGGAGGCAGACATAGAGATCGAGCATTTGTCGCAGGGCGACATTCAGCGAGCGGATGCCACCGCCGATCGGCGTTGTAAGCGGGCCTTTGATGCCGACGAGATATTGGCGGAAAGCCTCAAGGGTTTCATCGGGGAGCCATGCATCCTTTCCGTATACCGTCAGGGCTTTTTCGCCGGCGTAGACTTCCATCCAAGCGATTTTGCGCTTTCCACGGTAGGCGACATCGACAGCGGCGTCCCAAACCGGGATCGAAGCTTTTGTGATATCGGGTCCGATTCCATCGCCCTCGATAAAGGGGACGATCGGATGGTCGGGGACTTGGAGTCCGTTTGGGCCCATGGTGATGGGAGAGCCGACGTCGGGAATGCGAATCTTTTGGAACATGGAAGAAACGTGGATTTGTTATGTTGTTAGGGAAAAATGGGCGAGGAGACGTGTGCAAGGGGGGCGTCAATCGACGAAAATCTGGACCAGCGAATGCGTCTTGTTGGAGATATCCAGATAGGGACGAAGGGTACCATAGGGAAGGGTGCCGGGAACGAAGACGAGAAGCACGTTCAAATCTTTGGGAGCGTATTTTTCCAGCAGTCCGGGCAGGTCTTCCGGCTTTGCAACGGCGTGTTCCGCGAAGGAGAGATCGGGCTTGATTTGTTCGTCTTTCCATTCTTCCGTAATCTGGACGAGGATCACGGTTTGTGTTCCGTTCTCGTCGGTTTCGAGGCGAAGTTCGCAAGGCTGAGAGAAGCGCTTCGTGCGGTCTCTCCATTCATCGCGCGGCAGAAATGCCTTTGCGTACGGAAATCCCTTTGGCGGGGCATCGATTCGAATTCCCTGTCCGGCGGAGTCCAGTTTTTCGAGCAATCGGGAGAGGGACTGGATATCGCGCATGGAAACGTCATCGTCCCAGCGTACCTTGAGAAAGACATCCTGTTTGTCGCCGGTATGGAAAGCGTTCAGGCGTTTGACGGCTTCCACGATGGAAACGGGATCTGCGCCGTCGAGCGAGATACCATTTTTCGACAAGGAGAAATCGACTTCCCGGACACGGAGCGGAGCGGTTGCCGGGCGGCTTTCCGGCTTCAGCACGATCAAGGCCGGGACACCGGGCTGTTTCGGGGCGTTCGTGGACAGCACGTTCTTTTCGTAGACTTCCTCTTGAACGGCGGTTCTGGGGACGTCCAAAAGGGTTAATTTTTCGTTGTAGCAGGAAATCAGCGAGCCGGGACCGCTCGAATCGATATCGAGAGCGTCACCCGTCGGCGATTTTGTTCCGCCGATGTAGACGAACGTCGGATCTTGGTATGGCTTTCCCGTCTCCTTATTCCGGATATAGTCCATCAAGGGCGTTGCGGGAGCGCCGTCGAAGGAGACCGTCGCCTCGATGCGTTCACCGCGCGACCAGAAGGTGTAGGAGTCGTAATCGACGGGACGTCCTGTCGGGATATTCAGGAAATCGAAGGCTTTCCGGATATCGATCGCGGTTGCGAAGGTTTGCAGGAAGGCCTCGTAATCGTGTCCGGAATTCAACGTAATCAGATAGAACTCCGAGATGTCGCCGTTTTGAAGACCGGTCGTATGGGCATCGATTTCGATGGTTTTGGTCGTGCGATTAGCCCGGACGCCCCGTGCGACAAAGACCAGATTCGAATCGGTGTTTTTTTGCAAAGCCAGCCGGTAGGCATCGTCGACCCTTGTTTCGATCGATTTGAGCAAATCGGTCAGACGGGACTCTCCGGCGGAATCCTGCGAAGCATCCGTTTCCGCCGCGAAAAGCGCAGTTGCGCAGAAAGAAAGTGCGATCCATATCGATTTCATGCAATCACTCCTTCAGTAAAACCGTATGATTTTATGCCTTCATCATACCATTGCCGTTTCTCATCCGCAAGTCGCCCTCCCGTTTGCCGGAAGGCGGAGAGGCTTGTTTTTTCGTTGAAAAACAAAGCCGGCGCCGCGGAGGCGACGCCGGGTCTTTTGGGAAGGGATGAGCGTGTCGTTTTTCCCGGGGGTGGCTATTCAAACGGAACGATCTGTTTGGTTGCCGCCGATTGATTGATCGCTTCCATGAGGCGCAGGACGCGGGCGACTTCGGGAATGGTGACCCGGATGTCCTGCAGACCGTCGATGGCGTCCATGACATTGCGGTAGAAATCGCGAATATCCGAATGGACATGCGGGATCGGGAACGACTTGATCGTATCGTCGGTTCGGGGGGCCATGGTTTTGGTGAGCCCGGCGGCGGTACGAATCGGGACGGCATCGTTTTTGGAGCGATCGGTCACGCAAACGATTTCGCCTTGCGATCCTTCGGGTCCGCCCCAATCGACCGTTGCGGAGCCATCGCGTCCGAAGATATTCCAACGGGGTTTGCGGATAAAATGGCTTGTACCGACTTCCACGTGGAAGACGAGACCGGACTCGAAGGTCAAATCGGTATAGAATCCGTCATCGACGAGTTCGTTTGTAACATGGTCGACGGTAGCGTAGACGATTTTCAGCGGCTCGTGGATCATTTGGAGCGCCTGATCAAGCAGATGTACGCCCCAGTCGAGAATCATGCCGCCGCCGTGTTTGGGTTCCTGACGCCAATCGCCGGGGATGCCGCGGCAACCGAGGACGGAAGATTCGATTCGGAAGACGGGACCGAGAGTACCCGCTTCGATAATATTGCGAGCCGTAAGATAATCTTCGTCCCAACGGCGGTTTTGGTGGACCGTCAGGAGCATTCCGGTGGCATCGGAGACGGCCGCCATTGCCGCGAAATCGGCACTGGAAAGCGTTACTGGCTTTTCGCAGACGACGTTTTTCCCGGCACGGAGGGCTTTGATTGCGAGCGGCTTGTGAAGATCGTTGGGGGTTGCGATGGTTACGATGTCGAGGTTGGGATCCGCCAACATAGCCTCATAGCTAGGATATGGCGTGATACCATGTTCGCGTGCGAATTGTTGCCGTTCTTCGCGAATATCATAGCTGCCGACGAGATGGAGATTCTCGATTTTGGAGATGGTTTCGCGATGCCAGTTGCCCATACCGCCCAAACCGCAGATTGCGATATTGAATTGGCGTTTATCTGTGCTCATAAATGCTCGACGATGATCGAATAAAGATTGGTTGATTCCATGATTTTTTTTGGAACATGCGATTGGTTCCAGTGCATGAAACGGGCAAATTGTAGCGCACTCGTCCCATTGGAATCAAGCGATTCCTGGGCGGCGGGGGCGTTGGCGCGTGGGGAAAATAAGGTGGTAGGTGGAAACAGACGCCGCGCCCTGCGCGGGCCGGGAGCCCCGGCAGGCGGTAGGGGGCGCACGGAGACGCCCCCTGCAAAACTCTCAGCGTGTGCTACTTGCCAAGCCGCCTGCGGCGAGGGGGGGATGGGGCGTGCGGCAAGGGCGCCATTGATGGCGCCCCACAATCGAAGCGCGGCGACGGCGCGCGAGGGGCGCGGCGGCGGGGCGGGGGATGCGAAGCCGCGCACCGCGGTGGCGAGCCGCCACGGGGCGTGGCGCGGTGCGCGGTGCGTGAGAATTTCGCGGGCGACGGTGCGCCACCGCGGGCGTAATGGCGGTAGGGCGCGAGCTGGGAGGCCCGGCGACCGACCATCGCGCCGCACGGGTAATGAGCGGGTGTAATGCGCGGTGCGCACAATGGGACGCGGGCGATGGAGCGGAGCGCACGGGAGGTGCGCGCGGCGACGGGAGCGGGATGCCAAGCCGCGCACCGCGCCGATGGCGCGGCGGCGCGATGGGGACATCGCGCCCTACCGCAACGGGACACGAGCCACGGGACCGAGCCACGGGGCATGGCGAGGGGCAGGATGCAAAGCCGCGCACCGCGCCGATGGCACGGCGGCGCGATGGGGACATCGCGCCCTACCGCAACGGGACACGAGCCACGGGGACGGCCGCGTGGCGCATGCCGTGGGACGCGGCGATGGTGTGCATAAAACGGGGGGAAAGGAAAATCGGAAGGGTTGGTTGACAGCGGGTAAAAATTAGGACATAATCGATTCATATTCTGAATGAAAAGAATCAAATATGAACCTTCCAAATACCATTCCCGCTGTCGAGAAATCGATTGCAATGCTTCTGTATCTCAGCACGCATGAACTTGGAGCCACGCGCACGGAGCTTGCGACTGCGTTAGGGGTGACGCGCAGCACTTGCTATCGGATCATGCAGACGCTTTTGGGGGCGGATTTCATTCGCAAGAACGAATCCAACCGGTATGAGCTTTCGAACGGATTGCTGCCGATTGCGCGCAAGGTAACCATGGCGACGGACCGGTTTTCGAAGATGCTTCCGATTTTGGAAGATCTCGCAAAGGATACGGGGCTTTGCTGCAAGCTGTCGATCCGGCAGGGGGATTCGCAGTTGCCGATTTTACGGGCGGAATCGCCTCGTCTGGTATCGGTTTCCAGCAAGATCGGCGTTCGGTTTCCGGTTATTGAAGGATCGGTCGGCGCGGCGCTTTTGTCGGATACTCCGGAATCGATGGTCCGTCTATTGGCATTGCAGTGCAAAGTTGTCGTTCCGGAGAGCGGAAACACCGAGCTTGTGATGGAGGGAATTTCTCAGATCAAGAAGAAAGGCTATTGTTTCAATCCCGGAAACAATCGTTGGAATATCGATGCGATGTCCGTTCCGGTTTACGGGTCCGAAAAGAAAGTAGCCGCCGCATTGACGCTATTGGGAAGCAAGGAGGATTTTTCGGAGGCCGGGGAAGCTCGTTTGGCGAAGCGCCTCATTCGGGCCTCCAGGGATTGCAGCAGTCTTCTTGTGGCATCTGCGCGCATCAATCGCATTTCCAACCGATAGGTACTCTCCCAATCGTTTTTTCGACTCATTCAAAAGGAATTTCACGATGACGACATACAAACGTCCAACTGTAACCGAGGCGGAGATTCAAGCCGTCCTTTCTGCAACGTATCGCGAGAAATGGAATGACGGCGTTCAGCGGAAAATCGATGCCGACATTGAAAAGAACCGCAAAGCGGACGGTCTTTTCCGTCTGCCGCAGGATGCCGCAGGCCGACCGGTCCGGGTGGAGCAGGTTTCGAGCGATTTCATCTATGGCGCGCATATTTTCAATTACAATCAGTTAGGCGATCCGGAGTCGAACCGCAGGTATCGCGAGTTGTACGGCGAGCTGTTCAATTCGGCGACGATTGCCTTTTATTGGAAAACGCTCGAGCCGGTGGAAGGCCATCCGCGGTTTGAGACCTCGTATTGCGACACGGAGGCGTTTTGGAACCAGTGCAAGGATCCGAAATCCCAGCCGCATTGGCGGCGTCCCTCCACGGACATGGTAGTGGAGTTCTGTCGTTCGAAGGGGATTCGGTTGCATGGCCACACATTGGTTTGGGGCAACAATACCTGGCAGTATCCGGATTGGCTCATCAACAAGATTCCGTTCGATTATCTTGCGAAAGCGAAGCTTGAGCGCGGAGTATACGGGCGTCTTCCCGGCGGCTATGCGGGCGAGCCCTTTCAGGATATGACGGCGGAGGAGATGGCGGATGCGCTGCCGACGTTTACGGATCAGCTCCACAGCATCTTTTTCCGCCATGTATCGGAGATCCTGCTTCGGTACGGAACGAAGATTTCGAGTTGGGACGTGGTCAACGAGAGTGCGACCGACTTCGAGCATGGCGTGATGGTCCCCGGCTCACGGCTCTGTAAGAGTTGGTATGGACCAATGCCGGGGGATTACACCTACCGGTTCTTCAAGATTGCGGAAAGTCTTCTGCCGGCGTCGTCGAAGTTGAACATCAACGACTACAATCTGAGTCCGGCCTACAATGCGCAGGTCAAGGATTTGATTGAGCGCGGTTGCAAGGTCGACATTGTGGGCACGCAGATGCATCTGTTCAATCCGCAGGAATGCAAGGACATTGCGGACGGAAAGGATTCGCATCTCGATCCGGATCGGGTTTGGTCGCTGTACGAACGGCTGGGACAAACGAATCGACCGATTCACCTGTCGGAAATCACGATTACATCGCCGGGCGAGGGGTTGCAGGGAGAGATTATCCAGGCTGCCATTCTGCGCAACATGTATCGGATCTGGTTCTCGTTGAAACCGATGATGGGAATCACCTGGTGGAATGTGGTGGATGACTGCGGCGCACCCGGAGAGCCCTCGATATCGGGCATTTTCAAGCGCAACATGGAGCCGAAGCTCGCCTACTTTGCGATGAAGGATCTCATTTGCAAAGAATGGCGCACGAATCTCACGGTGGAAGCGGATTCGGACGGGCAGATCGGCTTCCGCGGTTTTCGCGGCGACTACCGTCTCTCTTGGACGACGGCCGATGGCGTCGAGCAGAGCAAAACCGTTCATCTCTCCTAAGTTGCCAACGATCCTTTTCCTTCCATTTCAAAAAATCAACAAAGAAAGCACGATATGCCATCTCTTCAAGATATGCGTCAAAAGGCAAAAGAAGCCGGACTGATGAAACTCGACCGACTCATTGCCGCCCGTCAGCACATTCCGTCTGCGGAGTTTCCGATTCCGGTTCGGGAGCTTTGCGAACGGTATGAGAAGTTGTATACGGGATGTGTCAACGACGTACTGCGCGAGTACACGCTGTTGAATCAAGCTCTTCCGGGAACGATCAAGCCGCTTCGCGACGATCTTACGGTTTGCGGAGAGGCGTTTACCGTAAAGTCGGCGCCGAATGTGATGATCGAGGGCGAAATGACCTTTCGCGCGCAGATGCTCGACGATTTCAAACCGGAAGGCGTTGTCGTCTGGGATACGTCCGGGGATACGGAAGCCTCTCTTTGGGGCGGTGTCATGACGGCTACGGCGATCACGAAAGGGATTCGCGGGGCGGTGATATCGGGCGGCATCCGCGATACGAAGCAGATCTTGGACCAGAATTTTCCGGTCTACTACAAGTATCGAACCAGCAATGGTTCGCTTGGGCGTTGCATGATCACGCATTATCAGGTCCCGATTCTCATTGGCAAGGTTACGGTACGTCCGGGCGACATTATTTTCGGCGACATTGACGGCGTCATCTGCATTCCGCGTGAAATCGCCTACGATGTCCTTCTGCGTGCGGAAGGAATCGAGCGCAACGAAGTCGACATCTTTTCGTGGGTCCATCAAGGCGACACGATTTCGCAGATTATCGAAAAGGGCGGATATTTTTAGTCGAGGCGCATAGTGGAAACGTCAATGACACAGAGTTTTTCGTTGCGTGGACGAACGGCGTTCGTGACGGGCTCGAGTCGCGGCATCGGGCGTGCGATTGCGTTTGCTCTGGCACGTGCGGGGGCGTCCGTTCTGTTTCACGGTTCGCGCGAATCGGACGCGCTCCGTTCTGCGGTGGAGGAGGCTCGGGCGTTTTTCGGAGAAGGCGAAGATACGCCGGCGATTGCCTCTGTAACGGCGGATTTGGGGGATGACGCCGCTTTGTGTGCGCTGCCCTCTGCCATTGCGGCGCTTGGCTTTTCCTCGCCCGACATTTTGGTTCTCAATGCGTCCCATCAATCGTATGCGACGATTGCGGACTATACGCCGGAGCTTTTCGATCGGCATTTCCATACAAATGTCGGTGCGGCCTGCCGTCTGATAGGGCTGTTTGCGCCGGCGATGAAGAAGCGGCATTGGGGGCGGATTGTAGGAATCGGCAGTGTCAATCAGATGCGCCCGGCCTCGCGGCTGGCGATCTATGCATCGACGAAGGCGGCGCTCGACAATCTTCTGCTCGGTGCGGCGAAGGCGTATGCGGCGGATGGCATAACGGTCAACGACATTGTTCCCGGGGTCATCTATACGGATCGCAATCATGCGGCGCTGAGCAACGAAGACTTCCGTGCCAACGTCATCTCGCAGATTCCGGCGGGACGTCTAGGCACTCCGGAGGATATGGCGGGCATTGCCGTTGCGCTCTGCTCGGACGCCTGCTCGTATGTGACGGGCGCGTCCATTTCGGTTTCGGGAGGATTTCACCTCTAGGGAGCAGAATCATCGTTGCCGCAATGCCGGGCATTCCGAGAACGGATGTCCGGCATTTTTTTTGGGGGCTTAGAGAACGAAGAGAGCGTCCATCCGGACATCGTGCGGTTCTTCGGGGAGCGGCGTTTCGGAGATTTGCCAAGAGAAAACGAGGCCTGCGACGATCGCGGATGGGGAACGACCGGCGAGGAGCCGATCGATAAAACCGCGACCGTGGCCGAGGCGCGTACCGCGGCGGTCAAACAGGAGACCCGGGAGCAGGAACAAATCGATTTCGGAAGTTGGAATGGCGCTGCCGTCCGGCTCCGGGATGCCAAGCAAACCCGGAGAAAGCCGATCCATGCCGGTGAATGCGGCCCAGCGATAGACGCCGCCATCTGCGTGCGGCGAGGGGGCATCGGGGGAGTCCGGGATCCAATGCGGCAAGGCGACAATCCGACCGGATGCCTGCGCTGCCGCGATGATATCTTCGGTAGGCGGTTCGACGCCGAATGGAACAGTCAGCGCAACGGTCTTTGCGTGTTTCCAGTACGGAGAAGCGCAAACGGCGTCGAGAAAGGAAGGTCTCGGATCGTTTTGATGGGCTTTGCGCAGAGCGCGCGCGGCGCGGCGGTTCTGTTGTTTTGCCGCGAGGACATCCGAAGCGTCCATTGAAACGGCTTCGTCTAGAATCCGAGACGGAGTCCGACCAGGAAGGTCATACCGGAAAGATCGATATCGAGGGATGTCCCCAAATCCCTTCCATCGAAGACGATTTCCTTTTCGGAGGAAGCCCAGGTGTACTTTGCTTCGGCGAACACATGCACGATTGCCAGACTTGCCTCCACGCCGACGCACGCCCAACCGCCCCAAATGTCATCGACGTTATCGATTTCGAAGGAGAAGGAAGAGGAGCGGACCTTGATGCCGGGGATGAAATAGTAGCCGACGCCGCCACCGCCGTAGATATCGACGAAATTGCCGAGAACGGGGAAGCGGACGATTGCACCGAGTTCGATCGGAACGATTCCGAAATCGTCGAATTTGGCATATTTGGAGCTGATTCCCAATGAATCCAGGAAATTGGACATTGCGGGACTGCCAAGGACTCCGGAATCCTCAAAATCGAGGGCATCGAAGTTGGTTACATAGCCACCGCGGAGAACGGCGGAAATGGGACCCAGACCGCATTCGAGTTGGGCACCGTAGTAATCGCCTTTATCGAGAGAATCCGTATCCATGGTTCCGTACAGGCCGGCGAGAGAAAGTCCGGCTTGAGCGGTTGAGACGGCTCCAAAGAGAAGAGCGATGCACGAGAACAGCGCGAGCGTTTTTTTCATGGATTCGGAGGGGATAGAGACCTTTTGGCAGATATTCGATTCAGCGGGGGCTAGATGA
The DNA here is from genome assembly GCA_016295275.1 of Kiritimatiellia bacterium. GTDB lineage: Bacteria > Verrucomicrobiota > Kiritimatiellia > RFP12 > UBA3636 > JAEDLN01. Next base: position 15,276 of record JAEDLN010000022.1, read on the forward strand.
ATTCGCGCAGGTAACGGAGATCGTTTGCGTATAGGAGTCGTAGATCGGAGATTCCGTACTTGATCATGGCGAGGCGTTCGACGCCCATTCCGAACGCATAGCCGTAGCAATCTTTGTCGTATCCGACGTGTTTGTAGACGCGCGTATCGACCATTCCGGCACCGAGAATTTCGATCCACCCGGAGCCTTTGCAAACGGAGCAGCCTTTTCCATGGCAGACATGGCAAGAGAAGTCGGCTTCGACGGATGGCTCGGTGAAGGGGAAGAAGTGCGGGCGGAAACGAACCTTGACGCCGGGGCCCATCATTTCGCGTGCGAAATGTTCGAGTGTCGACTTGAGATCGGCGAGGGAGACGGGAACGGTATCGACGTAGAGACCCTCGATCTGGTGGAAGTTTGCGCTATGGGTTGCATCGGTCGTATCTCGGCGATAGCAACGGCCCGGGTTGATGATTCGAACGGGCGGCTTATGGGCGAGCATGGTGCGAATCTGCACGGGAGAGGTCTGGGTACGAAGCAAGAGACCATTGCCGAGCCAGAAGGTATCGCGGGCGTCTCGCGAGGGGTGATGTTTGGCGGTATTGAGGGCGTCGAAGTTGTTGAATTCGGTTTCGATATCCGGACCGTCTGCGACGGTGAAGCCGAGTTGGGCGAAGATGCGGGTCACCTCGTCGATGATAGCGGAGACGGGGTGGATGGAGCCGCTAGCGTGCCAGTTCCCGGGGAGGGAGAAATCAAATGTTTCGGCCGGCGCGGAAGAGGCTTCAAGAGACGACTTCCGGCTATTCAAGGCTTCGGTGACGGCATTCCGGAGGGCGTTGAGGGCCTGTCCGAAGGCGGGTTTTTCGGCGGGGGGCACGTCCCGCAGATTTTTCATCAAAGCGGGAAGCGATCCGTTCCGTCCGATGTATTTGATACGAAGATTTTCGATTTCGGCCGCATCTTTGGCGGCTGAGATTTCTGCAAGGGCTTGGGATTGCAGGCTGGCAATATCGGAGAGCGTCATAGGGAGAGGCGAAGAATGCGCCGGATAAAGGGTCTGGAATAAGAGAAAACGGAGGTTACGGGCAAACAACGCCCTTTCGGAGAAGGAGATTCGCGTATTTTCGTGTTTCGCCGGTTTGCACGATCAGGAAGGAAGACTTTGCCCGATCGTAGAAAGCGAAGCGTTCGATCCGGTCGATTTTGGCCCAATCGGCGCCGTGTTTGTCGAGGGTTGTCCGATAGTCGCGTTCGAGCGCGGGATCGAGCGTGTCGCCCAGCACGGCAGCCATCATGAACAGCGGGGTCCCGTTGTAGGTGTCGATGGGAAACAGCGGCAACATTGCATCCAGGATTTCGGTCACGGAAAGACCGTCGGCTCGAACGATTTCGCACCCCGTTGATGCGGCGATGGATTCGGCGGGGAAATTCGCATCGGCGAGGACCATTTCGTCACCGTGCCCCATACGTGCGATGGCGTAGAGCAGATCGGGGGAAAGGAGAGGGGAGATGCCTTTGAGCATAGGAACAAGGGATGAGGTTGAACTGTTCAAATTATGTGTAAAGAGCGCGGAAAAGTCAACGCGCCGGCGAATCTTTGCCGCGTGGGCGATGGGGGCGGCGGCAGGCGGTGTGCGCGCGAGGGGGGGAGAGGGTGCGCGGGAGGGCGGTGGGGAAAGGGTGCGCGCGGCGATGCCGCGGGTGGGTGGACCGGACGCCGCGCCCTGCGCGGCTATGGGGGGCGCACGGAGACGCCCCCAGCAAAACTCTCAGCGTGTGCTACTTGCCATGGCGCGGCGGCGGTGGCGAGCCGCCACAGGCGATGTGGCGCGGCGGCGCGAGCCGGGAGGGTGGGGAGCCCCCACGGGCGGTGGCGGCCAAGCATCGCGCCCTACCGCAACGGGGCACGGCGAGGGTGCGGGCGGGGCAAGGGCGCGGCGCGGGCGTGGAGCGGGGAGATGGGGCGAGGGTGCGCGGGAATTTTGAACACAAAGAAGCACAAAGAGCGAAGGAACGGGATGGATAGGAGCACAAAGGCCCGGCATTCAGATGTGAGCCACTGCGTTCGATTTTGAAGGGTTCGACGGCGCACGCGGCGCGGGGCGCGGGAAGCCAAGCCACGCACCGCGCCGATGGCGCGGCGGCGCGATGGGGACATCGCGCCCT
>JAEDLN010000219.1 GCA_016295275.1 Kiritimatiellia bacterium
CCCGGCGGCCAAGCATCGCGCCCTACCGCAACGGGACCGTATGGAAACGGGACCGTATGGCGAGGGACACGGCGCAACGGGACACGAGCGGTGTGCACGGCCACGGGACCGTATGGCGAGGGGCGGGAGTGAGGCGGCGGGTTAAGGGAGTTGTTTGAGTTCTTCGGCGAGTTCCGAGAAATAGAGATTCAGATAGTCCGGCGAGAATGCGGAGGCATGCGGGAGGAGGAATGTATTGGGGGTGAAGCGGAGCGGCGATTCTTTTGGAAGAGGTTCCTGTTCGAAGACATCCAGGACGGCTCCGCCGATTTTCCGGGCGCGCAGAAGCAGGATGAGCGCATTTTCGTCGATCAGGTTTCCGCGACCGTAGTTATGGAGGATGGCCGTCGGTTTGAGAAGAGAGAGACGGGATGCGTCGAGCAGGTGTGTGGAATCGGTATCGGATGGAACGATTCCAATGACATGGTCTGCTTCGGGGAGGAGGGAATCGAGTTGTCGGAGCGTTGCGACGGTATCGGTCGGGCGCAGGAAGGATGGTGCGGGATGAGGGGTGCGCGTGATGCCGATGATTCGGCATTGGAAAGGGAGGAGCATTTGTGCAAGGGTTTTTCCGATAGCACCGAAGCCGAGGATGAGAATGGTTTGGGAGGCGAGGCGGCGTGCGATTCCGGTGTAGGCGTTGCGCGGCCAGGGATCGGGATTGGAATCGCCGTGCATGAGGGCGTGGAGAGGAAGGAGACCGCGGGAAAAGCCGAGGATGGCGGCGAGGGCTGTTTCAGCGATGATGGCGCCGTGGAAATGTCCGTAATGCAGCCTTGTGCCCGAAGGTGGCGTGATATGGAAATAGTCGCGCCCGGCGGCGGGTGTGAACAGATCGAAGAGGTCGGGGGCGTGCGCGAACCAATCCTGCCGAAAGGTCCAGACGGTGGCGGCGCGTGCGGAGGGAAGGCGTTGGAGAAAATCCGCTTCCGATGAAACAACCGTCAGCGTCCAGTCCTGCGGCAATTTTTGGCGAAGGAATTCCAGCTGGCCAGTTGTCGGTTGAAAGGAGGCGACGGCGTTTGGAAGGAAGACAAGAAGGTTTTTCATGGCGGAGGGTGAGAAGAGACAGAAAAGCCCGGAGCCGGTCGCCGGTCCGGGCGGGGGGGGAGGAAGCGGGATCGCCTCGATCGCGTTTTCAGACGATCGGGTTTCCGACCTTGCGGGCGCGGCGCGGATGATCGACGTCGTTGCCGAGGGTATTACCCGTCGCGATGAGCAGGCGCCAGCCGGCGGCGAGGCGCAGGAGCCAATCGAAATCGGGGACGGAGGGGATTCGAATGGTCGGGAAGGAAGTCGGGCGGGAGGAGATGCAAAGGACGGTGCATCCGACCTCGCGCTGGAAGATTTTGGCTGTATTGGCGTCTTCGGATTTGAATGGATTGACGAAGACGATGACATCGCGGGAGGTCATGACCTCTTCGGGACCGTGGTAGCAGTAGGTTCCTTCGAAGAAAGCGGAAGGCTTGGAGCAGATTTCGTTTGTCTTCAGAGTCAGCTCTTCAGCCACGCCGTCATTGACGCCGGCGAAGAAAAGAATCCGGGCGGCGGCGAGCCGATTGATGAATTCCGGATCGATTTCTTGCGCAAAGATTTCGTCGAACGCATCGGCGGCACGGAGAGCATTTGCGCGGAGATCGCGTCCTTCCGCGGCGGCGATGGAGGCGATTGTGAAGAGGGTTTGTTCGGCGATGGATTTGGAAGCGGCGACGGCCTTTTCGGCGCCGGCCTTGAGGACATAGGTATGGGGGGATTCTTTTGCAAGCGGGGATTCCGGATTGCTTGTGACGCCCCAGATGTCGCGATGTCCTTCGGCGAGGAGTTTGCGGAGAAGCGTTGTCGTCTCCTTTGTGAAGCCGGAATTCGAGCCAAGGAGGATCGTATCCTCGGACAAGTTGTAATCCATCGACTGGTACGAGCCTTGCGTACGAACAACGAGTTTGCTGTTCCAGCGCCAAGCGGCGTCCTGCGCCTGATGGCCGGGAAGGATGCGAGAGGAGCCTTCGCCGGAGATGAAAAGGCGACCGGATTTTTTCAGCGATTCACCGACCTGTGCGACGGCATCCCAATTGAAGGAGCGAAGCAGAGCGGAGGTTTCGCCCATTTCAGACTGCAATTGACTCATTTTTTTGCTATTTTGATTGTTTGTGAAGGAAATCGGATGCGGAAAAACGGAGAAAGCGTGCGGTGTCGAGGCCTAGCTCATCCAAGAGAACCAGTATTGGAAAACGAGATTCGGCCGGATATTCCGGACTTCGATCTGTTCTTGGAGGCGTTGGGAAAAATCGATAAAGCGCAAAGCGATCCGAAGGGGAATCCGGGCGGCTCGGCGGCGAAGGGTTTCGGCGTGTTCGGGAAAGCAGAGTTCGGGGACTTCATCGCCGGGCTGCAGGGAAGAGAGCACCATGAGATCCCGATACCATTCCTGGATTGCGTCGTAAATGGTTCTGCGGAGTTCCTTTTCGCGAGCGGAGATGAGGGCCTTTAGCCGCTCGTTATCCATGACCGGCGCGGTCGGATCGTCGGATTTTGTCTTGTATTTCTCTTCGGTTTGCTGTGTTGCGATGGCATTGATTTCATCGAAGAGGCCTTGAAAACGCATTGCGGTGGCAAAGGCTCGGAGTTGCGTCGCGCGAGAGTGGGAGGCGAGGATTTCGCCGACGCGGGAGCGCCATGGTTCATCCGGCGGGACGCGTCCCTCGTTGAGATCGAGGATTTGGCAACGCGATCGAATGGTTGTCAGGAGGGCATCCGGCTTATCGGACAGCAAGAGGAAAAGGGTTCGCGGCGGCGGTTCCTCAAGTGTTTTGAGAAAGGCGTTTGCGGAGGAGTCGTTCATCCGGTCGGCAAAGACGACGATGCCGATTTTCCAGCCGCCGGAAAAGGCCTGTTTGGCGACCCACGGGAGAAAGACTTCCCGCATGGACTCCATGCTGATGATCCGGGATTTTTTCTCGGGTTCGAGGAGGAAGAGATCGGGGTGGCCGAGGTGTTCGACGCGCCGGCAGGAATCGCAGGTTCCGCAAGGCGTTTGCTCTTCTGTGCAAAGGAGGAGTTGGGAAACCCGGATGGCAAACTCCCATGCATTGGTGCGCGGGTTGCCTTGCACGAGATACGCATGGGGTAGGCGGTTGCCGCGAAATGCGGATTCTGCAAGCTGAAATGCACTCTGGAAATTCATAAAACCATCATACCAAAAGAAGGGATATTCGCAAAGCCTCGAATCGCATGGAAAAGAGCACTTTTTGCGTAAAATTGCGCGGGGGCGGCGACGGGGGGCGGTGCGCACCACGCGGGTGTAATGGCGGTAGGGCGCGATGTCCCTATCGCGCCGCCCGGGTAATGCGCGTGCGAATTTTGCGGGTGTAATGCGCGATGGTTTAACACAAAGGGGCACAAAGAGCTTTTGAGCGGGATGTATAGAAGCACAAAGA
>JAEDLN010000220.1 GCA_016295275.1 Kiritimatiellia bacterium
GGGCGTGCTTGTGCTTGTGCGTTTCGCCGCCGGCGAAATGGAGGAAGCGGTTTTGACAAAGGCGAAAAAATCGGTTACTTTGGGGATGGTTCGTCTATCCTTTTCTTCCTTGGCATTTTCTCAATTTGTCCACCATGAAAAAGAAATTCGCTTGTTCGGTATTGTATCTAGGGGGCGTATTCAGTCTTGTTGCGAACACATGGACGGGCGCGGCGGGGGATCGGCTTTGGCTGAATGCGGACAACTGGGACGATTTTGAGCTCCCCTCCGGCGATGTCAGATTGGACGCCGGAACGACGGAAGTGCCGATTGTCTTCGGTGCGGTGGAAGAACCGTTGACGCTTACGTCGCTGTCCATTGCCGGAGGGGCGGAGTCCGTCGGTGTGTTGCGGATGGATGAAGGAGCCGCCATGAAGATTGGCACGACGCTTCAGATTGGCAGTATCGGAAACGGCGTTTTTCTGTTGAACGGCGGTTCGATCACGGTGCAAAAGCCGATTCAGATCGGTGGCAGTGCCGATTCGCAAGGGTTGTTTCACCTTGTTTCCGGAACCGTTCTTTCCTCCAACAATCTGGAAATTGCCGCTAGCGGAACGAGTACATACCGGCAAGAAGGAGGTTCCGTTGTCTTTGCCGACGGTGCCGGGCAGACGCACATTACCGAAATGGGAGAGAAGGCGGGGGCAATCGGGCGGTTTTTCGTTTCCGGCGGTACCTTCAATTCATCCGGTACGGCCTTTCATCTGTATGCCGGGCGAGCTGGGCGTGCCGAAATCGAGATTTCCGGTGATGCGCAGGTTTTGTTTTCCCGCCAACTGCGGGCGGCGGAACAGGAAGGATCCACCTGCAAGATCGACGTCCTCGATCAATCGAAACTGAGTTTTTCCCGCGAATCCTACATCGGCATTTCCGGTACGGCGGAGCTTAATTTCCAGTCTGACGTATCGTTGAGCCGGGGTTTTGTTTTAGGGCACAAAGAAACGGGGGTCGGACGGATCGATGCGAAAGCCGTAACGATTTCCTGCACGAGCGGAGACAGTGCCGAAATCAAAGCGAGCATCGTCGGCAACGAGGGGCATGGCGAGCTGTTGATTCGCGGCACGACGATCAAGCTGGCGAAAAAGGGATTTTGGATCCGCGCCAATGAATCCGGGTATGGCATGTTGCGCGGATACGGGTCCATAGAAAATTCGGGAAAGACGGCGGATTTGCCTGCTCGGATTCTTCTCGTCAACGGCTATGTCATCGCCGACGGCTATTCGGAACCGAACGATTTGGTCTTCAACAATAGTTTCTGCTGTGTGAGCAATTCAATCGAGAACACGACCGATTACGGCTGGTATGCGCAGGCGGGGGGACGACTGGTTTTGCCGACGCAGACCGTTCCTGCCGGAGCCTGTGCGATCAACTGGGGCGAAGATCCGACCGATGAAGAAATCGATCTCGTCAACAGTGTCCGGGTTACCTTTGGAGAAGATTCGACCGGCGGCACGCTGCAAGGAATGCTCGTGGCAACGGACCGGGACGATCTTCCGCAAGCGCTTCCGGCGGGGGATTGCCTTTCCGTGTGGAGCTTCACGGAATCGGACACCTTGATACCGGAGCAAATCGAGTTTGTCCTTCCTCCCGAAAAAGCATCGGGAAAGCTTCTTTCCATCCGGTTGTACAATTCTCAAACGGGAGGCTGGGACGCACTGCCGGTCGTTGCGCAGTCGGGAAACAGGATTGCCGTACAAACGGCGAGTCTCGGAACCTTTGCCGGCTTTGCGCTGGAGTCGGGTACGGTGATGATTTTCCGGTAGCATTCGGGCGCAATCTCTTTACGGACGCGATTCTTTTCATTTCCCGGCATCTGCAATTGCGGTGAAAAAGCGCGTTTTCGTCTGTTGCAGAACGGAAACGAGATATGCTAGTCTTCTCTTGTTGTCAACTACCCCAATTATAGGAGTTTTATCATGAGCAAGTATGTTTGTCCCACCTGTGGCTATGTCTATGATCCCGAGGTTGGCGATCCGGATAATGGAATCGCTCCCGGCACGAAGTTCGAGGATATTCCCGATGACTGGGTTTGCCCGGTCTGCGGCGTTCCGAAGAGCGAATTTACCGAAGGCTAATTTTGGCCACCGGAAATCTGACGGCCGAGAAGGAAGAAGGTAGCAGACTCCAGCTTGATTTTTCCAAGTTGGATGCCGTTTCCGGTTGCATTCCCGTTGCCGTCCAACATGCCGATACAAACGAGGTCATTCTCGTTGCGTACACGAACGAAGCGGCCATGCGCCGCTCGTTCGCGGAGCGTCGTCTCGTCTTGTACAGCTCGTCCCGAAAAGAAATGTGGGAAAAGGGAGCGACTTCCGGATGTCGCTTTGAGCTTGTGGAGGCATTTGTGAATTGCGAACAAAATTCGCTTTTGTACCGTGTTCGCCCTTGGCCTGCCGGACGGACGCACGGCATTTGCCACACGCATGATGCAAAGGGCGATTCGCGGCAGACCTGTTTCTATCGGAAAATCAACCTCGATACGCTTTCGTTGGTCCATGTCGAATCCTGAGTCGAGCGAACCGAACAACGATGTTGTTCCGCCGGACGCGTCAACGCCCGGTGGCTTGCCTCGCGGACTCAAGCTTCCTCCGAAGCGGAATCCCGCGCAATTGAAGCTCCCACCGAAACGGGATGTTCCGAAGGTCGGCATCGAAGCGGGCAAGACATGCAAGTGTCCGTATTGCGGAGCCGTTTTTGCCTGGCCGCCCGAAAAGTTGGCGTGTCCCTCGTGCAAATCGACCTTGCGGCCGCCTCCCGGTTTTGCGCCATCGGATATTCAGGAGCGGCGTATTGCCAAGGAGAAGATCGTGCAGGCGCACGATATGGCCGTTCGTGCTCTCGGGCCGACGCCCGATGCAAAGCAAATCAACCGGTCGGGACTGATAATCAGCTTGGCGATTTTGTTCATCGTCGGCTTTATTTTGATGCTTGCGTCGTTTCGTGCGCCGGCCAAGCGCAAAAAGTTCGATCCGATGGAATGGACCGTGGCGCGCATGCAGCTTTATTCCATGGCTCTGGAGCATTTCAAAACCGATTGCGGCCGCTATCCAAAGTACGATGAGCTCAATTTGGTTGCGCTAGTTTCGGACATGGGGGTTCCGGGGTGGAATGGTCCGTATCTGAACAAGCTCCGCGTTTCGGATCATGCGGACGGCTGGAAAACGCCGTGGTACTTTACGGTCACGAATGACGTACCCGTTTTGCAGAGCGCGGGTCCGGACCGGACGTTCTTTACAGAGGACGATCTTGTTGCGCCCCGGGAGTGGTTTCATTGCCATCCTGATTTTGTTCCTCGTTCTCCGACGGACAAACCGGTTGCGCATGAATTTTCGGTGAAAATCGGAACTGCCGCAGCGGAATAGCGCGGTGGCGCCGCCGCCACGGGGTCGG
>JAEDLN010000221.1 GCA_016295275.1 Kiritimatiellia bacterium
ACGCTCGTGTCCCGTTGCGGTAGGGCGCGATGTCCCCATCGCGCCGCCGCGCCATTGCCCGCGGTGGCTCACCGCCGCGGTGCGCGGCTTGGCGTTTCCCGTGGTGCGTGCCCCGTGGTGCGGCCCCGTGGCGGTAGGGCGCGATGTCCCCATCGCGCCGCCGCGCCATTGCCCGCGGTGGCTCACCGCCGCGGTGCGCGGCAGGACAAGTAGCACACGCTGAGAGTTTTGCATGCCGCGGCTCTGTCTGCGGCACGGTGCGCGGCAGGGCCGCGCACCCGGCGCGATGTCATGATCGCGCCGCCATTTACCCACGGTACATTACGCACGGCCACGGGGCACGCGCATTACCCGGGCAGCGCGATGCTTGGTTGCCGGGCCTCCTCGCCGTACACCCCACCCGCCCGCGGGGATCGCCACCGCGGCACGCGGCTAAGGTCAGTACACAAGATGAACTCGATAAAAGGCGGCATCGCTTGCCGAAGAATCCAATGCAACCGTATCCGCGCCGGACAACTCTGCAACTGCACGCCAGGGACCGCCAGGAAATTCTGCCGCTTCCAGCTGCAGATAGCTTCCGCCTTTCAACTGCAAAATCGATTGAACGCTCCCGTCGGACAAATGCGCGTCAAATGTCACCTTTACAACGGCTTTCACGGATCCCCGATCGTTCGTAAGAGTAAATTCGGAAACCCGCAAGGTAAACGGACGTTCCTCCGCCGCAAGCTTTTCGACTCCCAGATCCGCTGCCATTGCAAACCGGATCGCCTCATCGGAATAACCCGCCAAATCTTCTGCCGTATAGGAATGATCGGCAATCCAAACCGTCCGATATGGAATTTCCGTCCCCAAATACACCTTCATCGATGGCGTATTCGCCCAATAGGTAAAGGTATTCCCGCCCGGAAGAGGTGGCAAATCGCCCTCATCGGTTCGGATGTTGAAAGTCGCATTTGTAATGCTGACCGGCGAGCCGCCGGGCGTCTCCGATAGGAAAAAGAGGCGTCCCGTCGATTTTTCCTGAATCGCCGTAACGAGCGTATTCGTACTCCAAACCTTGTTGTACCACTCGTCATTCGATAAATAATTGTCCCAATCGTAACTCTCGTCATCGGGATCCGGTTCGACATACGTCCCCCAATACGTCAAGGGAAAACGAGAATCGCCGGCAATCCAGAAAAACCCCGTCGTGTACGTACCCGCCGCTTTTGTCGATGCCTCCGAAGAACCCATCCAACGAGCGGACGCATATCCGTTCTCCATGTCAAAACGACCGTCCCCGACCGCGAGAAGCCGGGCTACATAGCGCTCGTTGAATGCCGTCACGTCGGCTTCCGCTTCCGACCCGTCCTCGGCAATCCACATCAACCGGGTTCCATTCGCCTCCGGATTGGATGGACTGTTCAAAAGGGGATAAACACCCCAACGAATCTGAATCACGGTGTCCGCCACCGACGTCGCCAAGGTATCAAGTGACAAACAGAGCAAACAGAGCAATCCCGAAAGATTCCGAAAAAGAACCGAGAAACGAGAGCGCGACGGATCCTTCATCTTCATTTCCTTCAACTCAAAACTTATGGCTTTTGCAACAGCCGAAATACCATTCTCGAATACAGTTCGCCGAACGAAAGAACGGATCTCAACGCCCCAAGGCGATGAAATCCGTTCAAATCCAAAGCTGCCGTGCAGAATTAGGAATTCTTCTTGCGGCGGGGGCAAAGGCAAGCAAGACCGGCAAGAGCAAGCAATGCCGAGGCAGGCTCCGGAACAGCTCCATACGAAACCGTCCAACGCTCGCCGTTCTCAATTTCTTTGAGACCCAAATCCGTCATATCAAGCTTTCCAAAAGAAGGATTGCCGATCGGAGAGCTGGAAATCGTGGAGGAATCAAAGGTGAACTTCACAATGGTATCGGTCGAGTCCTTGATCGTGTAGTAATTTCCGCCGGAAAGAATCGTCGCAAAATACTCGACCGTTCCGGAAGTCGCCAAGGAGTCCTCCCACGTACCCGTATACCAATTGTAAGTGGCATCCGAATCATGGAGGTAGTCCGTGTTCGCACCGCTCGCATCGGTAAAGGATGTGACAACACCATTTTCATCGACTTCGACACCCGTCAAGAAGGCAATCTGATAGTCGCCGCTCAAAATGCCGGAGCCGCCATCATCCAAACCGGGAAGGTTCCAAAGAATGATGTTCGCCGAAGCTACCGTTGCGACAAAGGCGAAAGACAGAAACGCAAAAACTTTTTTCATGTTTCGCAAAGTGATTCGATTATTCAAAAAAATACCAATATAGTCGTAGGCAAATGAAGGTTTTCGCAAATGCGAATCCGTCGATTAGAACGTAATTCCTTCAGAAGCACTCTTCGTGCCCTTGCGAACCATGAAGCCCTGTCCGGGATTAAGGACAACATTGTCCATGATATCCTTGCCGTTGCGGAGATACCAGTGACCATCCGTCTTCAGGAAGTAAAAATCATAATCCTGAAGCTCCGGATTCCAAAGATAAATCGTATTGCCGTACTTGCTGGCAACCCGGAAGCCGGCGTCCTGAAAACCGCCCAGCGTGCCCAGCGTACGAGTCGTGGCAAACGGGACGCCAATCGTATCGTAACCGCCCGTCAAACCGGCGGAAAACTCCCTGTCGGGAGAGGCCGGATCGATGCCGTACTGGTAGATCGTGGTTTCCGCCCCTTCGTTGTCGTACCAGAAGGTATCGCCGAGCTTAACGTCAAGCTTATCGGCAGATGTGGCGAAATTTTCGGAAGAAATAATGGTTTCCGAAGCCTCGAAAGACATCGTATCCAATACGCCAAAAGGGTCTTTAATCGTTCCATCGACAGGGCAAACGGAAGCGCTGAACAAGTTGTATCCGGCTTTGGCCGGCATGCTGATGACAGCGTAGGTATCGGATTCGACACTTGCCGCTTGGACAAAGCCTGCAAGAGCACAAAGCGTCGTTGCAAAAGCAAGAGTAATTTTACGCATGATTGATTTCGAAAGAATTAGATTTTCAGTAGTTGGGGAGAAGTCAATTTTGCAGCCGTGTGGGTACAACAACTGCCTTCTTTCGACAGAATAGCAAAAACAAAAACAGTGTGCAACAGGAAAAATTTCATCGCTCTCCTGTCAAAGCAAATATGCTCCGGCAATGGCATCTGTTTGGCAGACTCTTTTGGTCTCGCAAAACGCAAACGGACATGTAAAACATATCGGACAAAACTCGCCCCCCTCGCCGCGCCCCCTTGCCGCTCCCGCGCCGCCCCCCTTCGCCGCGCCCCCTCGCCGCGCCCTACGCCGCGCCTTACGCTCGTGTCCCGCGCCGCGCCCCCTCGCCACCCCTCGCGCCGCCGCGCCCGCGCCGCGCCCTATGCCGCGCCTTACGCTCGTGTCCCGTTGCCGCGCT
>JAEDLN010000222.1 GCA_016295275.1 Kiritimatiellia bacterium
TTTTGAAGGAATCCTCCTCTTCTGCCGGCGTCCGTCGCATCAAGGCTGTCCTAGAACACTAGGGTCCCCTTTCCCGAGGGCGTTTCTTCCGGTGCAAAAACTTCGGGGGAAACTCCCTATTTACTCCAACAACACGCCCAGGTATTTCTTATGGAATTCACACTTCTGGACCCATCCACGGTAGGCTTTTGGTCTATCGTTCCGCCCCTTGTGGCCATTATTCTAGCCCTCATCACGAAGGAAGTCATTTCTTCGCTGATTATCGGCATTTTGGCGGGCACCACCATCTACACCTGCTTTTTGCATCAGCCGGTTATCATGGTGTTCCGCAATATCTTGGAGCTCATGACGAGCAAGATCGGCGCGAATGCGCCCATGGTGCTGTTTCTTGCTCTTCTTGGCGCGCTTGTCGCCGTCATCACTTCGGCCGGCGGATCCAAGGCGTACGGCGAGTGGGCATTCAAGAAGCTCAAGGATCGGCGTTCCGCGTGTTTCATGACATCGTTGTTGGGGGTCATCATCTTCATCGACGACTATTTCAATGCGCTTACGATTGGCACGGTCATGCGTCCCGTCACGGAAAAGTTCAAGATTTCCCGTGAAAAGCTTTCGTACTTCATCGACGCCACGGCGGCTCCGATTTGCATCATTGCCCCGATTTCATCGTGGGCTGCGGCGGTTTCCGGCTTTATCGACGGCGAGGATGGTCTGGTGCTGTTTGTGAAGGCGATTCCGATGAATCTGTATGCGCTCCTGATGCTGTTCATGGTGTTTTGGATTTCGTTCCGGAAGAAGGGCGATTTCGGTCCCATGGCAACGGTCGAAAATCAGGTTTGCTCCGGCGACGGCAACCAGACCGATGCGGGAGCCGAGTTGGATGAAAACGCCACGGTGCAGGTCAGCTCCAAGGGTCGTGTTTTCGATCTTGTGGCTCCGATTCTCGTGTTGATCGTTTTGGCGATTCTCTCGATGCTGTACTATGGCGGATTCTGGGATGCGCCGGCAGAAGGCGTCGAGACGCGCACCTTGTTCCGCCAAATTTCGGATGCCTTTGGAAATACGAGTTCGGGTCCTGCGCTGGCATTGTCCAGCATGGGCGCCATTGTCTATGCGTTTTTCCAATTTGTTCCGCGCAAGGTTCTTTCCTTTACCGATTTCTTTGCCGCGATTACGCGCGGCGTAAAAACGATGGTTCCGGCGCTGATCATTTTGACGCTTGCATGGACGATTTCCGGCGTTTGCCGCGATCTTCTCAATACGGGTGCGGTTGTTTCGCATTGGGTTGTGGTTTGTCGCATGCCGCTGATGTTGATTCCCACGGTTTTGTTCATTGTTGCGGGGCTTCTCTCCTTTTCGACCGGCACATCGTGGGGAACGTTTGGCATTTTGATTCCGATCGGGTTGAGCATTGCCGCCGAGATTGATCCCGGCATGAACATTCTCGTGCTCTCCTCCATTCTCGCCGGTTCGGTATTGGGCGATCACTGCTCGCCGATTTCCGACACGACGATTTTGTCCTCGACCGGTGCCGGTTGCAACCACATCAGCCATGTAGCGACGCAGCTTCCCTACGCCTTGCTCGTCGGCTTTGTCTGTGTAATCGGCTATCTTGTTGCCGGCGGATTGCGTCAGTTCGGAGCCGTTTCTTGGACGGTTGTCGGAATCACCTGGGCGGTTTCTCTTCCCTTGTTGATTGTTCTGCTCATAGTTCTTCCGATGTTTTGGACCGGAAAGGGGCGGAAGTCGTAGGCGAAACGGCCGCATTTCCGCGGATGGTTTTCTTTCCGGAGAACCGATAAAAAAGAAAAACCGGGTGCACGACGGTGCATCCGGTTTTTTTGTGCGCTTGGCGGGGCGGAGAGCCGGGGGAGCGCGCGGGCAGTGGGCGGGAGGAAGGGGGGAGCGGTCCCGCGGCAGTGCCGCGGGTGGGACGACCGGACGTCGCGCCCTGCGCGGGCCGGGAGCCCCGGCAGGCGGTAGGGGGCGCACGGAGACGCCCCTGCAAAACTCTCAGCGTGTGCTACTTGCCAAGCCACGCCCGCGGTGGTGAGCCACCGCGGGCGATGGGGTGCGGCAGCGCGCGGGAGGGGCGCGGGGATAGGGCGCGGGATTCAAAGCCGCGCACCGCGGCGGTGAGCCACCGCGGGCGATGCAGCGCGGCGGCGCGAGTGGCGAGCCGCCACGGGCGAATACATCGCGCCCTACCGCAACGGGGCACGGGCGGTGCGCACGCGACGGGGCACGGGCGGGGAGCGTTAGGCGGAGAAGAGCCAGACCGAATAGAGAATATACGTCAGGAGCATAATCGATCCGGCGAGGCGTCCGACGTGTTCTTTCCAGATTGGAATGAAAAAGAACAGGGAGGCGAACAGAAGGAGCGTGCTATCGACCAAGAGCGCAGAAATTTGGGTCGCTTCGAAGTTGATTGGCGAGAGAGCCGATGACAATCCCAAGATGAGAAAGATATTGTAGACGTTCGAGCCGATGACATTTCCGACGGCAAGGTCGTTTTCGTTCTTCAGCGCGGCGACAACGGAGGTGACGAGTTCCGGTAGGGAGGTTCCGATGGCGACGATTGTAAGACCGATGAGACGTTCGCTCAAGTGGCAATATCGGGCGATACCAACCGCACCGGAAATTGTGATTTTGGCACCGATGGTGATTGCCGCGACACCTGCCACGAGAAAGAGTGCGATTTTGCATGGGCTTAAGAGCGTTGCGGCGCAAAGTTCCTCTTTGGAGGTATTGTTGACATCCGTGACGCCGCGCCGGATTTGGGAGGCGAGAATCGAGAGGAAGCCCAGCAAAAGGATGATTCCGCCGATGCGCGGAATGCCGTGGCTCAGCGCGATCGACAGTACGACAAGAAAAGCGCCGATGATACTCGCCCAGAAATCCAGCTGCACTTTTTTGCGGCAGACGGGGATCGGGGAAAGAATGGCGCAGAGTCCCAAAATCGCCAAAAGATTGACCAAATTGGAACCGATGACATTACCAACGGCAATTTCATTGTTTCCCAAAACGGAGGCAACGACGCTGATAGCGAGTTCGGGAAGAGACGTTCCGAGCGCAACGATGGTCAGGCCAATCAGAAGCGAAGAGACGCCGAGGCGTTTTGCGAGAGCGGAGGCTCCGCGCACAAACACATCGGCACCACACACCAAGAGTGCGAAACCGAATACCAAGAGAGCGAGAGAGAGCAACAGAGACATCATTGGACAGATCCTTTTTTAGGGGTGTATGAACGCAATGAAAGTCTCGCCTATTTCAACGGAAACCGGGATTTCAGCGCTGAAATCCGTCCTGACGATTGTCCGCATACCAAAGGTATTGGCTACTCCCTCTCAGCTGATGGGATGATTCTATCAAATTCTTCCGAACGGAACAAGAAAAAGGCGGG
>JAEDLN010000023.1 GCA_016295275.1 Kiritimatiellia bacterium
CCCAAGGATTTCGGGCAAAGAAGGCGCAATGCTTTCGGGTGAACGGAGATATGGATATCCGCACCGCAATCGATCAGTTCGCCGTCGATTTGGATGGGTTGAGCGCAAGGGCGATGGATATCCAGGGTCGAAAACCGTCGGTAGAGGACATTGGGTAAAACCTTGCAGCCTTCATCGAAGAAAACGGATTCGAGGTTCAAGAGCATTGAAAAGGCATCTCGATGTTCGCCGGAAACGAGTTCCAGCAGACCATCGTTGGCCTTAGCCGAAAGATCGATACGCGCACCGCCGCCCCATTCGGAGAGATTGCCAACCGTGAAAAAGAGGGGTGCATTGAGGGAAAGCCGTTCCTTTCCGTCGATGGTAATCTGCAAGGGTTGCGTCCGGTAGCCGATGAACGAAATGGCGGCGGCCAGCAGGTAAGAGCCGATGCCACGCATGGGAAGATGGTTGTATTGCCGGACAAGGGCGGCGTCCCATGCAACGGATGCGGAAACGAGGAAGGGGCTGCCGTTGATCGAGCCGACATCCATATCGTAAAGGACTCCGTTTGCAATCTGTCTGATGCTTTTGACGGGGGACAGCGACTGGTTGAAATGCCGAGCAACGCCGTTGCCGCTTCCGAGAGGAATGACCCCCATTGGAATATTGGTTCCGATCAGGCGTCTGCCGATGGAAGA
This sequence comes from Kiritimatiellia bacterium, assembly GCA_016295275.1. GTDB lineage: Bacteria > Verrucomicrobiota > Kiritimatiellia > RFP12 > UBA3636 > JAEDLN01. Next base: position 681 of record JAEDLN010000023.1, read on the forward strand.
AACGGTTCCATCGCCGCCGGAAACGAGAATACAGTCTGCTCCGTCGGACAGGGCATGGTCGAGCATTGTCCGGCAGGCTTCCGGCGTATTTGGAAAGTACCAAGCGATATCATCGCACAACGGGCTCCAAAATTGATCGACGGCCTTTTGGATGACACGCAGGTGCGTGGTCCTGAGGCCGGATCGCCGGTTGTGGAAGATTCTGACTTTTCGATATTGCATGAGCGGGAGAGACCGGAAAATAAAAGGAAAACCGGAGCAAGCCTGTCGGGTTTACCGCCGGTCGATCGAATTCTCGCAAGATAGGGCGGAAGGGTTTGTTTTCGCCTTTCCAACCGAGAAAACGGCAAGGGTCTTCAAGTGGTTTAAGCATAGCATAAAGCGAGAATTATCCGCAAGAACGGAGCACCTTGATGGGGGAGGCCCGTGCATGGATGCACGGGCACAAGCGGTGTGGCGGCGATGGCGGGGCGGGGAGGCGTGGAGCGTGTGGGAGGCGCGGCGGGGGGCTGACGGATAGGCGGAAATGAGAAAACCGTCCGGGGCAGACCCGGGCGGTTTTGCGGAAAACGTGAAATGCTTGGATCACGCGCGCCGATTGCTATTCCTTCAAGTCTCCGTTTTTCAAGCGTTGGAAATAGGAGCGTGTTTCACGGGCAACGGTTCCTGAGAGGAAGATCAAGGCGATCATGTTCGGGATAGCCATGAGACCATTGCAGATATCGGCAATACCCCAAACGGCGGAGATGGTCATATACGGACCGATAAAGACGGCGACGATATAGAGCCAACGATAGAGCAAGACGAATTTCATATCGCCGTTTGTGAGATATTCGAGGCAGCGTTCGGAATAATAATCCCAGCCGAGAATCGTTGTGAATCCGAAGAGAACGAGCGAAATCATGACGATGAAAGCGGGGATGACGGGCGGGAGGAAGGGAAGCCCCATTTCGAACGCTTTCGTTGTGACGGCGGAACCATCGATACCGAGATTATGGGCGCCGGTCATAATGATGGAAAGACCGGTCAAGGAGCAGACGACGATCGTATCGAGGAAGGTTCCGGTCATGGAGACGAGACCTTGACGAACGGGTTCATGCGTCTGTGCGGCGGCTGCGGCGATAGGGGCGGAACCGAGGCCGGCCTCATTGGAGAAGATACCGCGTGCGACACCCTTCTGCATCGCCATCATGATAGCGGCTCCCATTGTGGCACCTGCGATTGGGCGGAAGCCGAAAGCGCTGGCGACGATTTCGCGAAGGGCGGCGGGAATGGCGCGGTAGTTGTAGACAATGAGCACCATGGCGACGATGAAGTAGAGCGCCACCATAAAAGGAATGAGTTTTTCGGAAACGGCCGCAATCCGTTTGAGACCGCCGATAAGGACGAGGCCGACCAGAATCGCGAGAATGACGGAACCGACGATGGTAACCCAAGAGTAGGTGTTACCGAGGATTATGACCGTGTTAGCCCGATTGGGGTCGAAGAAATTGGTAAATGCGCCGGAGATGGAGTTGACCTGGGTAAAGGTACCGATGCCAAAGAGACCGACCATGATACCGAAGACGGCGAACAGTTTCGCGAGCCAGCGGAACTTTGGTCCCATACCCCGTTCGATATAGTAGAACGGACCGCCAAGGACGTGTCCGGTAGCCGGATCGTGATCGCGATATTTGACGGCGAGGAGGCCTTCTGCGTATTTGGTAGCCATTCCGACGAGGGCTGCGATCCACATCCAGAACATTGCGCCGGGACCGCCTGCCACGACGGCGGTAGCGACGCCGACGATATTGCCGGTGCCGACGGTTGCGGAGAGGGCGGTACAAAGGGCGGCGAAGCTGGACACTTCACCCTTTCCGCCTTCCTCGTTGCGAATCATGTAGCGAAGTGCGCGGGGGAGCTGGAGGAATTGCATACCGCCGAGGCGGATCGTGAGCAGCAAGCCGCCTGCCAGAATCAGCACGATCAGCGGGGTTCCCCAAACGAAGCTGTCGATGGCATCGACGCAAGCGGTGAAACGGTCGAGCCACGTCTGTTCGGTTTTCGTTTCTTCCGCTTGGACGGAAGGCGTTTCGACGGCGGCTTCGGGAGCGGTTTCGGGGACGCCGGCAGCGCTATCGAGATCGACAGGGGCGGGGCTGTCGACGACTTGGGTGACGGCGCCAAGCGACTCGACGACGGGCTCGTTGCTTGTGGTTTCGGGGGTTTGCGCGATTGCAAACATGCTCATACAGAGCCAAATTGCGGCAAAACGAATAGGCGAACGGAACATGGTATAGAGATTGAGGGGTGAACGAAAGAAACGATATTGCAAAAGAGAAAAACAAAGAAGCCAATGCGTCATGGGACGCATCGGCTCCGGGGAAAATGCATGGCGGAAAGCGATCGGCAGACCGTGAATCAGCCAAGTGCAATTCAACTCCGTCCTTTTGCCTGAGAGATTGGAGTATGGAAGATACCCTTGCCCCTTCGGCATCCAGTGTTGGACTTCTCCGGAGAGCCTATGTGATCGGCAGTTGCGGCCAATTCCCGTAAGAAAAAGCCCCTGAGAGTGTTACTCCTTCGGTATTCTTTCGAATGTTTCCTGCCGACAAACGGCTTGTTCCCTGCGATTCTAGTAAAAAATCCCGTGTTTCGCAACTGTCGGGCGAAATTTAGGTTTCTTGATTTTGCAAACTATGTTACAGTGGTTTCGATATGCAGCACAATTCAACAAAATCATCTGACGTCGCGCCGGTTCGCGAGAGTTTTTCGTCTCGCATCGGTTTTCTGTTTCTTTCGGCGGGTTGCGCCATCGGGCTTGGCAATGTGTGGCGCTTTCCTTTCATCACGGGGCTCTATGGCGGCGCGTGGTTTGTTTTGATCTACCTGTTTTTCCTGTTTCTCTTCGGGGTTCCGATGGTATTGGCCGAGTTGGCTTGCGGGAGAGCCAGCCAGCGATCGATTGCCCAGTCGTTCGACGTTTTGGAGAAACCGGGAACGAAGTGGCATCATCTGAAATGGTTCGGCATTGCGGGGAATTATTTGCTGATGATGTTTTACGTTCCCGTGACCGGGTGGATGCTGTATTACACCTACAAAGCGATGAGGGGCGATCTGATGCGGATCGGCGGGGAAGGCGTCACCGAGCCGTATCGTCTGTTTTACGAGGACATGTTGGGATCGGTCGATACGCAAGTCGTGTTTACGGCCATTGTGATCATCGGGTGTTTTTCGGTTTGTGCGGTCGGGCTGGTCAAAGGCGTCGAATTCATCACCAAGTACATGATGGGGGCTCTTTTTCTGCTGTTGCTTGTTTTGGCGGGTCACTCGATGATGCTGGAAGGCGGCAAGGAAGGCTTGGAATTCTATTTGCTGCCGAATTGGCGGCGGTTGCAGGAAGCCGGAATCGGCAATGCCGTTTATGCGGCGATGGGGCAGGCGTTTTTCACCTTAAGCATCGGGATCGGATCGCTTGCCATTTTCGGCAGTCATCTCGACCGTTCGCGCACGCTTTTGAGCGATGCATTGCACATAACGCTGCTGGACATACTGGTCGCATTGCTGGCCGGGCTGATCATTTTTCCGGCGTGTTTTGCATTCGATATCGAGGCAGGCGCAGGTCCCGGGCTGATTTTTCTTTCGTTGCCCAATGTTTTCCAGTCGATGTCGAACGGACGGTTTTGGGGATCGCTTTTCTTTTTGTTTCTCTCGTTTGCTTCGCTTTCGACGGTGCTTGCCGTTTTCGAGAACATTCTTTCGTTTGCGATGGATTTGTTCGGATGGTCGCGCCGCAAGTCGGTGTTGGTCAATCTGGTTTTATTGCTCATTCTCACATTGCCGTGCATTTTAGGATTTAGCGTTTGGAAAGGCTTTCAGCCGTTTGGCGAAGGTTCCAACGTGCTCGATCTGGAGGATTTTCTGGTCAGCAACACCTTTTTGCCGCTTGGCTCGTTCTTCTATTTGACGTTTTGCACATCTCGCTACGGGTGGGGCTTCCGGAATTTTCTGGCGGAGGTCAACGCGGGAACGGGGCGGAAGGTGCCGGCCTTTATCCGGCAGTACATGACATTTGTGTTGCCGATTGTTCTTTTGATCATTCTCATTGGCGGCTGGCGTGCCAGATTTTTCGGCTAAGGCAAGGATTTCGGCTGCCGGCGCTTTCGGTTTGGCGGCCGGAGCGCGACAATGCCATTCTTGCTTTGGAGCAAACTTGCAAAACGAGCGCGCCCTGACTCCCGGAACGGGAAGACGGGGCGCGCGTGCGTGTAGGAAAATGGGTGTGGCGGGTTATTTTCGAGCCCCGGCGGTAACCAGTTCCGGCTCGAGAAGATTGCCTCGTTTGCGGCATTCTTCGGCGATTTCCCGAGCAGGGACATTGGCGGCGGGGATACCCGATTTGACGGAAAGGGCGGCTGCAACGCCAACGGCCTCGCCGGTCACTGCGCAAACCGGGATGACGCGCAAGGCGTCCCACGCCGTCGTATCGACCGAGATGCATCGTCCGCACACCAAGAGGTTGTTGTTGGCAACGCCGTGAAGTGCGCGATAAGGGACGCTCCAGACAGGACCGGCGCGGCGCCAATCATTGGCGAGACAGACGGCGTCATCGAACCAGCGGTGGTTGTCTGCTTCGCCAATGGAGAATGCACCGACCAATCGCCTTGTCATGCGGAAGCACGGAAAAGTCGTGATATGCATGGGTTGAAGATCCGCATCGGGATTTTCGGCGCGGATTTTTTCCAAATCGTTTCGCAGCAGTTGGCGGGATGCAAGGATTTGCGCGGTTACCTCCCGGCCGTCATCACCGCGGAAGAAGGGAGGTTCGGCACCATCGCGCGAACAGTTTTCCGTAAAGCGGTTGGACAGGCAATGGATTCGCAGGCGGCTTCCGTTTTCGAGCGTATAGTACCATCCGCTGGCGACATTGGAATCAAGCGATTCGGTTTTTTCGCCAGCCTGGAAGCAGACGTCTGCATCGCCCGAGGCATCGACAACGGATTTGCAGGCGACGGCAAAGCGACCGCTTTTGTTTTCGAGGATGACATGAGAAATGCCGCCATTGTCGCGAGCGACTGAGCAGAAGCGCGTATCGTACAGGATGGAGACGCCGTTTTCGAGAAGCAGCCGTTCGTAGTCCAGAATCATGGCGTCCGGATTGAAGCCGACTTGGAAACGGTGTTTGGAGCGTTCTTCGCGGGTCGCATCGGCGCGTTGCCATGCTTCCGGAATTCCCGTAAAGAGAGCTTCCGGAATTTCCTTTTTGAGCGATTGGACGGAAACGCGCAGCAATTCTTCGGCAATACCGCCAAGGACCTGGGTTCCGCATCCGTCGCAAATCGGAAGATAGATGGTGACATTTCCGATGGTTGCAAGACCGCCGAAAGCGCAGAAGCGTTCGACAAGAAGGGTTGAAACACCGGAACGGGCTGCGGCGAGAGCGGCTGCGACGCCCGCAATTCCGCCGCCAACGACGACAACGTCGAAAGCATCGGTTACGGGTAGGGATCTAGCCGGTTCCAGAAGAGAAGTCTGATTCATATTTGAAAAGCTCGATAGCGATCGTTGTTTCCCTTCAGTATAACGCGAAAAACGGATTTTTCAAAGGCGTTTTCACCGATTGCGTTTTTTTGGGGGGACGGCAATCGAAAAGAAGTCACGGAAGGATGGTTCTCGGCCGGAAATCCGGGAAAAAAGGCGGAAAGCGAATGTAGCGCGAATGGAGCGATTGCGTTCCTGCGTCGGAATGGACGGCATGGGCGAGTGCTCCTATGGTTCCGCGGCAGGTGCGGCATGGCGATCCGCGCGTCAAGTTCCGGACGATTTGCGATCCTTCAGCACGGGAATCAGGCGCGCATGCATCTCGCGAAGAAGCGTGTCGGTGGTTGCCCAATCGATGCAGGCGTCTGTGACGGAGAGACCGGGCTTGAGTTCGCGCAAGTCCTTCGGGATCTTTTGATTTCCCCAATCGAGAAAGCTTTCCAGCATGATTCCCCGGATAGAGGTATTGCCGTGTTCGATTTGTTCCAGAATATTTTGAAGAACGACGCCCTGTTCCTCCGGTTTTTTGTGGGAGTTGGCGTGGGAGCAATCGATGACGATATTTTGCGGAAGATGGGCGGCCTTGAGTCGGCGTTCGCATTCGGCGACGTGTTCGGCGTCGAAATTGGGATCGCGGCCGCCGCGAAGGACGACATGTGCGTAGGGGTTTCCCGCCGTTGCGAAGATGGCGGGAAGGCCGTCATCCGTGACACCCAGGAAATGGTGCTGACCGAGTGCGGAGGCGATACCGTTGACGCAGGCGTCGAACGAGCCGTCGGTTCCGTTTTTGAAGCCGACGGGGGTTGAGAGGCCCGAAGCGATTTCGCGATGTGTCTGAGCCTCGGCGGTACGGGCGCCGATTGCGGTCCAGGAGATGAGATCGCCGATGTATTGGGGTGTCAGCGTATCGAGGATTTCGGTTGCTGCGGGAAGTCCCAGTTCCGCGATGGTAATCAGGAAGCGTCGTGCAAGGCGAAGCCCGTCTTCGATCCGGAAGGTATCATTGAGGTATGGATCGTTGATGAGCCCCTTCCAGCCGAGGACGGTCCGGGGCTTTTCGAAATAGACGCGCATGACCACGTAGACGGTATCCCGGATTTCATCGGCCAATGCGCGAAGGCGTTTTGCGTATTCGGTTGCGGCGTCCAGGTTATGGATGGAGCAAGGACCGACGATCGCCAGGATTCGTGGATCGTCGCCGTCGAGAATCCGTTGGATGGTTTGACGACCTTCCTGAACCTGAGCGGTGGCGACGGGGGAACTCGGAATTTGCTCGCGAAGGGAAGCCGGTGTCGCGAGCGGGATGATCGAGTTGATATTGACGTTGTCGAGAAGCGGATTTGCCATAGAAAAATACTCCCAAAAGTTGCGCCGCATCATAACAATTTTCGGTTTGGAGGGAAAGGTTTTTCTCTGGCTTGGTGTGGCGTGCCGGGTATCCCGTGCATGGATGCACGGGCACGGAACGAAGTGCGAGAACGGGCGCGGATAGATCCCTGCATCCTATCTCACAGACGACGGAACTCGCGCTTGAAATGCCACGTGATGAGATTCTCCGGTCGCTCATGCGGAGGGAAGCGTATCAAAACGCACAAGAAGTTTCTCGAAGCCGTCTGCAGGTAAAGGGACGGGAGTAAGCGTACCTCTTTGCAAATGCAGTTTCGCGCGGGTTGTGAGGGGAAAAACGAAAGGCACGACGGGAGTCGTGCCTTGATCGCTTGCTTCAACAAATGGTGGGATGTGCGGGGATCGAACCCGCGACCCTGTGATTAAAAGTCACATGCTCTACCAACTGAGCTAACGTCCCGTAGAATCGGGTGAAAATACTACCAATCTTTTGGATTTCGGTCAAGCGGAATTTTTGTTCCGGAATTGGCGTGTACGCGGGGGCGGGTCGAGGGGGCGCGGCGATGGGTAGCGGTGGGGAGCCCCCACGTGCGATGATGGCGCGGTGGGGTAGCGGGATGCCAAGTCGCGCACCGCGCCGTGGCGCGGCGGCGCGAGCCGGGAGGCCCGGCGGCCAAGCATCGCGCCCTACCGCAACGGGACACGAGCATGGAGAACGCGCGGTGCGCGGGCGAGGGGTGCGGGCGGGGGAGCGCGCGAGGGGCGGCGGTGGCGCGGGCGATGGGGGGCTAAAAGAGCATCATTTGGCGATCGTCGTGGAAGGGGCGCTTCCGAGATGTCGGCACATGGGGTTCGACGATCGAAGGTTTTCCGGACTCTTCCCGGACCTCGTTGCTTTCGAGGTTTTGGAGGATTTCGCGGGCGCGAGACAAGACGGGTTCGGGCATTCCGGCGAGTTTTGCGACGGCGATACCGTAGCTTTTATCGGCGGGTCCCTCGACGATTCGGCGCAGGAAGACGACCGTGTCGTTTCGTTCGCGCACGAGAACGGAGCAATTTACGACGCCGGGGAGGGTCAGGGGGAGATCGGTCAGTTCGTGGTAGTGGGTTGCGAAAAGGGTTCGCGCTTTGACCGATGGATTGTTGTGCAGGTATTCGGCGACAGCCCATGCGATGGAAATACCATCGAAAGTGGACGTACCGCGACCGATTTCATCCAAAACGATGAGGGAGCGAGGGGTTGCGTTGTTGAGGATATTGGCGGTTTCCTGCATTTCCACGAGGAAGGTCGAGCGGCCTCTGGCGATATCGTCTGCGGCGCCGACGCGCGTAAAGACGCGATCGACGAGGCCGATGGCGGCGGAATCGGCGGGAACGAAGGAACCGATTTGGGCGAGGATGACGATAAGAGCGACTTGCCGGATGTAGGTCGATTTACCGGCCATATTAGGGCCTGTGATGATGATAATCTGCCGTGACGAACCGTTGAGGAGCGTATCATTCGGGACGAATCGTTCTGCCTCGGGGAGTTGTTCGATGATGGGGTGGCGGCCGTTTCGGATTTCGAGGGAATCGTCGTCCCGGATTTCGGGGCGCACGTAACCGAGGGCGAGGGCGCGATCGGCGAGGGCGCAAAAGACATCGAGTTGAGCGATGGCATCGGCGATTTCCTGGATGGCGGCGGTTTGTGCGACCACCTCTTGAACGAGTTCGGCGAAGAGGGCTTGTTCGAGTTCGATGGCGTGCGCTTCGGCGCCGGAAATCAGTTCTTCGCGTTCTTTGAGTTCGGCGGTTGTAAAGCGTTCGCCGTTTACGATGGTCTGTTTTCGCTGATAGGATGCGGGAACGTTGGCGAGTTGCGAAGAAGGGATTTCGATAAAGTATCCGAACACCTTGTTGAAGCGCACCTTCAGGGATTTGATGCCGGTTTCGGAGATTTGTCTGGACTGGTATTCGCCGATCCAGGTCCGGCCGTTCGACTGAGCGTCCCGCAATTTGTCGAGCTGTTGGTTGAATCCGGGTCGGATGGTTCCGCCGTCGGCCGGATTTGCGGGAGGATCGTCGCTGAGGGTTCGATCGATCCGTCCGGTCAATTCGGGCATTGGGTTCAGTCGTTGCCGGACGGATGCGAGCAAGGTGGAACCGGTTGGAAGTACCGGATCGAGGAGATTGGCGAGGGACGGGACGGTTTTGAGTCCGGCGGAGACGAGGAGCAGGTCCCGTGCGTTTCCGCGGCCGAGGGAGATGCGGGCGATGGTGCGCGAGAGGTCTCGAACATTGGCAAGGGTTTCCCGCAGAGGCGTCAGCGTCCGGCGGTTTCGGATGAGGCAATCGACGGTATCGAGACGTTCGTCGATGGCGTCCTTGCGGCAGAGCGGGCGTGCCAGCCATTTGCGGAGGAGCCGTTTTCCCATAGGGGTACAGGTGGAGTCGATGACCTCCAGGAGCGATGCGCCCTCGACGCCGGACGTTTCCGCGGCGGGAAAGAGATTGAGATGGGAAGAAGTCGTTTCATCGAGAATCAGCAGACCCGAAGCCGGTTGGAGCCGGATCTGCCGGATATGGCTCAAATCGCGACGAAGGTTTTCGTGGACATGGCGCAGGAGGGCACCGGCGGCGGATGCGAGAGCGGGGATCCCCTCGCATCCGAAGCCATCGAGGGATGCGACGCGGAAATGCGCCAGCAAGGCATCGCGTGCGGAAACGGGATCGAAGAGATATTCGTCGACCGGCGTGATGCAGCGGACACCCTTCGAGTGGAAAGCCGTTTCGATTTGCAGGTCTTCGCTGGTCGGTTTTGCGCATTGCGGGACGATGGCTTCGCCGGGGGCGAGGCGTCCGATGGAGGCGGCCAACGCATTCAAGTCTTCGGTTTGTTCGCAGAAGAATTCGCCGGTCGAGAGATCGAGCGCCACAAGGCAGAAGGCGCCGTTTCCGGCGGGACGTGCGGCGACGATATAATTGCAAGAACCGTCCTGCAGGATATTTTCCTCGGTAATGGTACCTGGGGTGATAATCCGCGTAATATCGCGACGCACCATTTTCCCCTTGCAGAGTTTCGGGTCTTCCATTTGGTCGCAGATTGCGACTTTCCGGCCGATTTTGAGGAGTTTTGCGAGATAGGAATCGAGGGCGTGGTGCGGAATTCCGCAGAGGGGGTGGCCGGCCCGTTTCGTAAGGGTGATGCCGAGCAGCGGCGCGGCGATTCGCGCATCTTCCATGAAGATTTCATAGAAATCCCCGACGCGAAACAGAAGGATGACATCTTCGTCGATTTCCTGTTTCATCATGCGGTATTGGCGCAGCATTGGGGTGAGTTCTTCCATGGAGTCGTGTGGGATGTTCGGGGTCGGGAAAAGATGAATCTGCGGATTCATCCGGGGAAATAGTCTTATCTACCGCAAGGATAGCATAATTTGGATCGGTGTGGAGCAATGCTATTTTTCCGGACGGGGTGGCAGGGCGTCTTTTCCGAGGCGAATGAGGGCATCGATGACGCGTGCCGTTTCGTGTCGATCGGCGACTTGGAGCAGATAGCTTTTATTGGATTCGACGGCGGGCTCCCAGGTAAACGAGCAATCATCGTTCAGAAGCATCGAACCGCTTTGCAAAGCGAACCACGGACGCAAACCGCAGACGGCGTAGAGGATAGTCGAGGGGTCGGCCGTATGGTGATCCCAGTCGGTTCCGTAGCGTCCGCGATGCAGTTCGTAGGCTCGGCGGAGCGGATGTGGGGACGGCAGTTCGTGGAAGCGGTCGCCCACGAAGACATTATGGCCGATATCGCGGCCGACGAAGGTGATTCGTCCCGGGTAGTTTCGAATCGTGAAGAGAGCGGTTTGCGGCGAGCGGGTAAAATTGACGTTGTCGATGGCGGGATCGTCGGGGAAATTTCCGGTCATGCAAACGAGTTCGGACACCTTTTCGCGGACGAGGTCCATACCGGAGAGGGGGGAGATCCGATCGGGGCGGCTTCGAAGCAGAGCGGCGACATTGCAGAGATAGCCGATAGTGACGAGTTTGACGCTTTGGGGGCGTGCGGCGGCCAAGGCCTGTCGAAGGAGGGAAACGGCGTCTTGCGCTTCCATGTTTCCGGCGATTGCGTGGGGAAATTCGGCGGCGACTTTATCGAGGAAGCACGAATCGTCGCGGCGGAATCCGGAGCCGTCCTTAGGGGCTCCTACGGGGATATCGCCGCGTCCGTAGAACGTATCGATGGCGTCGACGACGGCGGCGGACGCGGGATATCCGGAAGAGACGGTGATGCCGAGGATATTGGCAAGTCCGATCGATTCCAGCCGGAGCAGGAGGGCGAGCGCGGCGACGTCATCGCAGTCTGTCAGCATATCGGTATCGAGGAGCACCTGCACGGGGGTTTTCGGAGGAGCGCAGCGGAGCGCTTCGGAGAGGAGGAGCGGCGCATCGGACGGGGTTGCGAACGGCGTTTTGGGGCGCGGCGGCGTCGATGTAGGGCAATCGGGAGCGGTTTCGCAGAATGCGAGCACCAGTTCGAAGAGGCGCGCATCGGGAGTTGGTGACCGTGTCGGCACCCATAGGAGGCGGGTACCACGGGTGCGGGCCTTTGCGGCGTCTTCCGGCGAGGAGACGGGCGTACACCCTGGATAGGGGGGATTCGAGCCGAACCAGAATCCGCAAAGGCAATTTTCCCGAGCGATGGCGCCCAGCACCTTTTTCGCAGCCGTCCGGCATCCGGCGGGAAGGCGATTGTCGACGCCTTCGTTGACCACCCAAAAGCCCTTTCGTTCCAAAAAGACCATAGCGGCCTTTTTGACGTCGTAGCCGGTTTCATCATTACCCATCCAAATGGTCTTCATATCGTCGGGTTTCAAATTTGGAATTCTACAGTCGATTGTCGGAAGCGTGGCTCACGGCAAGTCATCGATAGCCGATTGAAACGGTTTTGCGCGAAGCGTATCGCCCTTGGCGCACAACGATTCGTATTCCGTTTGCAGCGCTTTGCGGTAATCATCCTTGAGCGCATCGACGCGCTTCCGGAAATCGTCGGCGAGGCGTTGGGCGCGATTTCGGAAATCGAGCCGATCGATGTTTTCCGCGACGGGAAACGGTTCTTCCGGGAACGTATGGTCTCGTTGGAAGCGTTGGATTTCATCATTCAACCGAGTTGCCGACGTTTCGTCCTTTTGTTGCGCGGCATTTGTCCGCATCGTTGTCAGCACGTCTTGATATTCCTTTTGGAGGCGTTCGTCCGCCTGCTGAAAAGCGCGTTTTTCCTGTGCGAGTTTCGATTGATAAGCGCGTTCCATTGCAATGAGGGAATCGGGGGTCGGGAGCCAGGACTGCAAATCGGAAACACCGCACATTTTTGCGTAGGCGGTAAGCGGTTTTGCCAAGATGGAGTCTGTCGCCAAGGCATGGAAGGGGTGCCAGAGCGGGTTTTCCCGGCGTTTTTCGGAGTGGAGGATTCCGAAAGGAGCCAGAGCGAGATAGGAGAAGAGAATCATGACGATTGCGAGGGAGAATCGCAGCAATCGGACATTGGAATGGTGGCGCCGGATTTTATGGCGGAGCGCATCGTACTTGAGCCGTCCGGCCGGCGTTGAAACGGATTGAGTTTGCAGGAGGCGTTCGGCGCGGTTCCACTGGCGGTGAAGGATCAGCCCCTCGATTCGATCGAGCGCGTTCTTTTCCAGAATCGAAGGCAGTTGTTTTCGCACCTTCTGCATCGCTTCGGTCGGGGTGGCGCAGAGTTTTTCCTCTTCTTTCAGGTGGCGCAATGCCAGCTCGTAGTTTCCGCGTTGCATATCCAGGGGTATTTTTTCGTGCAAATCGTGCAAGCGGTTGAGGGCCTCGTTTGCCTTTCGGTTGAACTCGGCGATGGAATCGAAGAGATGTTGGCCGGTGGGACCGGAGGGCTTAAACGAGTGTGGGGTGGCGATGGCGGAAGCTTTGGCGTAGTTTCGGGCTTCGAAGGCGGTTTTGGCTTCGTGGAGGGCTTTTTCGGCTGCTTCGTAGGAGGCCTGATCGGCACCGCAGGCGCCGCAGAATTGGATACCGAATCGCATTTGGGCGCCGCATTCGAGGCAAGTGGCGAGACCGTCCCAGCCGCATCCGTCGCAAAATCGTTTATCGATGGCATTTTCGGTATTGCACCATTTGCAGCGCCAGGTTGTTTTGGTCGGGCGTGCCGGGCGGGTATCAGCGAGAAGGGCGACGATATCGGCGTCGAAGGCTGCGGTTGAGGTGTAGCGGCGTTCGGGAGAGGTCGCAAGGGCCTTGGCGAGGAGCGGGCGCACGGGGGCTGGGATTTCGTCCTCGCGGAAGAAGCGCGGGTTTTTACCGGTCAGCGCGAAGAAAAGGATTGCTCCCAAGCCGTAGATATCGGTTCGTTCATCGCATTGGGAGGCGTCTGTTTCCTGTTCCGGGGCGCCATAGCCGAGGGAGAGCAGTTTCGATCCCGGGAGGGTAAGGGTGCCTTGGTTTTGCAATTCGGCGTGAGCGGTTCCGGAGAGATGGGCGAGACCGAAATCGGCGATTTTCGGTTCGCCATCGGCGTCCAGGAGGATATTTGCCGGTTTGAGATCGCGATGGATGACACCGGCGGCGTGTGCCGTTTCCATGGCATGGCCGAGTTTCAGCAGGAGCGTCAGGCTATCGCGCAGAGAGAGGGTTCCGATATCGAGGATTCGCCGTTCGAAGGTTTGCGGCGGATGGGGGAGGCCCGGTGCGGCGGCGGGGAGTGTCGAGGCGACGTATTCCATGACGAGGAAGGGTCCCTCGGCGTCCTCTCCGATATCGTAGACATGGACGATATGGGCGGAGTTGAGGCTTGCGGCGGTTCGAGCCTCCCGAAGGAATCGGGAACGCAAAGCGGGGTCGTTTCGATGGGCGGGGCGCAGACGTTTGATGGCGACGAAACGGCCGAGCCGGAGATCGGTAGCGAGATAGACGATTCCCATTCCGCCTTCTCCGATGACGGATTGGATTTTGTAGTTTGCCTCGAGTCCGGCGTCATGTTGGCAACCGAGCGGACGTGTGGCTGCGCTATCGGACGGGGAGGAGAGAATCGGCGCCGGCGCTTCGGGCGCGATAGGGCGGCGTGCCAGATCGAATACGATGGCGGTTTTTTCCTCATTGGAAGCTGCCGGAGCGATGGGATCGGTTGGGTTCATGTCAAAAGGGAGGGGATGGGGAAAACGAAAAAGCCGTCCGCGTCGGGAAGGGCGGACGGCTTTATTTTCAATCTTGAGCCGCGTGCGGTCAAGTCCGGTACCATTCCGGGGTAATTCCCAGATTATGGATTTTGTAGTGGATGACGCGAGGGGAGATTCCGAGATCCCGTGCGGCGGCGGACATATTGCCGCGGTTGTGCTTCAACGCTTCCACGATCAGTTCGCGTTCGAACGAATCGACGAGCGTCGTGAAAGGGGCGTCGCCGTTGGAGAGGCCGCTTGTTTCGGAGATGGGCTTTCCGGTTTGGAGAGACGGGGGAAGATTGTATCCATGGATGCAGTCGTCCGAAGCTGTCAAGATCGCCCGTTCGATGCAGTTTTCGAGTTCGCGGACATTTCCCGGCCAGTGGTAGCTCATCATCATATTGATGGCCGGCGTGGAGATTCTCTTCACGGACTTTCCGTAGCGGAGATTGTCCTTCTCGATAAAATGGTTTGCGAGCGGGATGATATCGCCCCGGCGGACGCACAGATCGGGCAGGACGATCGGGAAGATATTCAAGCGATAGTAAAGGTCTTCGCGGAATTTTCCTTCTGTCATCAGCTGTTCCAGATTCCGGGAAGTAGCGGCGATAATTCGGACATCGCTATGCAGTTCCTCGTTAGAGCCAATTCTGGAGAACGTCCGTTCTTGCAGGAAGCGCAGGAGTTTGACTTGGACGGGCAGGGAGAGGTCTCCGATTTCATCGAGGAACAAGGTTCCGCCATCGGCGGCCTCGGCGCGGCCGATTCGGCGTGTCACGGCACCGGTGAACGAACCTTTTTCATGGCCGAAGATTTCGGATTCCAGCAGGTTTTCGGGGAGGGCGGCGCAGTTGAGAGCGATAAAGGGCCGTTTGTTCCGATTGGAGAGTCGCTTAATGGCGGAAGCCACCAATTCCTTTCCGGTTCCGGAGGAACCGCGGATCAGGACGGTGGCATCGGATGGTGCGACCTGACGGATCAGGGCGTAGACCTGCTGCATTTCGTTCGAGTTGCCGACGAATTCGGAGAGGGGGTCTCCTGTCGAGGACAACGCCTCCCGCAGGCGTTTGTTTTCTTCGATCAGCGCGTTTCGCTCTTCGATTTCCTGCCGGCGCGTTTGGACGGCATCGGCGACAATGGTTCCGATGATTTCCAAGAGCAGGCGATCGGACTGCAGGTCTTCTCCGGAATCGGTCGAGCGTTCGACGGACAAGGTTCCGATCACGGAGTCACCGTGTTTGATAGGGATACAGACAAACGAAACGTGTTCGCCCAGTTTATGAGCGCCGGTTCGGTTGAGAAAGCGTTTGTCCTTGGAGACATCCGGAACGATTTCGGGAATTCCGGAGTATGCGACGCCGCCGGTGATTCCTTCGCCGAGGCGGTAGTGTCCGCGTTGTTTTTCCCGTTCATCGAGTCCCTCGTTGGCTTCGATCCGGAATTCATCGCCGTGGCGGAGCGTAAAGGTACAACGAAGCATCCCGAGTTTACGATTCAGGATATCGAGAATGGTTTCTAGAAGGGCACTGACATTCCGTTCGGCAAGAACAGCTTGAGCGATTTCTCGAATGACTGCGAGTGATTTTTTTTCTTCCGCTTGCACGATTGCCGTCCTCGCCTGAGTGCTATATGTTCACGCGTCAAAAAAATGGCGGAGAGGGAGGGATTTGAACCCTCGTTACCCTTACGAGTAAACAGCATTTCCAGTGCTGCGCCTTCGACCACTCGGCCACCTCTCCGTACCCGAAACGATATGCGTTTCGTTGCGCGTTGTGCGTACTCTATCAAAAAGGGATATTTTCCGGCAAGCGGAAAGTTGGAATAGACTCTTCTCTTCTTGAAAAGCGGCTTTCAGAAATGGAAATATGCAATTGAAGACCTCTTTGCAGGCGGAGGCGCGGGGGCGCGGGGCGAGGGACGCGGGCGCGGGCGCGGGGCATGGTGGGAGAATTGCACGTGTGTAATGGCGGTAGGGCGCGATGTCCCCATCGCGCCGCCCGGGTAATGCGC
>JAEDLN010000223.1 GCA_016295275.1 Kiritimatiellia bacterium
TGAAGCAGGTCTATCAACCCTCCAAACTCAAGCGTGTCCGTAAGATCGGTTTCCGTGCCCGCATGGCCACGGCCGGTGGTCGTCTGGTCTTGAAGCGTCGCCGTCAAAAGGGGCGCGTTCGTCTGACGCAGGTCTAAGGCATCTTCTCTTCCCCTTGCAGTTCGGCGGACCCGGATGAAAATCGGAGCCGATAGCAAACCTGAGGAAAGGACCGTTGGGGGCAATTCTACCCGGCGGTCTCTTTTTACGTATGGTTCCTCGCGAAGAATTCCGACCAGGAATGGATACGAGGCCGTCTTTAGCGGAGGCGAAAAGCTGGCGGGCCGTCGGCTCGTCGCATGGATTCTGCCGACGCGGAATGAGGAATTCCGGTTAGGACCGATTGCCGCGAAGCGCACGTTTCGCCATGCGGTCGAACGCAACAGGGCTCGGCGTCTGATGCGGGAAGCGTTTCGGCTTTTGCGGCCTTCGTTTTGCGGTGGCAGCTGGGATCTCGTATTGGTCGGGCGCAAAGGTTTGCTGACGGCAACCTCGACGGAGGTCTTGCAGGATTTGCGGCGCATTTTGGCGCGGCGGTCTCTGATAACGGACGGTGAAGCGGGGAATGCCAGCGGAAAGGGAGGCAACGGATTGGAGCCACGGGAAGGAGCGAAGCGATGCGAGTAGAGAGCCTGTTCCGTCTACCGAGGAAGCTTGGCATTTTGCTGATTCGCGGCTATCAGATAGTCCTTTCGCCTATTCTTCCGAGCTCCTGCCGTTTTCATCCTTCCTGCAGCCGTTATGGGATCGAGGCCTTGGACCGGTTCGGGCTGATCAAAGGATCGTGGTTGACGACGTGGCGTATTTTGAGGTGCAACCCGTTTGGCGGAAAAGGGTATGATCCTGTTCCGACGGAGTGGCCCGGTTTTTTTGGATATCACAAACGACATGAACAGAAACGATAAAATCATTGTTGCCGTACTGGCACTTTTGCTCTGTGTAAGTTTTTGGCAGACCAAGCAGTATCAGGATGCCCAGCGCAAGTATGCGGAGGAGCATCCGGAGGCGATTGCGGCGGAACAACAGCAAGCGGCCACGGATCAACCGACTGCGCTTTCGGCGCATGTGGAAACGGGGCTTTCGGCGGCACCGGAGGCTGATGCGGGAAGCAAAGCCGATTCGGGCTTGGCGGTTCAGCCGACGAATGTGCCGGAAACGACGACTGTTTTGAGCAATGATGTCGTGCGGATCACCTTGACCAGCAAAGGCGGTGCGATCCGGCATGCGGTTTTGACGGGCTATCAGCGGACGAAGGATTCGGCCGACGGCGACTTTGTCGAATACGATTTTTCGGAAGATCCCACCTTGGCATTGGAGCGCTTTCCGGGCTTTTGGAAGCAGGCCGATTACGCCATTGAAAAGGAGTCCGACACGGTTGCGCGGCTGACGGCGTCGGTTCCGGGCGGTTTTTCGCTGACGCGCACCTTCACGCTGGACGGCTATCGACTTTCCTTCAAGGACACCTTCACGAACCGGACGGAAGGTCCGCTGGAAAAGCCGGCGTACAGTCTGGTTCTCGGCGCGTTGAATGCCAATGGATCTGCCGCGGAGGATACGCCGGTCGATTTTGGCATCGACGCGCATGTCGGAGTCGGCGGCAAATGGAAGACGCTCGAGCAGAATCTGGCGCAAGGGTTCGACAAATCGGCGGCGTCCTTTGCAGGGCTTTATGGCGGCGAAGGCGGCGGTTGTTCGCCGGTTCGGCTGGCACCGACGGCTCCTGTAACGGCGAAGGGGAGTTATCCTGCGAGTTCGGATTGGGTTTCGGTGCGCGATCGTTTCTTCGTATCGCTGCTCAAGCCGGAGGGAAATCGGTATTTCACGTCGGTTGAGACGCGGTTGAGCCGCGACATGGAGGCTCTGAGTGGGGCGTTGAAGTTGCGTTCCGTCGGTGCGGCGATGCAGCTGCCTGCGGAGACGGTTGCTCCCGGAACGGCATCGGTCTTTGAAGGTACCCTTTATTTGGGACCGCGCAAGCTTTCCGAGCTTCGGACGCTTGGGCCGGACTGTTCCGACATCATGCATTTTGGCACGTGGGGGCTCTTCTGCCGGCTTCTGCTGGATCTGTTGAATTTCATTTACCGGTTCATCCCGAATTACGGCTGGACGATCATCGTCATGACGATTTTGGTTCGCATGGTGCTTTTCCCGCTCAATCGCAAGAGCATGAACAGCATGCGCAAGATGTCGGAGATCCAGCCGCTCATGAAGGAGCTCCAGACGAAATACAAGGATGATCCGAAGAAGCTTCAGCAGGAGCAGATGCTGCTGTTCCAGAAGTACAAAGTCAATCCGATGAGCGGCTGTCTGCCGATGCTCATCCAGCTGCCGATTTTCATTGCGCTGTTCACGGTCTTGCGGTCGTGCGTCGAGCTTCGGTATGCCGGATTTTTGTGGATCAGCGATTTGTCGTCGCCTGAAAACCTCTTTGTCGAGACGCTTGGCTTCCCGATCAACATTTTGCCGATCACGATGGCCATCACGATGACTTTGCAGAGTGCGCTGACGCCTTCGACGGGCGATCCCTCTCAGAAGAAGATGATGACCATTATCATGCCGATCATGATGTTGCTGATGTGCTACAACTTCCCGTCGGCGCTTGGTTTGTACTGGACGGTTTCGCAAGGACTCGCCATTTTCGGCATGTATCTTGCGAAGCGCGGCAAGAAAGGGGAATCTCAGGGTGTCTTCACGCAAAAAGACGGATCGATTGTGATTCCGCCGCCGCGGGAAACGCGCCAGATGCGGCGCGAGCGGGAGCGCAACGGCGAGCAGCGGTAACGGTCGAATTGTTTTGCAAGACGACTTGGACTCGTGCTACACTTCGGCGACGTGTGAGTGACACCGTCGCCGAAATTTTCGATAAAGCTCCGTATGAAGAAAGAGTGTTCATGACCGGTTCAGAAACGAGCAAAAAGAGCAGTTTGCGGAAAGAGGATTTACGGACATTTCGCCGTTTGTTGCGGTATGCTCGTCCGTATTGGGCCCGTTTGCTCATTGGAGCGATTGCGTCTGCGTTTGGCGGCGGCTCGATTGTCGCGATGTTCATTGGCGCGCAAAAGCTGTTGACGTTTTTGCTGGACAATCGTCCGCAATGGATGGCGCCGGCACCCTTGACGGCGCCGGCGAATCCCGGCGGCGGCGATCGGGAGCTTTCCACCGAGGATGCGGCCTTGCAGATGGCGGCGGATGCGGCTACGCGGGATGCGGGGGCAGGGGAAGCAAACGAGTCCGCACCGGAGGAGCAGGCGCATCAGGCGGAAAGCCTTTCCCGGAAGGGCGGCTTTGTCCAGCGCATGGCCGGAAAGGCGGCTGGGAGCCTGTTGGAGCAGGAAG
>JAEDLN010000224.1 GCA_016295275.1 Kiritimatiellia bacterium
CCGCAAC
Organism: Kiritimatiellia bacterium; assembly: GCA_016295275.1. GTDB lineage: Bacteria > Verrucomicrobiota > Kiritimatiellia > RFP12 > UBA3636 > JAEDLN01. The sequence goes on from JAEDLN010000224.1 coordinate 8, forward strand.
CGCTGCCGGAATGCGGTCAATCGCCGTCACCCATACATTCCCCGAAGACGCTTTTCGCGCCCTGCCCACGCCACCCGTCGCCATCCTCCCTGCCCTTACGGCCGACGCAATCGACGCCACGCTCCAAACGCTCGGCTAACCCGAACACGAATCGCCTTATTCTTGAATATGCAAACCTCTCCTTCGGCCGCCCTTCCTCTCGATGAGACCGCAATGGCAACCCGTCTCAAGAATCTCAAAGGAAAAGCCCTCGTCTGCGCCCATCTCAACCCGGATGGCGATGCCATCGGTGCGTCCGTCGGTCTCTGCACCGCCCTCCGTGCTGCCGGAATCGATGCGTTCTGCTGGGGCTTCGATCCCATCCCCAAAGTCTACCGCTTCCTCCGCGCGGAAACGTTTCTTCTGCCCGTCGATGCCTATGCCCCCGCCCCGAACGATACCGTCATCGTTCTCGATTGCGGCGGAAAAATGCGCCTCCCGGAACCCGTGCGCCCCTTCCTCGAGTCTTCTTCGCTGCTCTGTATCGACCATCATCGTTCAGGTGTCGAATTCGACGCCCCTTTCCTCTTGGAGGAAAACGCAGGATCGTGCAGCGAAATCGTCTATCGCGTTGTAAAGGCCGCCGGATTCCCCATCTCGCGCGACGCCGCAGAGGCATTCTGGACCGGTATCATTACCGATACGGGACGCTTCATGTACGAGAGCGCCTCCGACCAAACCCTGCTAACCGCCGCCGAACTGCGTAGCCTCGGCGTCCGCAACAACCTCCTCAGCGATCTCATCTATGGCGAACAACCGTTTCGCCGCTTGAAACTCCTCCGCCGCTTCATCGACCATATCCGCTGCGATCCCGTTGCAGGCGCCGCTCTCTCCTGGCTTGGTCCGGAAGACTATGCCGCCGAAGGCTGCACCTCCGAAGATAGCGAAAACTTCGTCGATACCGTCCGCAAAATCGAAGGCGTCAACCTCGCCGCATTCCTGCGGTGCTGCACGCCGACGGACGATGTCCATATCAGCCTTCGTACAAGCCATCCCTTTGACGCTTCCGCCATTTGCGCGGAATTCGGCGGAGGAGGACACATCCGCGCCGCCGGTGCCACCGTCCGCGGTTCTTCCTTGTCCGCCGTTTGCGAACAGCTCTTCGAACGACTCGTCCGGGAGGCGCGCAATTCCCGCGCGCAATAGCCTTTAGCCCCCGCTCCGGATACGAACTTGAACCAATCCGAGTTTTTTGATTGAATTGCCTCAACTTGTGGCCGAGAGCTTCCATCGTCAGGAAGACAGGGGCCATGAGCTTCAACCCACACTTCTACACTATGGATATCAAAACGTTGCGCCATAGTACGGCGCACATTATGGCATATGCGATCGGCCGTCTTTGGCCGGATGCGAAGTTCGACATCGGTCCGGCTACGGACGATGGTTTCTACTACGACTTCGATCTCTCCCATCACCTTTCCGCTGAGGATTTCCCGGCTATCGAAAAAGAAATGGCGGAAATCATCAAGGCGGACTATCCGTTTGAGCGGATCGAAATGTCCCGAACCGAAGCCGAAGCATTCCTCAAGGAACGCGGACAGGGCTTCAAACTCGAACGGCTCGCTGATATTCCCGAGGGCGAAGCCATCTCCTTCTACCGCTGCGGCGACTACTACGATCTCTGCCGCGGACCGCATGTCCCCTCCACCGGTTGCGTAAAGGCATTCAAGATCATGAGCGTCGCCGGCTCCTACTATCGCGGCGACGAGAAAAACAAGATGCTGCAGCGCCTGTACGGAATCGCCGCCGAATCCAAGGAAGAAATCGATACCATCGTCACCCAACTTGAAGAGGCGCAAAAACGCGATCACCGCCGCCTCGGCAAGGAACTCGATCTCTTCAGCGTCGAGGAAGACGTCGGCCCGGGCCTCGTCCATTGGCACCCGAAAGGGGCACGCATCCGGATCGCTATCGAAGACTACTGGCGCCGCGAACATTTCCGCGCCGGATACGAAATGGTCTTTACGCCCCATATCGGCCGCGCCGGACTCTGGGAAACCTCCGGACACCTCGGCTTCTACAAGGAAAACATGTACTCGTCCATGGATATCGATGGACAAGCGTACTTCGTGAAGCCCATGAACTGCCCCTTCCATATCCAAGTCTACAAGGGACAGTCCCGCTCCTACAAAGATCTGCCGATTCGATATGCCGAGCTCGGTACCGTCTACCGCTACGAGAAATCCGGCGTTCTGCACGGTCTTCTCCGCGTGCGCGGCTTTACGCAGGACGATGCCCACATCTTCTGCGCACCCGAGAAAATCGAAGAGGAAATCCGCTATACCGTCGAATTCGCACTCCGGATTCTCCGCCGTTTCGGGTTCAAGGAAATCGCCGCTTACCTTTCGACCCGCCCCGCAAAAGCCGTCGGCGAGCCCGAACGCTGGGAACAGGCGACACGCTCGCTTGAAAACGCGCTTCGCTCCGAAGGAATCGATTACAAAATCGATGAGGGCGGCGGTGCATTCTACGGACCCAAAATCGATCTCAAAATCAAGGATGCCATCGGCCGCGAATGGCAGCTCGGTACCATCCAATTCGATTTCAACCTTCCGGAACGCTTCCACCTCACCTATGTCGGTCAGGACGGCAAACCGCACCAGCCCTACATGGTGCACCGTGCCCTTCTCGGCTCTATCGAACGGTTCTTCGGTATCCTGATCGAACAGTACGCCGGAGCATTTCCCTGCTGGCTCGCGCCCGAACAGGTCCGAATCATCCCGATCACCGATGCGCAGCTGGATGCGGCACGCGAACTCGAAAATCGCCTCCGCCAGCTCGATGTCCGCGTTGGTCTCGATACCCACGCCGACAAGCTCGGCGCCAAAATCCGCCGCGCACAGGCCGAAAAAGTTCCGTTTATGCTCATCCTTGGACGTAAGGAAATCGAGCAGGGGCTGATCGCCGTCCGTACCCGCGACGTCGGCGACAAGGGTACCATGACGTTCGACGATTTCATGGCGCTCTATCGGCAATCGCTCGCCGAATAGCGCGGAAGCGAGGCCCAATCCGACAATCGAATCGGGCAGACCTTCGCAAATACGCCGTTCCGGTTTTCCGGACGGCGTTTTCTTTTTCCCCCGCATTCGCAAAACATCACGCGCCCATTGCGCACCCCGTTGCACGATCCCGTGCGCACCGCCCGCGCCCCGTTGCCCGTGCCCCGTTGCGGTAGGGTGCCGCGGCTTGCCGCGGGTGAGAGTGACCGGACGCCGCGCCCTGCGCGGCTATGGGGGGCGCACGGAGACGCCCCCCCAGCAAAACTCTCAGCGTGTGCTACTCGCCATGCCCACGCGCATTACCCGGGCGGCG
>JAEDLN010000225.1 GCA_016295275.1 Kiritimatiellia bacterium
GATGTCCCCATCGCGCCGCCGCGCCATCGGCGCGGTGCGTGGCTTGGCATCCCGCGCCCTCGTTGTGCGTACCCCTCGTGCGACTCGCGCCCTACCGCACATTACCCACTCGTGATGCGCACGTCATTACGCACGCAAAATTCGCACCTCCATTACGCACGCACATTACCCGGGCGGCGCGATGGGGACATCGCGCCCTACCGCCGTTACACCCGCAAAATACGCACACCATTACCCACGCGCATTGCCCGTGGCGGCTCGCCGCCGCATTGCGTGGCTTGGCAAGTAGCACACGCTGAGAGTGTTGCATGCCGCGGCTCTGTCCGCGGCACGGTGCGCGGCAGAGCCGCGCACCCGGCGCGCCGCCATTACGCACGCGCATTACCCGGGCGCATTACGCACACGCATCACCCACGCAAAATTCGCACGCGCATTACCCGGGCGGTTCGCCACCGACGACCGGGACTCCGGTATAGACAGAAAAGCCGGAACCAAGACGGCTCCGGCTTTTCTGATGTAACCCAAAAGGGAATTCGGATTGTACCGAAATCAGGCGTTCTCCGCCTTCTTCTCGGCAATCTCGCGCATCGCTTCGCGACGGGAAAGCTTGATGCGCCCGCGTTCGTCAACGGCAATGCACTTGACCCACATCTTGTCGCCGACTTTGCAAACGGTATCGACGGTCGGAATGCGTTTGTCGGAGAGTTCGGAAATGTGGCAAAGACCGTCAATGCCGGGCAGAATCTCGACAAATGCGCCAAATTCCTTCACGCCCGTAACCGTTCCCTCGTACAGCATTCCTTCTTCAGGCTCGGCCGTACACTTGTTGATTTCGCGAAGTGCGATATCCATTGCGCTTTTCGTGGTTGCATAGACCGACACCTTGCCGGAATCGTCTTCCGCAATATCGATCTGCGCACCGGAAAGAGCGGTGATGGCACGGATGTTCTTGCCGCCGGGACCAATGAGGGCGCCGATCTTTTCCGGATTGATCTGAATCGTCTTGATACGGGGAGCATTCGGCGAAAGCTCCGCACGGGGAGCCGGCAGAACGGATTCGATGAAATCGAGAATCTTCATCCGGGCAACGCGATCGCGTTCAATTGCTTGCTCGACAAGATCCCAGGTCAAGCCGCGAATCTTGAGGTCGACCTGGAAACCGGTGATGCCGTCGCGCGTTCCGCCGATCTTGAAGTCCATATCGCCGCAGTGATCTTCCGCGCCGAGGATATCCGTGACGAGAATCGCCTTGGATTCGTCGGGCGTCGTGAACAAGCCGCACGAAATACCGGCAACCGGCTTGCGGATCGGAACACCCGCATCCATCATGGCAAGCGTTCCGACACAGATGGAAGCCATCGAGGAGGAACCGTTCGATCCCATGATCTCGGAAACCAGACGAACCGCATATTCGTAGTTTTCGGGAACCACCGGCGCAAGCGCGCGCTCGGCGAGGTTGCCGTGTCCGATTTCGCGGCGGCCCGTTGTACCGAGACGGCCGACTTCGCCCGTGCAGTAGGGCGGGAAATTGTAGTGAAGGAAGAAATTCTTCGAAATCTGTCCGCCCGTAATGGCATCGATTTCCTGCGCGTCCTTTGTGGTGCCAAGCGTGCAAATGCCGAGCGACTGCGTTTCGCCGCGCGAGAAAATCGCAGAACCGTGGACGGAAGGAAGAACGCCGACTTGCGCGTAAAGCGGACGGATGTCATCGAATCCGCGGCCATCGATGCGCTTGCCGCGCTCGAGGACATTCTTGCGGACAAGCTCGATCTCAAGCTCGTCGAACATGGCGCGAAATTCTTCATCGGTCATTTCGGGGAACTGCGCCAGCAACGCGGTCTTGATCGCCGCCTGCACCTCTGCGACCTTGGCTTCCCGATCCTTCTTGCCGGGAACCAACAGCGCCTCCGACAACTCGCCCGCACCCGCTGCGCGGGCCGCATCCAGCAAATCGATCCGGCAATTGGAGCCGTCCGTGATTTCCTTGCGGGCCTTGCCAAGCTTTTCACGAAGCTCGTGCTGAATCGCAACAATGCGCGTAACCGTTTCCTGACCGAACTTCAACGCCGCCAGAAAATCCGCTTCGGGAATTTCCTTGGCACCGCCTTCCATCATCAAGAAGCGGTCCTGCGTACCGGAATAGAGAAGGTCCAAATCGCCTTCCTGACGCTGAGCTTGGGTCGGGTTGACGATGAACTGCCCGTTGACACGTCCGACACGAACGGCGCCAATCGGTCCCATGAAGGGAATTTCGGAAATGTGCAATGCGGCAGAGGCCGCAATGCAGGAAAGAAAATCAGGTTCGTGGACGCCATCGCACGCGAGCAGCGTGTTATTGACCTGGACGTCGTTCCGATAGCCGTCCGGGAAGAGCGGACGAATCGGACGGTCCGTCAACCGGGCCGTAAGAATCTCCTTCTCGGAGGGACGCGATTCGCGCTTGAAGAATCCGCCCGGGAAACGTCCGCAGGCATAAAACTTCTCGCGATATTCGACTTGAAGCGGGAAATAATCGATTCCTTCGCGCGGCGTCGCCGTGCAAGTGACGGCGGAAAAAACAACATTGTCGCCGAGACGGACGGTTACAGCTCCGGCGGCCTGTTTGGCCAAGAGTCCGGTTTCGATTGTAAGCGTCTGTCCGCCGACCTCGGTGGAGACAGAAATGGTATCGTTCATACGTTTTGGAGCCCTGTTTTCATTTGGTTGAAAAATCAGACGCGCCCCCCAGTTGGACGAATCCAATTGGTAGACGCGCCTTCATCCGACAGATGAAACAGAATGCTCTATTGGATGGTGGATATTTGGGGAGAGAATGCGGAGACTACCGGCGGAGGCCCAACTCCTTGACGAGGGCGAGGTAGCGAGGTGTTGCCGTGCGCTTGAGATAGTCAAGCAACGTGCGGCGATTGTTCACCATCTTGATCAGACCACGACGGGAATTGTGGTCGTGCGTATTGGCCTTGAGATGTTCCGTGAGATGCTCAATGCGCTTGGTAAGGACAGCAATCTGCACATCGCAAGATCCGGTGTCCTTCTCATGCATCTGGAACTGTTTACGGACAGGCTGAAGATCGACTTGGCTCATTGTGTGTAAGCTTTGATTCTAATCGTTTTGAGGTTAATGATGCCGAAGGATAGCAAAAACGGTTTTTACAGGCAAGAACAAAATATCGGCAGGCTTATCTCCCCCTTTTGCGGGGACGTCTTCGCCGCACGCAGTCCGCCGCGCCCCGTGGTCGTACACGCCGCCCGTGGCGGTTCGCCACCGCGGTGCGTGGCTTGGCATCCCGCCCCATTGCCGTGCCCTCTCGCCGTGCGCACCGCCCGTGCCCCGTTGCGGTAGGGCGCGATGTCC
>JAEDLN010000226.1 GCA_016295275.1 Kiritimatiellia bacterium
GGAGGCGTCGGTGCGTCGTTCCGGGAGATTCCGGTATTTGACGCGACGGACGTCACGTTGAAAGGGATGGTAGCGATTGCCGTGCTTTCCCTGTTGGAGGATCGGGGGCTTCGGATATGCGGACTATCGGCGGAGAATGAGCGGTTGATTCGCGGAGCAAGTGTTGCGGCGGCAACGGGGTCGGCCCGTGGCGACGAGAAAACGCGCGGCTTTTTCGGGTGGGTCGATCGGTTGGCGGAGGCTGTGCTTTTGGAGGGGCGTGCAACGCTTGGTTTCATTGGGCGGATTTGCGTTCTTTCCGCGTCCGGTTTTCGCGGCAAGCATTGTCCGTCCGGTTTTTGCCGCGTATTCGTGCAGACGGGGGCGGATGCCGTACCCGTGACGCTGCTAGTCGGATTTTTGCTGGGGTTGATACTTGCGTTTGAGGCGGCCATTCCGCTTCGGATGTTTGGTGCGGAGGTTTATGTTGCGAATCTGATGGGAATTTCGATTTTGCGCGAGCTGGCGGTTTTGGTGGCGGCGGTTGTGATGGCGGGGCGTACGGCATCGGCGTTTGCGGCGGAGTTGGGGACGATGGTTGTCGATGAGGAGGTGGACGCGCTTCGGGCCATGGGCATGGACCCGGTGGAGAGGCTGGCATTTCCGAGGGTTTGGGCAAGTGCGCTTTCTCTGCCGTTGTTGAGTGTTTTTGCGGCCGCCAGCGGGATGGCGGGAGGGTATATCGTCTTGTTTTTGCATGGGTATTCACCGGCGGTTTATTGGGAGCATGCGATTGCCTTTTGCGGGGTAAAGGACATTGTCTCCAGCTTGGTGAAGGCGAGTATTTTCGGACTTTTGATCGGAGGAATCGGCTGTTATCAGGGATTGCGGACAGGCGGCGGTTCGGATGCGGTCGGGCGGGCGACGACGGCGGCGGTTGTCCAAGCCATTGTTTGGTATGCGATATCGGACGGATTGTTTGCCGTTTTGTATTCGGCATTGGGCATTTAGAGAGGGGGTAAGCGATGGACGAGGTCTTGAGCGTATGCGACTTGGATGTCGGTTACCGGAAGGGGAATCCGGTATTGAAACGATTGGATTTTTCGATTCGGAAGGGCGAGATTGCGGTTTTGCTTGGCGGCTCCGGATGTGGAAAATCGACGGTATTGCGCACGCTTACGGGTTTGCTTGCTCCGTTAGGCGGTAGCGTTTCGCTTTTTGGGCGTGTGTTTTCCACGGCAGAGGATCCGGCGGAAGAGCGTGGCGACAAGACGCTTTTGAAACGAATCGGACTATTGTTTCAAGGGGGAGCTCTTTTTGGAAGCATGACGCTTTTGGAAAATGTCCTGTATCCGATGCAGGAGTTGACGTCTGTTCCGGCAGCAATCCGTGAGCGGATTGCGCGGTTGCGGTTAGGGCAAGTCGGTTTGGCGGCGTATGCAGACTACATGCCCCGGGAGATTTCGGGCGGCATGCGAAAACGGGCGGGGATTGCCCGTGCGTTGGCGCTGGATCCGGAGATTTTGTTTTTGGACGAACCGTCGGCGGGATTGGACCCGGTGACATCGGCGGAGTTGGACGAATTGATTTTGCAGATTCGTGCGGAACAGGGCATGACCTTCGTGATTGTATCGCACGAGCTTGCCAGCATTGACGCGATTGCGGACAGAGCGCTCTTTTTGGACCGCGAAACGCAATCTCTTTTGGAGGAGGGGCCGCCTGCGGTATTGCGGAAGGAGAGTCCGCATGCTGCGGTACGCCGATTCTTTTCCCGTCGGACCCACTTGACGGAGAACCGCTAATCGATTATCAGAAAGGATGATGGAATATGCGAAGTACGACCTACATCAAAGTCGGATTTTTCCTTCTCTTTGCAATCGCCCTCGTGCTTGTCGCCGTTTTGTTTTTGAAGGGCGGGGCCTTGACGAATGAAAAAGGGTTTTATGCCGAAACCTATTTCGAGGGCTCGGTTCAAGGGGTGAGCATCGGAGCACCGGTAAAGTATCGAGGCATTCCGATTGGCGAGGTGACGCGCATTTCTTTTGCCTGGTCGGATTACCGGAAGGATGTGGATCCGGAGCTTTCGGACCGTGCATTCCGGTATGCCCGCATCGTATTCAAGATCAACCAAGAGAATTTGCGCATGACAAACCGAAATCCGGACAAGCGGGTTTTCCGGGCGCAGGTCAACCAAGGGTTGCGGATTCAGATGAAATCGCAAGGAATTACGGGGCTCGCCTATTTGGATTTGGATTACATCAAGGATGCTCCGGAAGCGCTTCCCGTGCCTTGGGAGCCGGAGTATTCGTACATTCCGAGCGTACCGAGTCTCGGTGAAACGATTGTCGATACGGTACGAAATCTTTCCGGTGAGGTGCGCAAACTCGGGCAATTTGCAGAGGACGTTTCAGCGCTTGTCCGGCATACGGACGAGTTGTTGCAGGCGGTCTCTCCGGCGCTAATGGAAACGATTGAGAATTGCCGGATTGTCTCGAAGGATTTGACGGAGGCGGTTCGTGATTTTCGGGAGCATCCGATTGGATTTCTGGCACAGCCGCAGGAGGCTGGCTGGGAAGCACCCGACATGGAATAACGGAATCTTTCAGATGGAAAGGAAACGATGATGAAAACGATTGTGCGTATGGCTGTTCTGGGGGTTGCGTGTACGATTGTATCGGCCGGGTGTTTGAGCATGGGCAAGAAACAGGTGCCGATGCGGCGGTTTGTCTTGGAGGCGGAGATTGCGACGGACGGTCGGGAGCAGGCGTCTGCGAAGACGTTGGAGAGAAGCGAATTGCCCGTATTGGCGATTGGTCGTTTTCGCGGGACGCTGGAGGCCTCGGAGCGGGCAATCCGTTGGGTTGACGTCGCGCATGCGCGGACGGGACGTCTTGCGGACGGCGAATTTGCGCAACCGGCGGTCGATTCCCTGAAAAGTTCGCTGTGGAGCGGGCTTTACGGGCTGCCGGGATATCGGCTGATTGCGGACGCCGGGATCGTTTCGGCGGGTCGGCAAAATACCGATCTGCTGGAGGGCTGGATAGAGCACTGCAGGCTGGTCCGCTATCCGGAAGGGTATTGGCAAGCCGAAATGCGCGTCCAGTTTCTGCTCTATCGCAAGGGTGTTCTGGAGCGCGAGTTTCGCGTTTGGTCGGTGCAGTCTGCCATGTCGGATGGCGTTCCGACGGCGGAGACGGCGGTCGGGTTGTTTCGTGGGACCTTGCAGGATCTGCTCCGGCAAGTCCAGGATCAGTTGACGGTGACGAACCGCCACGAAGCGGTGCGGCGGTGAGCCACCGCGGTGGGGAGTCCCCACGGGCGGTGGCGGCCAAGCATCGCGCCCTACCGCCATGCGGCAAGCGAGGGGGCGTG
>JAEDLN010000024.1 GCA_016295275.1 Kiritimatiellia bacterium
ATGTCGCGGCTTGCCAGCGGGGGCTCCCCGCCCGCGACATGGTGCGCGGCAAGGCTGCGCACCCGGCGCGATGTCTCTATCGCGCCGCGTATTACACCCGCACATTATCCGAGCAGCGCGATGCTTGGCCGCCGGGCCTCCCGGCTCCCGCCGCTGCGCCACCCCGGTGCGCGGCTTGGCATCCCGCCCACCCTCGCCCGGCTCCCGTTGCCGTGCGCCCCTGACGCATCCAAAATGAACCGCCGACCCCCATCCGACGGACTCTCCACACCCGCCTGCGTCTCGGCAATCCCCAAAATCCCCGTAAACAAACGCATTTGCCTGCGCACACGCTCCCCGTGACGTCTGCTCTGGCAAAAACGTTCCCTTGTCGAGGCATCGTCGCCTGCTTTTCTCTTGCGGAAGTCAACCGCCTTTGCTATAGTGCTTTTGTCTCTGAAAGGTGAAGACCATGACCACGATTAAAATCAAGAAACCTGAAGCACCGACGATTCCCATTACCCCTGCGGCACCGGCGCCGGCTGCCGAATCGGCTAATATCAATCCGAAACAGGAAGGAATCTTCGTTTCCAGCCGTTACGCAAATCCGCTGGAAGGAGGAAACGGAAAAGCCGTTTCGACTGAAAAGTGGACATGGGCGGCCGTTCTTTCGATCATCACATTCTTGCTCTTCGTTTCCTTGGTTGTGATCGAATACCTCGATTACACTGTTCTCATCCACTCGTAATCGAAATCAATCGGTTCTTGCCGCTGAAGGTTCCGCGCTCGATGCGGCCGTTTCGTGCGGCCCATCGGCGCATTTCTTTTTCCCGTCTCCACCCCATTCCCCGAATCCCGTCATGAATGCTTCCGTCCTCGGCTTCTCCAGCATGGTGCTTTGGGCTATCGCAGCGGGACTCTTTTCGTGGTATGCCTTGGACGCCGCTCGGCAAGTCACCTATGTCACATTGGCCGATGGACGTCGCCAAGAACGACGTCTTCCGCTCCTGTTTCGAATGCTCCTACCCCTCGCGCCCAATTTCAAAAAGGCCTTCAGCGGAACCTCTTTCGAACGGGTGCGGGATCGCGTCGATCAACAGTTGACCGCTGGTGGCGTGGATGGACTCCTCTCAAACTGGGAGTTTCTCTCCATGAAGGTTCTCTTTCCGCTCTGCATCGGTCCCTTCTGGATTCTCCTCGTCCATCTCCTTTCCCGGCTCAATCCGCTCCTCTCTCGCCTGTTTATCCCTCTCTCGCTGCTAGGGTTGCTGACGTGCTACGCCTACCCCATGCTGTGGTTGCGCTCCTGCGTGCGAATCCGCCAAGCGAAAATCCTTCGCGCCCTCCCGTTCGTGCTCGATTTGCTGACGCTCTCCGTCGAAGCCGGACTCGATTTCATGATGGCCTTGCAACGCTGTACCGAACGCCCCGTTATCGATCCCCTGACGGAGGAATTGATTCGCGTCATTCGCGAAACCCAACTCGGAACGACCCGCCGCGATGCCTTGCGTGCCATGGCAAACCGCATCGGACTCTCCGATGTCCGCGCCATCGTCAACGCGCTCGTCCAAGCCGATGAACTCGGCGTTTCCGTCGGCGCAATCCTCAGAATCCAGTCCGACCAGGTTCGGACGCGCCGCTTTGAACGCGCCGAACGCCTCGCCAACGAGGCTCCCGTCAAACTGCTGGGACCGCTTCTTTTCTTCATCTTCCCCGCCGTCTTCCTGATCTTGCTCGGTCCGGTCTTCTATCAGATGATGCACACCATTTAACCGTTTCCATTCCCATTCTTTTGTTTTTTTCTTCCTGCCAGCTATGAATACTCCTTTTCCAGAACATTTGGCAAAAAAGGTTGCCGCATGCGGCAATATCGCCGTTGTCGTGATTGACGAGGCCGAAAAGGCCGTTCCTCTCGCCCGTGCCCTTCTGCAAGGCGGCATCAATGTCATGGAACTGACGTTCCGTACGGACTGCGCCATTGAAGCGTTGCGTGCGGTGGTGAAGGAAGTCCCCGAAATGATCGTCTCCGCCGGAACGGTCCTTACGCTCGATCAGCTGAAAGCCGCAAAGGACGCCGGCTCCCATTTCGCCGTTGCTCCCGGTTTCAATCCCGCAATCGTCAAGGCCGCTATCGAAATGGGATTGCCCTTCGCTCCCGGCGTCATGACGCCCTCCGAAATCGAAGGTGCGCTCCAACTCGGTTGCCGCCTCCTCAAATTCTTCCCCGCCAGCGTCGTCGGAGGCATCAAATCCATTGAAACCCTCGCCGCCCCCTATAAACACCTCGGAGTGAAGTTTATTCCGCTGGGAGGCTTGAAAGCCGAAAATACGGCCGATTACCTTGCCTCCCCGATCATCGCAGCTTGTGGCGGCTCGTGGATCGCCCCCGCCAAACTGATCAAGGCTTCCGATTGGGCGGCCATTACCGCCAATGCCATGCGTGCTACCGAAATCGCACACGCTGTCCGCTCTTGATTTTCCCCTCCCCCTACACATTTTTCCACATGTCTATCCAAGAGAATCCTGCCGTCCTTCGCGTCATTAAAGAGGCTCTCGCAGAAGACGGTGCCGATCACGACGTGACCACCCTTGCCCTCGTCGATCCGAATGCGACGGCCCGTGCCGATATCCTGACCCGCGTTCCTTGCCGTGCCGCCGGTATTCCGGTCGGCGAATTGACCTTCCGAACCGTCGATCCGACACTGGAAATCAAGGCCCTCGCAAAGGACGGCGACGATCTCAATCCCGGCGACATCCTGCTCTCCATCACCGGATGCGCCGCATCCATCCTCATCGCAGAGCGGACAGCCTTGAATCTCATGCAACGCATGACCGGCATCGCGACCGCCACGCGTCACTACACCAAGCTCATCGAAGGAACCGGCGCCGTCATTCTCGATACGCGTAAAACCGCTCCCGGGCTCCGCGTTCTCGATAAATATGCCGTGAAGGCCGGCGGCGGCACCAACCACCGGATGGGACTCTCCGATATGGTGCTGATGAAGGATAACCATCGCAAACTTTGGCGAGGGGGCGATCCGAATCGGCTCGATCAAGCCGTCGAAGCCGCACGGGCGAAATTCCCCGGCATCCCAATCGAAGTGGAAGTGGAGACGTTCGATGAACTCCGCTCGGCACTCGCCGCTTCCCCGGAATGGATCATGCTCGACAATATGCCCCCCGCGCAAATGGCAGAGGCCGTGAAAATCGTAAACCACCGCTGCAAACTCGAAGCCTCCGGCGGAATCAACGAACAGACCGTGCGAGCAGCCGCCGAAAGCGGTGTCGATGCGATTTCCATCGGCGCCCTTACACACTCCGTGAAGGCGATCGATCTCTCGCTCGAATTCCACTCGTAAAAAGAAGAATGGGCGAAACACTGTTCGACTCGCATACCCATTTTCCGCTTCCGGATCGCACCCCTGCGGGCGAATCGCCGGAAGCGGCTTCGTCTGCGCGCGATGCCGCCGGAACCGGTCATACGACCGATGCGATCCTCCGCAATGCCCGCGAAGCCGGACTCTGCGGTCTCCTCGCCGTAGGCGGAGACGCCGACGCAAACGAGGCCGCGATCCATGCCGCACGGCTCGCCCCGGGATTCGCTCGCCTTGCAATCGGACTTTGCCCGGACGAGGCCGACGCCATCGATTCCCCGACAGAACTCGCGAGGCGCATCGACGTCCTCCGGTCAACAATCGACGCACTCGAAAACGAAGGGATTCGTACCGCCGCTATCGGAGAAATCGGACTCGACTTCTATCACCGCGATACACCCGAGCTGAGAGCCCGGCAAATAGCTCTCTTCGCCGCACAGCTCGATCTCGCCACCGAACGGAATCTCCCCTGCTCCATCCATTCCCGCGCCGCCGACGCCGAAACGGTCCAAACCCTACGCCGACATTTGAGCCGCGAACTTACGCGCGACAACCGCGCCGGCTCCCTTCATTGCTTCGTCGGTGATGCCGATTTCGCACAGGCTCTTCTTCCGCTCGGTCTTTGCTTCGGAATCTCCGGTATCCTGACTTTCCGAAATGCCGATCCGCTTCGGAAAACAATCGCCGGTCTTCCGCCGGAACGACTCCTCCTCGAAACCGATTCGCCCTACCTCGCCCCCGTTCCCATGCGCGGGAAACAAAACGAGCCGGGATTCCTTCCCTATACGGCAAAATGTCTGGAATCCCTTTTCCCCGCATGCAAAATCGCCGCACGGACGACGGAAACGGCTCTGCGATTGTTTTCATAGGGACAGAACCGTTCCCGCTTCCGTACGACGCCTTGCCGCTCAACTGCCTATCGGGCGTCCGAATGTCCTACTTGTTTCGCATATTCGATCGGTGTCACGAAAATCCAGCCGTCTTCAAGCAGCTGCTCTACGATTTTCTTGAAATCCGCAAACATCGCTTCGGACCACATCATGGGATGTCCTTGCAAGACAAGATAGTCCCGCATCCGCTGATGCTGATAACTTTTCAGGAAAATCTGGCAATCGACCTTTCCGACGGCATGCTCGAGATTCAGCGAACGGCGTAACACAAGCTTGCCCGCCGGATTTTTCGCGTCTCCGTACAGCCAGACTTTGATATCCGGATGCGCCTCCAAGACCTTGCGCCCCGTCGAATCCGTCGCATTGCCGGGAGCTCCGTACGTCTGGAAGGTCAGCCCCGTCTTTTCGCGAAACGAATCCATGGCTTTGGAAAAAGCCTGCATCATGTAGGCTTCGTCAGGCCCCGAAAACTCCGCCGTGCACTTCTTCCCGTTGAAATCGAAATTCATGGCATGCGTATATCCATGATGCCAGAACTCGATCCTGCCGCCATTCTGCAGGGCATTCTTGCGAATCCATTCGTTGTACGCCGGATTGTCGTTTTCGATGGATTTCACGATGACGCCGAAGGAGCCATGGATATCTTTCTCCTCGAAGAAGGAGACCAATTGAAGCCAACGCCGGCTCGGACCTTGCTTTTCACCGCGATTGACCAAATCGTCCAGCTTCAGCATGACATACCGTTTCTCGGCCTTTTGCGCCGCTGTCAGCGGCTCGAGTCGAATGGGTTTCGGCGGCGCGGGCGGCACCAAAACCGCTTCGCCTTCCGCCGCGGGAAACGGTGCCGCAAGCGCAGGCAACTTCTCTTTTGCCGTCTGACCATAGTTCTTCAGACTTAAATTGCGGATTTCAAGCGTCTGCCGGTCTAGCCCCGGATACACACAGAGATTCAAAGCCTCGTCGCTGTAATCCTTGTTTGCAACGCCAATGTACCGGACCGATTGCCATTGTTCTTTCGCCGGAATCTCCTCCCGGATGACGCCATACCACGTGCGATCTTGGAGCTTGAACAGAATCTTGGCGGAATTCGCCGACGAACCGGTACCGCGAATCTGCATCGTAAGGACCAGCAAATCCCCCTTTTCAACCGCTCCCTGCGTCGGCATGAACGCCCCGACCTTGTAAATCGGGTCAAGCCGCGCTTCCGAAACAACCCGAAAGCCCGCCGGGGCCGTTGCCGTGGCAGGAAGCGGCGAAAAATACGAATGGTTCTTGTAAAGAGCCGTATGGGAAGCCTCCGTCAGCATCTCTACTCCCGCCGTCGTCTCCGAAACGGCACCTCCTTCTGCAAATGCCGAAACCCCAATCGTGCAAGCCAATAGGCTCAAGAATGTCTTTCTGATTTTCATGATGATCGTTCCTGATGATAGTCTGAAAATGGTTAGCGGATGACGATGACAGTCGTTCCGAGTCCGTCAAGATAGTGGAGCCAAATCGTGTCGTCTTCCCGGTACGTGCGGAAAGAGCCTCTCGCATAGTTGCCGTTCTCCACACGGGGAAGCCCCGTCATCATGGCGGCGCCACCCGTCGCCTTCACAAGCGGCCATTTGTGCTCCGTCAGCCAAAAACCATCCCCGGAATCCGGATCCGAAACAACCGGATTCTCTCCATCGTCCGCCGCCGGAAACACAAGTTTCAGATTGGTGTCGCTGATGGTTAGCCGGCCATCCACAATGATACACGGATTGCTCTCCTCCGTTTCCGCATTCGCCTCCGACGGAATCGAATGGAGCGTCCAGACGATTGCCGAGCCGGACTCCATGCTCAGATCATCTGTGAAATGGAGCGGATTTGTGAAATTTGCCGGCACCCCTACGGTCGAACGGTTTGGCATCAATACCGCTTGCTCGAACCGTACCGACCCCTTCACGATGCCGATGCCGGAGAGAATCTGCTCCTTCGTAAACGAAAACGGTGTTTGACGAGCCGTTGCATCGACAACCGAATTGGTCATCGCCAAATGGAACTCTTTCGCATTCGGCATCCAAGTTGTATCCGTCAGTTTGACAATCCCGTACGGACTCTGATCCGGCTTCTTCTGTCCGATGAAAATCGAACCCGTAAACGCCTCATTCGTTCCATGAAGCGATAAACTGCCGCCAAAATTGCCGTCATCCGACAACGTAATGTTTCCGCTCCCGGTCAACCATCCGTTTTCCATTTTGAACTTCAGATTCCGACTGTTTGGCTTGATTGTTCCGCCCGTTTCGTCAATGTGCAACGCACGATTGGCCGCCAACTCCCCATTTCCGTTGATCCGTAGGCAAGCCGCATTCAAAAGCGTAATCCGGCGAACGCCGCCCGTTGTGGCGCCAAACGGCTCGTTGGCTGTCATGAGCGTTCCTCCGTGGATATACCAATTTCCCACAAAAGCAGGAGAGATCGTGTCTGCATACAATACTTTGCTGCTTCCGCTCCGATTCAAATGGATGTCATGCGCACCGATGCAGAGCCCGAAGCGATTGTATCCGTCCGTTTGTAGCTCAATATCCAAATCAGACTCCAACACGAAGCCGCAAGCCGGTTTGGCCGTCAACGCCGTTCCCTTGTATTTCGATTTCAAAAGAGCAGGAGCGCCATCCACGCCTTTGAGCGTAATCGCCCCCTCGCCGGACGAAAGCAGTTTTCCGTGGAAAAGCAATGAAGCTAGGATGATCGGTCTGTCGACCGTTACCGTTCCATTCGAAACGAGGCCCTGCAAATCGGCCGTGTCGCCCTCTTCCGATCCGGGAACGATCCCACCCTCCCAGTTGGACGCGTCACTCCATACGTTGCTGCTTGCCGTGTCGATCCAAACGCCATCGACCGCAACCGCCGGAACGATCGATCCGATTACGAGAAAAATTTGAAACCAGTTTCTGAATTTCATTGCGCATCTCCGTTTCGTTGTTGTGTTTTTACCCTTTATATCGGTTTCGGTGCCGCAGTCGAACCGCGTATGACCAAATGCTCTTCGAGCAAAAGGCTTTCCCCCTTCGTTTCAGGTTTGTCGAACGCCCCCGCAAGCAAACGCAAGGACTCTTCGACCGCTTGCCCGATATCCATCTGAACGGCCGTGATCCCGCTGCCTCCCAAATACGAGAGCGGATATGCGTCGTGGCACGAAACCAGACTGATGTCCTCAGGCACGCGCAACCCCGCCCGCAAAATGGCATCGTACGCGAAAAGAGCCGCCGACGCACTGTAAAAGACCAATGCCGTGGCACCGCCTTTCAAAATCGCTCCGCGTATCAAAGCTTCTCCCTCGTCGGCACACCAGGCCGTCCCGTCCGGACGCTCTACCGGTATCCCGCCTGCCGCCAATAACGCTTCGCGAAAGACCCGCCGGCGAATGTCGATGCTCGCATGCGGTCGCATCACCGAAGCCATTCGCTCGACATAGGCAATCCTTCTGTGCCCAAGCCCCGACAGATGCGCACAAATCTGCCGCATCCCATCCGCATCGTCCATGCAGATCGAGGACCCGTTTTCGCCTCCTTCGCAATTGACCGAGACGTACGGAATGCCTTCCCGCTCAAGCGACGACACCAACGGATCGCCTTGTTGCAAATCCGTCAAAATCGCCGCATCAATGCGCCACCACGGCAATCCATTGTAAAAACTGCCGTACGGCGGCAGATAAGTCGGCGTCAGCAGAAAGCCGCTGTCCTGCACCGCAGGTGTCAACTGTTGCAAAAATTGCTCCGCAAACCCTTCCGGATAAGCCCAGCCAAACCACGCCAAAAACCGCTTCGGTCTGCGCCGACGTAAGGCGCTTGCCGCCAAATCCGGCTTGTATCCCAGCCGATTGACCGCGTCCAACACACGCGCGCGGACCTCCTCCTTGACGGAAAACCCTTTCGTGCAATTGTTCAAAATGCGACTCACGGTCGCGCGTGAAACATGCGCAAGCTTGGCGACGTCCGTCTGACGGACACGGGACGGAAGCGCGTCCTGACTGACCATTTCGGTCCGCTTCCTCATTGAGCGATCCTTGTTCTTCATCGGTGGGGTCAATACAAATCAATTCCTATGCCGTCGGACATTCCGTCGGTTGTGCCCGACTTCTTTCCCGGTCCGGTCTCGATTCCCGGCAAGAAACGGACATGCTCCGCTACGGGCACATCCCCATGACACAAACGCTCTTGCAAAAGCCGATTGACGACCGATTATAGAACTCGTGTGCTAATTTTGTCAACCGCTGCTCCGAAAAATGCCGGGTGCACTTACGCCTTCCGCTGACAGCCGATTTTTGGTAGAATCGGAAAAATCAGCTATTTCCGGAGAAAAACATGGCAGACACTCTTCTCGTTCTCGATTTCGGATCCCAATACAACCAACTCATTGCCCGCCGTATTCGCGAAAAGGGCATCTACAGCGTTCTGAAACCGCATGAAATGACCGCAGATCAGATTCGGCAGATTCCGGATTTGAAGGGAATCGTCTTCTCCGGCGGTCCGCGCAGCGTGTATGCGGAAGACGCCTTTACATGCGATCCGGAAATCTTCCGTCTCGGTGTCCCGATTCTCGGCATCTGCTATGGCATGCAACTTTGCTGCAAACACTTCGGCGGCGTTATCGCACGCTCCGAAGAAACGAAAGAATACGGCAAAATGCCCATTGCCGTGCTCGACGAATGCCCGCTCTTTTCCAACTTGCCGCAGCGGCAAGACGTCTGGATGAGCCACGGCGATCATGTCGAAACGCTTCCCGACGGTTTCCGCATTGCCGCAAAAAGCGACGGCGATGTCCCCGCAGCCGTCTACGATCCCGCCCGGCAAATCTACTGCGTCCAATTCCACCCCGAAGTGCGGCATACCGTCTACGGAAACGATATCCTCGCGAACTTCGCATTTGAAATCTGCCACGCCCGTGCCAACTGGACGATGGAATCCTACCTCGAAATGCAAATTCGGAAAATTCGCGAAACCGTTGGCGACAAGCGCGTCCTTTGCGGACTGTCCGGGGGCGTCGATTCGACCGTTGTGGCCGTTCTGCTTCACCGCGCCATCGGCAGCCAGCTCACCTGCATGTTCATCGATCACGGCATGCTCCGGAAAGGCGAAAGCGATCAGGTCATGCAAACATGCAGCGGTCTCTTTGGCATCCATGTCGTTCGAATCGATGCCCGCGAACGATTCCTCTCCAAACTTGCCGGTGTTACCGATCCCGAGAAAAAACGCAAAATCATCGGCGCCGAATTCATTCACTGCTTCGATGAAGAATCCGCCAAACTCGGAGCTTTCGACTACCTCGCACAAGGTACGCTCTACACGGATGTCATCGAATCCGGAACCAAAACCGCCCAGACCATCAAGTCGCACCACAATGTCGGCGGACTTCCAAAAGACATGAAGTTCAAACTCATCGAACCGCTCAATGTCCTCTTCAAAGACGAAGCGCGAGGCCTCGGAGAAGCCCTTGGCATCCCGCACGATATCGTGTGGCGACAGCCCTTCCCGGGACCCGGACTGGCCATTCGCATCATCGGTGAGATTACGGAAGAAAAACTCTCGATCGTCCGGGAATCGGACGCCATCCTCCGCGAGGAAATCAAAAAAGCGGGACTTGACCGCGATATCTGGCAATACTTCACGGTTCTGACCAATATCCGTTCCGTCGGTGTCATGGGAGATTCCCGGACCTACTGCTCTGCCGTCGGAATCCGTGCCGTCACTTCAATCGACGGAATGACATCCGACTGGGCCCGCATCCCCTACGACGTCCTTGATATCGTATCCCGCCGGATCGTCAATGAAGTACCCGGCGTCAACCGAATCGTTTACGATATCACCAGCAAACCGCCCAGCACGATCGAGTGGGAATAAGCGCCCCTCGCCGTTTTCCCCCTCGTGCGGCTTGGCTTCCCGCGCCCTCGCCGTGTGCCCCCGCGCACCCCCTTCCCGTGCCCCGTTGCGGTAGGGCGCGATGTCCCCATCGCGCCGCATCGCCCCGTGGCCGTGCCTCCCGCCCGTGTACCCCCTCGTGCGGCTTGGCTTCCCGCGTCCTTCCCGTGCCTACCGCCCGTGTCCCCCCTCGTGCGGCTTGGCTTCCCGCGTCCTTCCCGTGCCTCCCGCCCGTGTACCCCCTCGTGCGGCTTGGCTTCCCGCGCCCTCGCCGTGCTCATCGCCCGTGTGGCTTGGCGGTAGGGCGCGATGTCCCCATCGCGCCGCCGCGCCATCGGCGCGGTGCGTGGCATGGCATCGTGCAATTACGCACCCGCCCCCTGTGGTGCGGTCCCATCCCGCCCCATTGCCGCTCCCCATTGCTGCACCCTGTCGCCGCGTGGTCCGCACGCGCATCGTCCGTGGCGGTTCGTGCCCGCCGCCGGGGTTCCCGGTCCGGCTTTTTTCGGCAGATATCCTTTCCGTTTTCTTTTTGCTAGAATCGTCCAATATGCTTGAAGCGATTTCCGCCATGTTGGATCCGCCGCATATCCGGCAGATTCTTTCCCTCTTCCGTTGGATGTTCTGCATCCTTTCGGTTGTGTCGGTATTTTCGCTTGGCTTCCATTTTGCCCCGTACCGGATCGGATACCGTACGAGAATGATGCTCTTCCCGATCCTCTTTTCCATATGCGCCGTCGCAATCCTCGCCTATCAGGCATCTTGGCAACTCGCCGGCTATACCCGCAAGGAATTCGTCCGATTCATGGAGCGCTACAACCCGCGCCCCGACAACGCCGCGCACCACCTGATTCGTGGCTCCATTCTCGACTGCAAAAACCGCCCGCTGGCCTTTACCGAGCAGGACGGCTCCGGAACCCGCGTCTACCCGTATGAGGCGGCAACCGCCCATATCGTCGGCTTCCGACACCCCTCCGAAGGTCTCACCGGAATGGAAAACGCCGGCGATCCCCTGCTCTCCGGCTACCATCGAATCACATCCGGAAAGGAATGGCGCGAGGCATCCCTCAAAAGCCTTGATACCACAAAGTCCTTCTCCGTCGGAACCAACCTTACGCTGACCATCGACGCCCGCCTCCAGCTTCGCGCCTATTCCCTCCTGAAAGGACGGAAAGGAGCCGCCGTCGCCATCGAGCCTTCCACCGGGGCCATTCGCCTGCTCTGTTCCTCTCCGGCATTCGATCCAAACCAATACGATCGCCGCCTCAATATCGACCCCGATGCCCCTCTCCTCAACCGAGCACTCCATGGACGATACCCGGCTGGATCGACTTTCAAGACGCTGATTGCCGCGCTTATGGTCGAATGCGGCGTCCAGCAGACGCTCCCTTGCCCTGCCGATGGCTATTACGCCCCCGGGGCACGCCGCCCGATTCGCGATCACGAATACTACGCCTACGAACGGCGCGGCCTCGCATGGCCCGGCTTCGGTTCCCTCGATCTCGACACCGCGCTCGCAAAATCCTCAAATACCTACTTTGCGCGAGCCGGCGTTCTCTGCGGCGTCGACGCCTTCAACGATTTTTCCGCTCGCCTTCACGTCAACGAACGACTTCCCCTCTATACAAACGGGACGCAGATGGTTTCGTGCCAGCGCGGCAATATCCCCTTCCTGAAACGCGGTGAACGTCGCGAGCTTGCCCAACTTTCCATCGGTCAGGGGCGTCTTCTTGTCACCCCGCTCCACATGGCCATGTTTACCGCTGCCATCGCGAATGGCGGCGCTCTGCAAACGCCGCGCCTCCTCGAATCGCAGCCCATCGCCACTCTCTCCCGCCTCACCTCCGCCGCCACGGCCCGTCGCGTTACCCGCGCCATGCGAAAGGCCGTGCAATCCGGAACCGCTCGAAAGGCCGATCTTCCCGGTCTCTCCGTCTGCGGAAAAACCGGAACCGCACAAAACCCCGGCGGCGAAGACCATGCTTGGTTCATCTGCTTCGCACCCGCCGAGAATCCGCAAATTGCCATCGCCGTCATCGTCGAAAATGCCGGATTCGGCTCTGCAGAAGCTCTTCCTGTCGCCGTCGGCATTCTCGATGAATTTTTTACCGAAAATAAGCAATGAAGCCATTTCTCTTCATTTTGATGCTGTTTGTCTCCAATACCTTTATGCTGTTTGCCTGGTATGGGCATCTTCGTTTCGGAGCCGTCGCCGCAAAACCGCTTCCCGTCATCGTATTGTGCTCTTGGCTCATTGCATTCGCCGAATACAGTTTCATGATTCCGGCCAATCGGATCGGGGCTTCCCTCGGTCTGAGCGTCGCACAACTCCGCGTTTTGGCCGAGGCCGTTTCCTTGATTGTCTTGATTCCCTTTTCCATCTGTGTTATGCACGAAAAGCCGAGACTCGACTATCTTTGGGCGTTTCTCTGCCTACTCGGCGCCGTTTATTTTGTCAATCGGTCCAATTTCTAAATCCGTCAACCTGCGCAGGTTTCATCGCAAACCATGTTCCTCCGCATCGTCCTCCTCCCCTATCTCCTGTTTCTGCCGCTGCATGCATCGCTGCTCGCGGTTCGCCTCGCCAACGCCCCCGATCTCGGCTGGGAGGTGTGGTCCCCCGCAGTGCTCTTTCTCTCCATTCTGCTTGTCACGTACCTTGCACTGCGCTTTAGCGATTACCGTGGTTCGCCGGCCGTTCCCTCGCTCGTTCTTGCCCTCCTTGGCGTCGGAATCGCCATCCAATACCGCATCGGAACGCTCCGTACCGTCGAAATCTCTTCCCCGTCCCAGCTCGCGCTCCCAATCGGTGTCGTCGTAATGATCGCGACCTATCTTCTCCTACGACACGGCCGTATCAACAAACTCGAACCCTTTTGGTCCGTTTTTCTTGGCGCTTCCGTCCTAGTCATCGCTCTTGTTCTCATTCTGGGACATGCCTTTCGTGGAGCCTTCTTCCTTGCCGGAGGCATCAATCCCGTCGAAATCATCAAACCCATGATGATCGTCGCGATTGCCACCTTCCTCGCCGGACACCGACTCCTCTTGCGCCGCAGCTTCCTCGGAATCCCTCTGCCTCCTCTCAATATCCTTACAACCGTCGCCATCGTCTGGGCAGCTCCCATGTTTCTGCTCCTCGCGCAAGGAGATATGGGAATGTTCGCGCTCATGAACATTACCCTCCTCGTGATGCTCTACGCCGTCACCAACCGCTCGCTTTACCTGATCGGAGGAATCGCTACCATCATCGCCGCCGCCCGCTTCCTCATTCCCCTGACCGCTCGCGGACGGGCCCGGCTTATCGTCTGGACCGATCCCTTTCAGCAGGCGACCGGAACCGGTTGGCAACCTCTCCAGGCTCTCGTCGCTCTCTATCAAGGCGGCTTTTGGGGCACGGGTCTAGGCTCCGGTTCCCCCAATGTCGTTCCGATCGTCGAATCCGATTTCGCCTACATCATCATTGGCGAAGAGCTCGGCTTCCTCGGATGCGGTGCCGTTATTCTTCTTTTTTGTTCCCTCATCTTCTCCGGAATGCGGATTGCCTCCCGCGCCGAAAGCGCTTATGCTGCTTGCATCGCTACCGGCATTACGGCTTGTATCGGAATTCAAACCCTCTTCAATATCGGCGGTGTCGTAAAGGCGATTCCCCTGACCGGAATTACCCTTCCCCTTCTTTCCCACGGCGGCTCCTCCCTCGTCACAACGCTCTTCATGACAGGGCTCTTGCTCGCCATTTCCGATGAACGTCTGCCGAAAAAACAAGCGGCCGACAAACAGAAATCACGTTCGGGGAAAGCCCCGGCGGCCAAATCTTCCGCCCGCTCCCGCAAAACGCCCTGACCGCCCCCTTGCGCCTCCTCCAATCAAAGCCGGAGCGGCGAACGCGCACGGCACCGTCCTTGCGTTGCAGTCATCCGCCTTCCCGTCAAACCTGCCGAAAACAGAACGAGCCTCAGCGCATGGGAAACAAACGCATTGGAACGCAACCGCCCGGCCGATATCGCAATCCGCAAGTCCGGCTAATGCGAAAACGCATTCGGCTTCAATGGCGGCAAGGGCTCTGACGGAAGCTCGTAAATCGTCGGATCGACAGGCGGCTTGTCGCCCAAACGTCCCGCTTCGTCCTTGCCGTGATCGTGCCGGTCTTCCGTCGTAAAGGCAATCTCGCCGGCGTCAACCATCGAATCGAATTCCTCCGCCAACTTTTGGGGATCGCCCCCATCCTCAAATCGCGCCAAAAGACCGCGAACCTCCCGCCGAAACGAGAGCCCGCTCGCCTCTGCAAATTCCCGGATGCGCTTGGCCGACGCCTTCGGATCGCCATTGCTCACCAGCTTGTCCAGCTTCGGACCGAAAAGCTCCAACGCACGCGTGATCGCCGCCTCGTCCATCGCCGCATCGCCAAGCTCGTCGGTTCCATCGCTTGTACCCGTCCGAAAGGTCGAAACCTCTCGGACCAATTTCGTCCCGCACGATGGACATTCGGGAATGCGCAAAGACGGACGTCGGGAAAAAAACGTCCGAATCACATTACAGGTGGGACAATAAAACTCGTACATCGGCATTGAAAAACTCCCTTTCTAACGCTCGTTCCGTGCCGCTGCCTCGATCGCATTCGCAACGCGCGCGGCGGCGTCCGGTCGTGCCAGCGGAAGAATCGCTTTGCGCAACGCATCGCGTGCCGCCTCGTTCTCGAGAAGTTCCGCCAAACACGCGACAAGCGCATCGGGCGTGGCAAGGTCGCGCTGCGAAACGACCCGCACCGCTCCTTGTTCTTCAAAATACCGGGCATTAGCACCCTGATGGTCGCCGGCCAATCCGGTTAGCGGTATCAGAATGGCAGGAATGCCGCCCAACGCCAACTCGAAACAGGACGATGCGCCGGCACGGGAAATGCAAAGGTCCGCCTCCGAATAGTACTTCGGCATCTCGTTCGTGAAGCCGATTACCGTGACCGAAAGGGTTCCCGCCGGTCGCTTGGCATACAGCTCCCGGACCGCCGCCTCATTGCGGGCTCCCGCAATATGGATGACGCGCAGCCGTTTTCCCGTTTCGGGCTTCCGCTCGGCAAGCAAAGAGAGCGCTTCGACAATCGCAACATTCACGGACGCCGCCCCTTGACTGCCACCCATGACGAGCAAGGTCAATTCTTTCTCCGCTTTGTGCGGCTTGATGCCCAACATCTCCACTCGAAGAGGAACCCCCGTTTCAACAACCTGCTTCTTTGCCGGCAAGAACCGAGTCACCCCCGGAAAGGTATAGCAGATCGTGCGCGCAAAACGCGATAGCGCCTTCACCGCTTTGCCCGGAACGGCATTGGCTTCATGCAAAACAATCGGCACACGGGAAATAAATGCCGTCAGACAGGGCACAAACGAGGTGTACGATCCCATCGCAAGCAACGCCGCCGGACGGACCCGACGGAAAATCCGCCAGCCGCAAATCAGATAATAGGGCAAAAAGAGATAAAGCAGGGGATCCTTCAACTGGCGCGCCGGCAAAACACACGTTTCGACGCCATCCGGGATCATTTTCGCGGAACGCTCGTTCTCTACCGCGCGCCCCGAAAGCAAAACCGTTACATTGTGTCCACGCGACTTGAGCTCCGCCGCCACCGACAACCCGGGAAACATGTGCCCCCCGGTACCGCCACAGGAAATCAGAATATTCATGATGTGCCAAAATTCAACGCTCCCCATCTAACCAAACAATGTTTCCTTCGTCAAGACGAATCGCCCGCCCGTGCGCACCACTCGAGCGCCCCGCCCCCGTGCGGCTTGGCTTCCCGCGCCCACGCCGTGCACACCGCCCGTGCGGCTTGGCATCCCCCGCCCGCGCCGTGCACACCGCCCGGGCGGCTTGGCTTCCCGGGCCCACGCCGTGCACACCGCCCGTGCGGCTTGGCTTCCCGTGCCCCATCGCCGTCCCCCCCTCTCCCGCGGCTTGGCGGTAGGGCGGATGTCCCCATCGCGCCGCATCGCCCCGTGGTCGTGCCTCCCTCCCGTGCGCACCGCCCGTGCGGCTTGGCTTCCCGCGCCCCATCGCCGTCCCCCCTCTCCCGCGGCTTGGCGGTAGGGCGCGATGTCCCCATCGCGCCGCATCGCCCCGTGGTCGTGCCTCCCTCCCGTGCACACCGCCCGTGCGGCTTGTCTTCCCCCGCCCGCACCGTGCCCTTCCCGCGCCCTCGCCGTGCGGCTTGGCGGTAGGGCGCGATGCTTGGCCGCCACCGCCCGTGGGGGCTCCCCCCTCCCGGCTCGCGCCGCCGCGCCTTTGCCCGTGGGGGCTCGCCACCGCGGTGCGCGGCTTGGCATCCCGCGCCCTTGCCGCGCGCCCCGCCCGTGTCCCGTTGCGCGGCCCCATCATGCAATCGCACG
>JAEDLN010000227.1 GCA_016295275.1 Kiritimatiellia bacterium
CGCGATGTCCCCATCGCGCCGCCGCGCCGAATGGCGCGGTGCGCGGCGTGGCATCGTGCGAAATTCGCGCGGCGCATTACGCACGGAAATGCCGCATGCGGGGTACGCGCGGCCATTACGCACGGGGGGTACGGGGCGCGCGACGGGTGGCGAAGAGGACGAGACTTCGGTGGGGAAATTCCCGATTCCGGTGGAGAAAATAACGGAAAAACAGACCTTGATTCGGGGCTAATTGTTTGGGGTGAAAGAATTTACCGTATTCGTCATACGATTTTACGTAATTTTAATATACGGGGGCGACATGTTGTGATAGTATTTGAAGTGGGTACTAGAAATAGTGCCTCCTCTCAAATCTGTCAGCCTCCTATCATTGCATTCAAAGAAGATTCTCGCCTTTATTCTTCTCCATCGTATTTGCATTGTTTCGCTATGAAATCATCATCCTATTGGTTTCTTCGTTCTGTTCCCCATTTTGCCGTTGCGCTTGCCGTTGGCGCACTGACCGTTCCATCGGTACTTTCCGAAAGTGTTGTCATCTATGAAGAGACGTTCGCCGGTGCGAATAATACCAAAATCGGGTCAGGATCCCAGATGGTCGAGAACACGGACGAAAAGACGGAAAGTTCGATTATGGCTGAATTTACCGACCATGACGATTGGACAGGTATCAGTTTGCGCGAATCGTATCATGCCTTTCGATTGGGAAATAAAACCGGTACGACAAAAGCCATGGCAAAAAGCGGCGCAATCGCGCTGGCAAATGGAGCCGAGACGGCGACGGTAACCGTTTCCTTCAACGCATGCAATGCAACTAACACCGCCAAGGCTTTGGTGTTCTCCGTCTTGGATTCGGCGGGCGGAGTCGTTTCAACGCAAACCATTACACCGCTCAACACCGTTTCGACCTACACTGCCATCGGCAATGCCGAGAATCTGCAGACAGTCACGGTCGAAAACGTTCCGACCGATTTTCACTTGAAGTTCGCGCCGGGCCAGACGGATGCCCGTCTCTTTGTCGGCGGCATTACCGTGACGCAGGAGGTTGTTTCGGAGCCTGTCGATCCGGATACTCCAACCTTCACGGGACCGGATTCCGCCGAGGTGATTGCCGGCGGAGAGCTCTCCTTCGAGGTTAGTGCGGCGTTGGCGGATTCCACGGCGGTCGATGTCGTGTTCGACGGGATCGAGCCAACTGCCACGACGACGCCCGCATTTGCGGAAGGCGTCTTTACGTGGAGCCCTGCGAAGGAAGACGTTGGCACGTATACGGCGACCTTCCACGCAACATTAAACGGCACCGATTATCCGTTCTCGGTTGCTCTCACCGTTCTTGCCCCTGTGGTTGAGAAGACGCTTCTCTCGGAAACCTTTTCCGGAAGCGAACTTAATACAAATTGGAAATCGACATCCTACAAATCCATTCTTGCGGAGGATGGAACGACTTTTCTGCCCAATGTCGCGGATTTGGTCGGATGGATGGGAAGCAATCTTCTCAGCGGCGTCAAAGGCATTCTTCTTGGAAAGGCCTCTGGTTATCATGGTGCGGCACTTTCGCCGCTGATCCACAAGAGCAGCCATGTCGCCGCAACGCCGATTCAGGTTTCCTTCTATGCGGCTAAAATCGCTTCAACCGCTTCCGATCTGAAGATTTCCATCGTTGCGGAAGATGGAACGGTAGTGAAATCCTCTACGGTGAAACCGGTTGTGCTGTCAACGGATGGAGGCGCCGTAATTTCGAATTCAATTTATGCACTCTCGTGCACCTTCACGGATGTCCCGTCCCGGTTCCGCGTACTGTTCGAACCGACGGGTCCGAATTCCCGCATTGCGCTCGACACGATTATGGTCACGCGCGAGCTTTCCGATGCGGTGGAACAGCTTTCGGTGCCTGTCAATGTCGTTGCGAGCGAGGTCACCCAGACCGGCTTTGCGCTTGCTTGGGATGCCGTTGCTTCGGCTTCCGGGTACGAGGTTCTCGTAACGGACGCAACCGGAGCGATTGTCACGTCCGCGCTGACGGATACGAACAGCGCAACGTTGGACGGCCTTGCGAACGGAACGTCCTATTCGGTTTCGGTTGTTGCCGTCGGCGACGATGTTGCCAAGTACGACTCCGAATGGAGCGATGCGGTCTCGGTCACGACGGTTGAGGACGTGAACGAGCCCGAGTGGACGGTTACGGGGTCTGCGGAGTTTACCGCGCTTACGGCGGGGACCTTTACGGTCGGTGCCAGCCTCGATGCAAACGCGCTCTCGGTTTCGTTCGATTCCATTTCGCCCGAGTTGACCGGCACGAGCCCCGTTTGGGACGGTACCGTTCTTTCGTGGACGCCTTCGCTTGACGATGTCGGCTCGTACACCATCACCTTTACGACCCAGGTCGGGGAAAACACCTATCGGTACGATGTTCCGGTTACCGTTGCCGATCTGCCTCCGCTGAAGGCGGTGAAGCCCGAACTCTCGGAAATCGGGTCCAACGGCTTCCGTTTGGATTGGGTCGACAATCAGATTCGTATCGATCGGTACGGGTTGCGGATTTGGTATGGCACGGACGACCCGGCGAATGCGACGGCGGACGTCGAGCGCTTCCTCGAGTACAATGGCGGCACGCTGTTGATTCCGCTTGGCTGGAGTTCGCAAGGAACGCAGAACTATCCTTCGACTTCGGAGAATCGGGTCAAGTTTGCCGAGACCGGACATACCTTGACGACGAAGCGCTACCTGAATCCGGTTACGGAGTTTTCCTACGAGATTGCAAGACAGGGCACTGGCAGCACGGATACGGAAGCGCTTTTCCGCGTGGAAGCGACGGCGGATGATGCCACATGGACGGAGGTCGCCTCTTATCAGGGGTGGAATGCGCTTATCGCTGCCACGCATACGCTTACCTTCGATGCGAGTGTCGGGTATCGCCGGTTCCGCTTCGTCTTCGCCAACAAAAACGGATATAATGTCGCCTTGAACAAGGTCAGTGCCGTTTACGAGGGTGCCGGTGCCCACTTTGCGGTCGGCTCCGCTTCGGAGCTCCTGACGCTGGAAAAAGGCGATGGCACGTATGTTGCCGAGAATTTGCATCCGGAGCGTGTCTACTATGTCGAATTCGTGACCTACGACATGTCCGGCACTTCCGCGACGAGCCGTCAAAGCGTGTGGACGCAGGTTGCCAATCCGACGACGGTGATTGTTCTCCGGTGACGGCGAGCGCTCGCAAGAGCATTGTGGCGCGGTGCATGCGAACGAACCGCGCCATTTTCATACGGCCCGCGCGGTGCGGCGTGTGCGCGGGGTGCGCGTACCGCGCGTGCCCCATGGTGCGGTCCCGTTGCGGTAGGGCGCGATGTCCCCATCG
>JAEDLN010000228.1 GCA_016295275.1 Kiritimatiellia bacterium
AAAATAAGACAATTTCCCCGTATTAAAAAATACAGTTGCTGACCCTTTTATACCAGTTCCTCATTGCCAAGACCGGCGAAGCTTCCGGTTCCGGCGAATCCGAGTTCTAAGCGAATCCAAAAGGTTTCCAGTATTTTTCCTCCTTGGGCGGTCGACCTGTTCGGCCGCCCTTGTTTTTTTGAACGGCCGGGTCGGGAGTCCCGGCGACCGGTGGCGGGAGGGTGGGGAGCCCCCACGGGCGGTGGCGTAATGGCGGCAAGTCATGAAGCGCGTATTTTTAACACAAAGGGGCACAAAGAGCGTTTGCGCGAGATGTATAGGAACACAAAGTATTTTTATGGGTTTCCGACGGGGTACGGGCGGTGCGTGCGGCCACGGGGTGCGGGTGGCAAAGCAGCGCACCGCGCCGAGGCGCGGCGGCGCGAGCCGGGAGGCCCGGCGGCCGACCATCGCGCCCTACCGCAACGGGGCGCGAGTGGTACGCACCACGGGGTGCGGGGGGAGGGGCTCCGATGGTGACATGCGGAACCGGGTGGCATTTTTTTGATGCCAGGCTGTCAATTCGGTTCTTCAGGGACGATATCTGAAGAAGCGAAGCGATTGAGAGCATGAAAACAGATGGAGAAGGCGAAAAACGGTGTCGCGGAAGGTGTTTAAAAATGGCTTTGGTAAATCATTTTCGTAGAATCATGAAAAAGATGCAACATTCTTCTTGCGCAAGATCGGGGAATTCTCTATCATCAGACCTGTTTTACGAAACCAACGACGGTTCGGCGTTCGAAAAACGATATGACTCGCGGGTTTAGCTCAGTGGTAGAGCGCTACCTTGCCAAGGTAGATGTCGAGGGTCCAAATCCCTTAACCCGCTCCACTTTTCGGTTGGGAGTATAGCTCAGTTGGTAGAGCAACTGACTCTTAATCAGTGGGTCGTGGGTTCGAATCCCTCTACTCCTACCATTCCGACTCTTGCCTCTGGTGAAAAACCGGAGGTTTTTCTTTTTACGGATCGATATGCAAGCAAGAACAACTTCGACAGGTGACGCCTTGGTGGCGGAGAAGCTCGAGCGACTGTATGCGCGCCGCACGTTCGGGGTCAAACCGGGGTTGGACTCCATTCGGGCGCTTTTATCGGAATTGGGCAATCCTCAAGATTCGGTTCGGGTCTTGCATATTGCGGGCACGAATGGCAAGGGAAGCGTTTCGAAGATGCTGGCCTGCATTCTGCAGCAATGTTTTTCGAATGTCGGTCTTTACACGTCCCCCCATTTGGTACGGTTGACGGAGCGCTTTCAAATCGACGGCAAGCAGATGACGGAGGAAGAGCTGGTGCCGTTGTTGGAGGAGGTCGAAGAAGCAGGGTGTCGATTGGAGAAAGCGGGCAGATCGGCACCGACCTTTTTCGAATGCGTGACGGCGTTGTGCCTGTTGTGGTGGAAGCGCCGCGGTGTCAAGCTTGCGGTTGCGGAGGTTGGCATGGGAGGGCGGCTGGATGCCACGAATGTCCTGCATCCGTTGGTAAGCGTGATCACGCGCATAGGGCTGGACCACACGCAGTTTCTCGGTCATACGATCGAGCAGATTGCCGCCGAGAAAGCGGGCATTGTCAAGCCGGGTGTTCCGGTTGTCATTGGCGAGTTGCCGCCGGAGGCGGTTCGTGTGATAGAGGAAAAGGCCGGTTGCGAAAAGGCTCCGCTCTACCGTGCCTCCGAGCGTTGTTCGGTTGTCCGGCTTTCATCATCCGACATAGGGACGTTATCCATTTCGGCGACGACGGAAAGCGAAACATACGGCAGAATCCGGTTATCGGTACCCGGGGCGTATCAGGCGGAGAATGTCGCTACGGCGATCAGTGTGATCGAGTTGCTTGGGGAGCGGCTTGGGCAGGCGTTTCCGCGGGAAGCGGTCCGGCGCGGGCTGGAGTCCGTAGAATGGCCTGGGCGTTTCCAGTGTCTGCGCAAAGATCCGCCGGTCTTTTTGGATGGCGGACACAATCCTGACGCGGCGCAGGCGCAAATTGCGGCTTTGAAGGCGTTGCGGCTTGGGCGTGGGGTACGTTTGGTTGTCGGGCAATGTGCCGACAAGGATACGATCGACTATCTTCGTCTGCTGACATCGGTTTCCGGGACAATCTGGACAGTTCCCCTTCGCAATCCTCGCGGAACGCCTCCGGACGTGTTGGCCGAGACGGCTCGACGGGCGGGTTTTCGCGAGGTACATCCGTGCAAGACCGTTCAGGAGGGAATTCGCGCCGCCATTGAGGATGCGGCACCGGAAGCGGCGCCGGTACTCATTTGCGGATCGCTGTTTCTCTGTGGCGAGATTCTTGCCGGGGATTGCATACCGGAGCCTTCCGAATGGATTCAAAGCACGACCTCTGACGAACGGAATTCACACCAATGAAAATAGCCTTTTTAGCCGCGATGTCCGCCGAGCGCGAACAGATTCAGTCCCGGCTTTCCGGATTGCAAACCGACACGACATTTCGCACGCCGCTTTTGAGCGGGCGGCTTGGGCGCGCCGAGATTTTGCTCTGCGAAACCGGCATGGGCAAGGTCAATGCCGCCGTGGCGCTTGCGGAAGTCGTCGGGCGGTATCGGCCGGATTGCGTCATCAGCACGGGTGTCGCGGGCGGCTTGGATGCATCGCTTTCCGTTGCGGATATTGTCGCAACGACCGAGATCGCGTACCACGACGTCGATTTTGGTCCGGGCAATGTTTTGGGGCAGGTTCAGGGGTTGCCGCCGCGGTTTGCCTCGGATCCGGCGATGGTGGCGGCGGCGCGTGCGCTTCCGAGTGATTTGCGAGTGTTTACGGGGTTGCAGGTTTCCGGCGATGCCTTTATCACATCGGCGGAGAAGCGCGATCGGATCAAGGCGGATTTTCCGGAAGCGCTATCGGTCGACATGGAATCCGGCGCCCTTGCGCAGACCTGCCATCTGTATGGCATTCCGTTCATCAGCTTCCGGGTGATTTCGGATACACCCGGTGCTACGGCCGATCATACGCGTCAGTACGCGGATTTTTGGGCGCATTTGGCAGGGCGTTCGCTATCGGTGACGCGTACGTATCTCGATTTGCTCGTCAACGGATAAGTCGGTGGGGAACCCCCACGGGCGGGTGGGGAGCGGCAGTGCGAGCCGGGAGGCCCGGCGATGGTGCGGGGTGTTGGGCATTGGTGCGCTTTTCGCGGGTGTACTGGCGGTAGGGCGCGAGTCGGGAGCCCCGACAGGCGACCATCGCGCCCAACCGCGCCGAGAGTTCGGGATGCCAAGCCTCGCACCGCGCCGATGGCGCGGCGGCGCGATGAGGACATCGCGCCCTACCGCAACGGGACCGCATGGCAATGGG
>JAEDLN010000229.1 GCA_016295275.1 Kiritimatiellia bacterium
CGCTCATTACGCGCCGCCATTACGCACGCGCCACGGGGCACGCGCATTACCCGTTGCCGTGCGCCCCCGCGCCCGTCGCCGTGCGCACCTCTCGTGCCCCGTGGTGCGGTCCCGTGGCGGGCGGCACGATGGTCGGCCGCCACCGCCCATGGGGGCTCCCCACCGCGAGTCGATTAGCGGAGAAAAATGGTTGTGCCCATGTAACAGGTCAGCGTGAAGGTCAAATCCGTCGGTAGCGCGCCGTCCCCCGTGTTATAGCCATCGGCAAAACTGAAATCGAACCGATCGCCGGGATAGACCTTCCCCAGCGTCGAATCGAGGTTAAACGAGGAGACAACAATGCCATACCCCGTCTTTTTGGCCCAATCGACAAGAGGATATACACCGGTTCTGCGCTCCACCCGTGCCGGGCAATCACGGGGAATAACCATTTCAATGGCCTGATTGCCCGCATCCAATGACGTGCAATGCAGAGCAATGGATTTCGAAATCGAAAGCGGTGCCGCCGCATAGGGCGTTGTGGGCAATTCAAAGATAAACTTGGCCTGATCGCATGTTCCAATAAAGCAAAGCAACTGGGGTTGGGCGCCGCGAAAAACAAGCGTTGAATTCGTAAACACAACGGGGGCAGCCTGATCCGGACCTTCAAATACACTGTCATCGATGATCAGCGACGAATCCGCCGGGAATGTCGCCGCCGTACGACACCAGACTTTGCTGCCACCTCTCAACTCAATCGTCGCCGCCTGCCCGACACTCAGTCTCTGGCAATAAAGACTGGCACCATCCGAAAGCGTCAACCGTCCACCTGCACCAATGGAAAGCTGGTTGGCCATGGACCATGGATTATCGGAATCGCGAAACACAAGCCTGCTAAACGCCAATGCACCGGAACCGGAGATTTTTTGTTTCTGCGCCAAAAGCCTTGGCGCCGTTTCGGCTGAAGCCGCCCCCCGCAAGGTTATGTCCGAACCGGTCAGATCCATCGTGAGCGATGCAACCGTACAGTCTTGTTCAATTGCGACCGAAGCCGTCGTCCCCGCGGGAAAAACAACCGCTGAGGCCGAAGTCGGATAACCGATGCCGCTGGTGGGAGACGCCTTCGACCAGTTCGACTCGTCCCCCCAATTACCGTCCGTTCCGCACCACGTATAGACATTCGAATCGGTGATGTTGACACTCTTGACGTCCGTCGTGTCGCTCCAGGAATCGCTTCCATACCGATTGGAACATTCGAGCCGATAGTACCACATGCCATCCGTCGGAAACACGTACGGAATCGAGAACGCCCCTCTGGACGATGCGACGAACGAGATCGCCTCCTCTAGCGTTTCTGCAGAACGCCCGATCAAGAGACGGACAATGGTTTGTCCACTGCCCAACACCAGCAGAGAACCGCTGATCGAGCCATTCCCGTTGTCCAGATCCGCACCGAATGCGGCATCGAGTAGCGAACCGCAAATCAGCGCGAAGGTTGACGTCTCGCCGGTCCATTCGGTACCCGTGTCGTTGACGGCCGAAAGCCGATAGGAATAAGTCGCATCCATATCGAGTCCTGTCAGCTCGTATTCGAACGCTCCGGCAGCGGTGGCGGTGGCAATGGCTGTTTTCTCGCTCAAAACACCGTCGATCCCGTATTCGAGATAAATGGTGAGAGATTGCGCACCGCTGCCGAGATTGGCAATGGTTCCGGAAAACAGCATTGCGCCATCACCCGTCGGCGACGGCATATACGGCCGGATGTCGATGGGTGAATAATCGGGATCGTAGGCCCCGTCGACGGTTACGTCCAAGTATTGCGGCAAACCGCCTGCCCCTTCCATATTGCTGAACACGTACACCTCGTCCACCGTCCGCAACGGTTCGCACTCGACGGCGGCGGAAAGAATTCCGTAGGCCGCGTTGTTGTCGAATTGGAAAAGGCGATACGACTGTTTAGCGCCGGATGAAAAGGCCGGCGATGTAGGGTCGATGATCACAGAGACCTTTCCGGCCGGATTGAAATCGAAGGCACCGGTGTTCCGGAAGGGACCGCTCGCATACGGTTGTTCCGGCAGTACGTACCGGAACGTCAGCGTCCCCGTGACATTCGGGTTTGCCGGCGTTTGCCACACCGGACTCTCCCCCTTGAAAACAATGGTGGCGTCCGTGCAAGCAAGACCGTTCCCGAATCCCGTAAAGGACGCATTGTCCAACTCAAGATTGAATTCCGGAATTGCACCGAAAGAACGGATCCAGAGGTCTGCACCATTGCGAACCGAAAAGCCGATGCCTGCCGGAGCGGTTAGCTTGCCAAAGAAAAGCGCCCCGCCATTGTCGGCCGAAAAAGAGCATTTCCCTGCAATCTTGACCTCGTTTTCGTTGAGATTCCACTTTCCCCATCCGTCACTTGCATAATTGGGAATCAGATTGACCGCATCGAAGGTAAAGGTGCCTCCTTCTTCAGCCCCCGTTCCGAAGCCTTTGCAACGCAGACCGAAAACCGATCCGGAAACGCTCCGGAATACGATGTCGACATTCGCACCGGGTCCCGTCACGGTACCGACGGTCGTATTGGCATCCAATTCAATGACCGCTTTTTCCCCGGCAACAAAACTGACCGTATCCGATGCGCCGGGAACCGTAGTTGCTGCCGCACCATCGACGAGCCAGTTTGCCGAATCGTTCCATGCCCCTTCCGTCACCTCCGGATTCCATGTGTACACCGAGGCGGAAACACCGGCAGAAAAGGCAACCGACAGCAAGCAAGATAGGAGCATGGCTTTTTTCATGGCATTCGACCCTTTGTTGTTTCGTTCTTCGAAAATCAGAAGACCAAGATATACGTTCCTGTGATCGTGCGGGAAATCTCGCAAGAATAGGTTCCGTCGGTCTGCGGAACATTATACCGCACCCTGTAGCCGGGAATGCCTTTTCCTTTTTCGCCGGCATTCTCGAAATAGCCCGTCGTTTCCGTGCGGGTGCGGATGATCGTCCAAGTGGTATCCATCGGAAGCTTTCCGGCCTCGACAATCGAAAGCTCGCCGCCAAGCGTTGCCTCCACCGTTCCGGGGTTGCTTTCCGAACCGGATAGCAGATCGAGCGTCGTTGCTTCGCCGTCGGGACGGAGCGTCACTTCAAGCGTTCCGCCCAGCATCTCAACGTACTGAATGCCGTATAGGCCGTTGCTCTTGTCGAAGCTGAATTTCACGTCACCCTTGCGGAAACCGTCATCCCACCACGCGCCGAGCGCAAGCTTGCCGCCGGGAGCGATGACCACGCGACGGACTTTCTCGCGCAGATTCTCATAGTCGTTCGTCGAACCGAGCCAGTAGACTTCATGCCATTTTCCGCCTGACGAACGAA
>JAEDLN010000230.1 GCA_016295275.1 Kiritimatiellia bacterium
TTTCGCATGTCGCGGCTCTGTCCGCGACACGGTGCGCAGCAGGGCCGCGCAACCGGCGCGATGTTCTTATCGCGCCGCCGTTACCAACGCGCATTGCCCGGGGCGGCTCGCCCCGCACCACGCGCGCCACAAGCCCCGCCCGCAAAATGCGCACGCACCTTCTTCTTTCCAGAATCGACACCCAAAAAGCGAAAACCCAGTGAACGAACCTGAAAAAAAAAAACGAACGGGTGCGGCCGGACGGTCGCACCCGAACAGTATACGGAATCCGCCGGTGCTCCCCGACGGCATTCTGAACGATTGCCTATAGATAGCCGTTCTTCTTGTACCAGTCGTACGCCAGCTTGAGACCCTCGTCCAGCTTGACTTTCGGCTCGTACCCCAACTCCTTGCGGGCCTTGTCAATCACAAAACCGCGATTCTGGCGATACCAGTCGACACGGCGCGGAAACAGCGGCGGATCGCCGGGCAACAGTTTCCAGATCGCCGCAACGATAAACGAGAGCCAATACATCGGATAAAACGGAAGGAAAATCATCCGGCATTTGAAGCCCGGACGATCCGCCGCCTCGATGTCGGCAATCTTCTGCACAATCTCGCGAATGTGGAAATACCGGTCGTCAGCAATGATGTAGGTGCGTCCCTTCGACTCCGGATGCTGCATCACAAGCGTGAAGGCATCGCAGAAGTTTTCGACATACACGGGATGGTAGAAGGCATCGCCTTTGCCGAAAAACGGAAACCACCCTTTCTTGACCTGCTTGAACAACATCAGGAAGCGGGCCGGATCGCCGGGACCGTACAGCGCGGTCGGACGGAGAATCGTGACGTCGAAATCGGGATTCACCTTGCAGAATTCCGCAACGCGCATTTCCCCTTCGTACTTGGTCTTCTGATAGTAATCCTCGGGCTTGATCGGAGAATCCTCGCTGCCCGGAACCGGCGGATTTTCGCCCAACGAGGCAATATCGCCATGAACGCCCTGCGTCGAGCAATAGATGACTTTCTTGACACCCTCTTCCTTGCAAATGCGCAGAAGGGTATCCATCGCATGCACATTCGTGTCATCGTAGACTTGGTGCGAGACATTGATCTTGCGGAAGGCCGCCGCCAAATGGTAGACGGCATCGCAACCACGGACGGCATTGCGGACATCCGCCTCATTGGTTACCGAACCGAGATGCACTTCGGCTCCCAGGCTCTTCAATTCATCCAGCATGATGCCCTCTTGATTGTCGAGAACAACACACTTATTGCCCTCGCGGAGCACGTGTTTCACCAAATGGGACCCGGTAAAACCGGTTCCGCCTGTAACGAGTATTTTCATAAGTTTTCTACGTGTTAACCAAAAATCTTTGTTTTCCCGCACGCGCACATCCGCAAACGGATGCGGCTATCGACCGGAGTCTTGTTTTGTCCGATCTTCCGCAGGGTCCATCCGGATGATGACAGGCGTACCCCAAAGCCGTGTCAGACCCAACAACCGGCAAATCCGCTCGGCAAAGGCCGAGACGGCACGACATTTGAGCGCACGATGAACGACCATCGGCAGGAAAAACTGCGCAAACCGCCCCGTCCGGCAATAGCCAGCGGCCGCAAAGCCGTCCAATACCTCGCGATGCCGAAAGAGCGTCCATTTCCGCGTATTGCGCTCGTACTTCTTCTTTGCGGCAAACAAGGCCGGCGCAATCGCATTCAAACTCTGGCTCGTCGGATAGTCCGTAATCACCGGACCCCGCGAAACCCGGCACATCTCGCGCACCAGCTGCGGCCATGCATCGCAATGCGTCAGCATGCGAACGGCTACGACCGCATCAAACGAATTGTCGGGATACGGCAACTCAATCACATTTCCGACGCGAAACGCGCATACGCCGGTATCGACCAGCTCCCGAATCCGGTGGCGGCAACTCGGAGCGCTGCCAAGCACCTCGACCCGATAGCCGTCCCGACAAAGCGGTTTTGCCAACTGCCCATGGCCGCCGCCGATATCCAAAACCGTCGATCCGGGGAGAACCGGATTCGAACCGCTCCGCAGCAACCGGAGAACGCCGCGTTCCTGCATCTCGAGCATCCATGCGCCCGTCGCGCCTCGAAACCGCGTCGCATAATCGTCGTTGGAGGTCTCGATGTCCGCCGTCTCCGGATACGGAGAACGCGTATCGAAATCCGGATCGCAACCAGACGCCGCTGCCGAATCCGATGCTCTCGATTGTTCCGTGTCTGCCATCCTTACGCGTCCTCCTTTCGAAATCGTTTGCCGAATTTTGCCGTCGGTCCGTCCGCCGGCAACGATTGCGTTTCATTCATCTGAAAACTTGGCAGGACCGTGCCGTTCCATCCGAGCTTTTCACGCATGATGCGAAACGGCGAATGCTCCGGCAAGGTCACGAGCTTCACCTTGCGGCATCCAGTCGTTGCCGTCAGCGTATCCCCTAAACGGAGTACACCACGCACGCGCCCGTCGACCGAATAGCGGAGCGGCGCATACGCTCGCGATACGCGCAAGGTCACAATCGATTCGCCCGGCAAGACAAGCGGTCGCGATGTGAGCGTATGCGGACAAATCACATTCACGATAAAGGCGTTTATCGACGGCGCAAGCAAGGGACCGCCCGCCGAAAGCGAATACGCCGTCGAGCCCGTAGGCGTCGACAGCAGAAGCCCGTCGCACAAAAAGGAGGTGACGTCCTCCCCGTCGACAATCAGATCGATTCCCGCAACACGACCCGTGTCATTGCGGGCTACGACAAGATCGTTGAGCGCCCAATCCGCCGTCAGAGCCCTGCCGGTTCCGCCACGCCGAATTTGCGCCCGCAAGACGCTTCGCTCATCCAAAATCGTCTCGCCATTCAAATAGGCGGTCAAATACGCTTCCAGTCCGTCGAGACCCGTCCCGGTCAGATAGCCGAGCGATCCGATGTTGACCGCCATAAACGGCTTCTCCAAGGCACCGTACGCACGAGCCGCTTCCAATACCGATCCGTCGCCGCCCAACACCATCAGGGCATCCGCCCGTGAAGCAGACCGCTCCGAAAGAATGCCAATGCCAAGACGCGATGCGACACCGCGAACCGTCTCGACAGCTTCGCGACATTGACAGAGCAGTTGATTCTGGATGAGGGCAATCTTCATGAAGGCGATATCTTTTCCGCGAAGTCTACCAAAAGGGGATATACCCGTCAAAATCACCCCCTTTTGAACCACATTTCCCCCGTGCCCGCACCACCCCGTCCTCCGTTGCCGTGCACCATCGCCATACGGTCCCATTGCGGTAGGGCGCGATGTCCCCATCGCGCCGCCGCGCCACTGCCCGTGGCGGCTCGCCACCGC
>JAEDLN010000231.1 GCA_016295275.1 Kiritimatiellia bacterium
GACGATTCGCCCTTTTGGCGGCGTTCGTCGGCCTTGGCGGCTTCGCGAAGAGCGCCCTCGGCGTCGACCGTCAGGTAGGCTTGGATGGCGGGATCCTTTTCGCGGATGGCATCGAGAACGCCTTGCGTGAGTTCGACGGAGCTGATTTCGCCACGGCGCAGAGCGTCTTGAGCGGCTGCGATTGTCAGTGCAGAGATATTCATAGGTTCGTTACTCCACGATTTTCGGCATTCGGAATTCGCGATCGCTTGCATCGGGGGCATTTGCGATGATGGTATCGTGATCCAAAGACGGTTCCACGACGTCTTCCCGGAGGACGTTGGAAACGGGTTGTCCGAATTTGGTGGGCTCTACATTGGAGACATCGAGTTCGAACAGTTTCTGGACGTATCGGATGGTAGAATCGAGGTCCTTTTTCAGGCTTTCGAGTTCGTCCGGGCTCAGTTTGAAATGCGCCAGTTCGGCGATGTGTTCGATGTCGATATCGGCGGTGGAGGAAGAATCGTTCATAATGGTGCCAAGTATGCCATAGCGCTTGGTTTGATTCAAGGAAAACGGGAGAAACGGGCGGTGTTTTCCGGGGGGAGATTGCGGTCTATTCGTGGAATCCGTCGGCGGGGACGGGCGGTCCGGGCGGCAAAGCGGCGGCATCGGCGATGGCGGCGATGATTTTGCCGATTGTCTCCGGCGGGGTGACGAGTGGCGGCATGGTGTAGATGAAATTTCCGAAAGGCCGGAGCCAAATACCATGATCGAGGATAACGGAGCGGACATCTTCGGCGCGCGGGGGGCTTGCGACCTCGACGATACCGACGGCGCCCAGCACCCGGACGGCGGTGACATTCGGGAGCGAGCGGAGCGGTGCGAGTCCGGTTTGGAGCTGTTGTTCGATGCGTCGAACGGAGGCGGTGTAGTCGGAGCCGGCGAACAGGTCGAGCGAGGCGATTCCGGCGGCACAGGCAAGCGGGTTTGCCATATAGGTCGGGCCGTGCATGAACGCGCCGGGGAAGCCGTTGGAGATGGTTTTCGCGATGCGGTGGGAGGTTGCCGTTGCGGCGAGGGTAAGATGACCGCCGGTGAGGGCCTTTCCGATACAGATGATATCGGGGCTGATTCCGGAACGGGCATGAGCCCAAAGGGGTCCCGTCCGGTAGAATCCGGCGGCGATTTCATCGAATATGAGCAAAATGCCGTGTTCATCGCAGAGTTCGCGCATTCGCCTCAGATAGTTCGGATGGTAGAACCACATGGCGTTTGCGGCTTGAAAGACGGGCTCGCAAATGACGGCGGCGATTTCATCGCGATGTGCCTCAAGGGTAGTCCGGATGGAGTCGAAAGCGGACTCGTTCCATTCGGACCGAAGCGGGCATTGGGTAGGTGCGTCGGCGAAGAAGTGGCGTGGGATCAAGCCTGCGAAGAGCTTGTGCATGCCATCGGGATCGCTCAAGGCCATTGCTCCGGCGGTATCGCCGTGATATCCGCCACGGAGGGCGAGCAGGCGGTTTCGATTCGGGTAACCGAGCGCGTATTGGTATTGCACCGCCATTTTGGTTGCGACCTCGACGGAAATCGAGCCGGAATCGGCGAAGAAAATCGAATCGAGCCCTTCTGGGGTCAATTGGGCGATTCGTCGGGCCAGTTCGATGGCGGGGCGATGGGTGAAGCCTCCGAACATGACATGGGAGAGGGCTTCGCTTTGCCGTTGGATGGCTTTGGTGATGTGGGGATGGTTATGGCCATGTGCGACGCACCACCAAGAGGAGACGGCATCGGTCAGCTCCGTTCCGTCTGCAAGGACGATCTGGGTATCGTGCGCCCGTTCGGCGAGGAAGACGGGAGGGGGATTCAGAGGGGAGGCATACGGATGCCAAAGATGGGAACGATCGTATGCGAGGGCATCGGGGGCGGAAGATTCCATTTTTCAGTCAGCGAGCGGACGAAAAGGCCGGGGAGAAATCGGGCATTTCCGAAAGAGGGGGGAGGGCATCGAGGGAAACCCACGGAACGGGCAGCACGGGAATGCCGGCGTGTCCTCGGACGGCGCAGAAGCGGCGGATTTCGCAGGGGGAATCCCGGTCGATGAGGGGATCGGCGGACGGATCTTTGACGTAGAGGATAGCGGCAACGGGGATCTTTCGCGAGAATGCGGCTTCCAGGGAAAGGAGCGTATGGTTCAGGGAGCCGAGGCGGCCGCTCGTAACGAGCAGCAGTTTCCAACCGGCTTGGCGAACGACATCGATGATGTAGTGTCCTTCATCGAGAGGAACCATCAAACCGCCGGCTCCCTCCACGAGGACGATGCGTCCGGAAGCGGAGAGTTTTTCCACGGACGAGAGAATGGCGGACAGGTCGATGGTCCGGTGTTCGCGTTCGGCGGCCAATTTCGGCGAAGACGGGAAGCGAAAAATCTGTGGAGCCGTCGTGTGATCGAGGTCTTCGGGAAGGAGTCCCGTTCCGGCGATTTTCCGATGGAGATCGATATCTTCGGAAAAGGTTTCGTTTCCGGTTTGGACGAATTTGAGGGAGATGGCCGAGCGGCCGATCGCGCGAAGGTAGCGAAGAAGGATTCCGGTTACGTAGGTTTTTCCGATTCCGGTATCGATGCCGGAGACAAAGAACGCATGCATGATTGGATGGACAAAGAAAAAGCTAGTTTTTCTCTTGCAGATCGGCGACGATATCTCTCAGGGTTTGGTTGAGAGAATAGACGGGCATCCAGCGGGTATGGGAGAAAAGCCGGGAAGTGTCGATGCTTTGGAAGACGTCTTTGGGGCGATAGAGGGCGGGATCGACGACCGTCTTGATTTGGGTGCCGACGATTGCCTGAAGCCGATCGAGCAGATCGCCGATCCGCACATGGTTGTCGGTTGTGATATTGTAGGCGAAACCGCATCGTCCCCGTTCGAGGAGGAGGCGATATGCGCGAACGACATCGCGGACATCGGAGAAATCGCGGATGGAGTCGAGATTCCCGACCTTCATTTCCGCAATCAGACCTTTTTTCGCATTGAGAACCTGTTGTGCGAAAGCGGTTGTGACGAATTTCGGCGATTGTCCGGGGCCGATATGGTTTCCGGGGCGTGCGATGATGACTTGCAAGCCATAGGTTGCGGCGTAACCTTGGAGGAATCGTTCGCACGCGACCTTGGAGATGGCGTAGTGGGTAATCGGCAGGAGCGGGGCATCCTCGCGAATCGGGAATTCAGCGGTGGATTCGGTTGCGGTTCCGTAGACTTGGGCGGACGAGATGAACAGGAGTCGGGCCTTGGAACATTCGAGGCGGATAGCATCTGCCAAATTGAAGGTTCCTCCGACATTGACGCTGT
>JAEDLN010000232.1 GCA_016295275.1 Kiritimatiellia bacterium
GCACCGCGCCGGTGGCGCGGCGGCGCGATGGGGACATCGCGCCCTACCGCCAAGCTGCACGAGGGAGGGTGCACGGCGAGGGGGCACGGCAACGGGGCACGAGGGGCACGGGCGGTGGCGCGGGCGTGGAACACTTGGATCGGGCGATCGCTTGAGAATCGGCGGGGCTTTCTCTATAATGGGCGCGTATGAAAAACATGCCTTTTCGAAAGTTGCTTTTGGGTTTTATTTTGATATCCGCCTTGCTTCCGGCTGATTGTCCGGCGATATCGTTGTTTGACGGTTCTCGCAAACGCCTGTACAACGAAGGAGTGGCGGCGGTTCAGTCGGGCGACAAGGCGGGCAAAGAAGGCCGTCCGCTC
This sequence comes from Kiritimatiellia bacterium, assembly GCA_016295275.1. Classification (GTDB taxonomy): domain Bacteria; phylum Verrucomicrobiota; class Kiritimatiellia; order RFP12; family UBA3636; genus JAEDLN01. Next base: position 363 of record JAEDLN010000232.1, read on the forward strand.
GACCAGATTCAGTTTTATCGCACGGCGCAAGCGAAGTTGCGCGAGCTTGCGCAGAAGGATGCCGAGTATCGTCGAGATGAAGTGAAAGCACTTTGGGAGGAGGCCGGCGAAAAGATGTCGGCGGTAGCGGCGAAGATTCGTGCCGGAGAGATAGTCGTTCCCGATCCGGATCAGATTTTGGCGGCTCGTGACGGCGGGTATGTCAGTTACGAGGAAATGGACGGCAAGCCGGCGACCATGCCGGACGTGCCGACCTTCCGGCAAAAGCCGCCGGAGGTGCTGTTGCGAACGACGGCGACAACGACGGGGGAAGCGCAGGACGACACGGCTGACGAGGAGATGGCCAATCCTCTCTTTGCCAATGTCGGCAAAAAAGAGACGCCTGCCGTTTCGACCGGGAGCCGTGTGTCGGTTGTCGTGACCGAGGTGGACGAGAATTCTGCCGTGGCGAAGTTTCCGTTGGAAGACCGGTTGCGCGTTCTGTTGATCCGTCAATGGTTGGAGAGCAAACGGGAGGCGGATGCCGTTTTGGTCTTGGAGTCGGTATTGGAGAAGGAGGGCGAAGCGACATCGGTTACGACGCGTCTTCTGTATGCGCGTGCGCTTTTGGCCTGCGGGAACTTTCTGCGTGCCGGCATGGTTTTGGAGGCGCTTCCGAAACGGAAGGCGGTTGAAACCGATCCAATGGTCCGTTCGTTGCGGGCTGCCGTTGCGATTGCGCAGGAGAATTATCCGGAGGCGCTTTTTCAGTTGGAGCAGCTTTGGAACGAGTCCGGGAAGACGTATGCGGACGCGCTTGTCGACATGACGTACGTTCAGTTTCTGATGGATCCGGTGTTGTATCGCAAGGATTGCATCGAGCAGTATCGTCTTGCGGTGGAGCGCGGTGCAGCCCGCGATCGGGCATTTGAGCGGACGCTTCAGATTGAAGTGGTCGAGTAAGGCGGGATATGGATCGCAACCGGTTGGCCCGGTGGCTTTTGATCGGGTGGGGAGTCGTCACCCTATGGTTGGCCGGGTGGTATTGTTGGCGTGTGGCCGATCGCGGGAAGGGGGGCGCGTCGGGCGTTTCCGTTCCCGTTATCGCGTCGCCGGGCGTTCCGGGCTATACGCCGAAGGAGGGCGCCACGGAGGAGCCGCAGCCGGTATGCGTGATTTGGGACGATCGGCTGATTGCGAGTGATGCGAAGCTTTCGTATTCGAGGGCGAGGAATGTGTACCGGTTGCTGCAACGAGCCGGCATGCGATGCGGACTTTTCCCGGTCAGCCGGTTGGAACTGGCGCTTTCGGAGCCGTGCCGTGTAGCGCATCTCGTGTTGCTCCATTCCGCGGGCGAGGAGGAGATTGCGCGTTTGAAGGGGTTTTGCGAGTCTGGCGGTCAATTGGTCGTACAGGGGTCGCAATCGCTTTTGCTCATGCGTTTTTTCGGGATTGCGCCGCGGGACAGGACCTTATCCATGCGGAAGGACGATTGGATCGGGTATTCGTTTGCCCGAGGTTCCGGTGCATTGGCGGGGTTGCCTTCCCGCATCCGGAATACGGCTCCGATGGTGTTGGATTTGCGAGCGGAACGCACGTCTGTCCGAGCCGTATCCTATTGGGAAAATGCGCGAGGCGTGCGGAATGCCGGAAATCCGGTTGCGCTTTTCGAGGGACCTTACGGGTTTTGGATTGCGCGTGCCGTATATGAAGAAGGCAGTTTGGAATCGCGCGAGCAGATGTTGGCGGTTTTGACGGGCGCGAAGCATCCCGAGTTATGGGAGGAGGCGGCGGAAAGGCTCCGTTCGCTGACATGGGAACGCCTTGGGGCGCAAAATCCGGATGCGGCGGAGAAACGTCTTTTGCAACAAACGGAAGGCGAAAGCAGGCGTCAGGCGGTACGGGATGGTTTTGCGCGCTTGCGGGTGCGCGAAAAGCAGGTGTTGCGGGGGCGTGCCGCCGCGGAGGCGGCGCGGGAGGTGTTTCGCGAATCGCAATTGATTTATGCGGCAGCGCTTCTGCCGAAGCCGGGGACATTCCGGCGTGTGGCGGCGTGGATGAATGCGGATTTGGCGGAGCAGATGCCGGATGGCGGCGGTTGGCCTGCGGTTGCGGATGCATTGGCGCGGGCGGGGATAACGGATTTGCTGCTGCAGGCGGGATCTTGCGCATGGGCGGAGACACCGATATCCGGCATTCCGGCATCGGCCTCGTTGAAGCGGCTGGGAGATCCGTTTCCGGCGGCAATTCAAGCCTGCCATTCGCGTGGAATTCGCGTTCACGCATGGTTGGCGATAGGAGATTTTCATGGTGCGACATCGGCGCGAAAGCGTGACTATGAAACGTCGGGGCGCTTGTTGCATTCGTCCGACGGAGGGGCAATCGCATGGCTGAATCCCGCGCATCCGGACAACTGTTCGGAATGGGTAAAGATTGTTTCGAGTCTTGCGAAAATTCCGGATTTGGATGGAATCAGTCTCGATTTTTTCCGCTATCCAGAGCAATCCGTTCTGGAAAAGAAGGATCCGGAGGTTGTGACGAAACTGCTCGCCCGCTTGTCGCAAGCCTGTGGCGACAAAATTCGTTCGGTTGCCGTTTTCGGCAGTTATCCGCGCTCGATTGAGTTCGTGGGACAGGATTGGCAGGCGTGGTTGGACGCGGGGCTCGTCGACTGGGTTCTTCCGATGAATTATGCGCCCAATTGCAATGTGCTTCGATGGATTGCCAAGCAGCAGACGCGCAATCGGGAACGATTGGTATCGGGCATTGGCATTCATTCGAACGAGGCTATGATGGATGTCGTCGAAATGGTAGACCAGCTCCGATTTTTGCAAAACGAGGGCTATGGCGGTGTATCGTTTTTTCTGTTTGACGTTTCCTTTCTTCGGGAAAAGGTTCCGGCGCTGGAGGCGGCGCGGGTGGTGGGGAGCCGCCACGTGCGATAGGCGAGCCGCCACGGGGCCGGGAACCCCGGCGGGGTGGGG
>JAEDLN010000025.1 GCA_016295275.1 Kiritimatiellia bacterium
GCATTACCCTGCGGCGCGATAGGGATATCGCGCCCTACCGCCATTACACCCGCAATCTTCGCGTCGTGGCTTGGCATCATGCGCAAAATTCGCATCGCGCGGCACGCACGCGCATTACGCCCGCCGTGGGGTGCCCGCGCATTACCCGCGCGCATTGCCCGTGGCGGCTCGCCACCCCGGGCGGCGCGATGGTCGGCCGCAACCGCCCGTGGGGGTTTCCCACCCTCCCGGCTCGCGCCGCCGCGCCACATTGCACGACCCGCCACCCGGAGCTGCGGAGTCGATTCGCCGTTTCCAGGCAGAATCCCGAAGAGGCGCGGAGAGAGGAAAACATATCCTTGCCGAATGCTTTGTGCTACCATTTTCACGGAATCCATTCCCGGTACGCAAGAAGATCCGACGTTATGAATACAGAAGAAGCCGACCATTCCATTCCTTTTGTCTTGCTTGGCAGCACAACGGTTCTGCCCGACATTTTGTATGCCACGCATTTCAATGCTCCGGATGCCGTATCCGTCGTCCGGCATCCGGACGGACGCATCGTGCTGCTCGTCAGCCAGCTCGAATACGGCAGAGCAAAAGAACAGTCGCGCGGGTGCGAAGTGCCGGCTCCCGATTCCACAAAGAACCGAGGAACGGCAGGTCGATTGGCCGACTATCTCCTCCATGAAAAAATCGCAGCGGTCGAAGCCGATTCGACATTTCCGTTCGGGGCCGTCCGGACATTGGAACAAGCCGGTATCGAGGTTCGGCTTTCCGGCCGCAACCCGTTTGCCGCGGCGCGCATGGTGAAATCGCCGGAGGAAATCGCGGCGATCCGCGCAACGCAAACCACCGCAAAGCAAGCCGCCGAATACATCGGTGAGGTCATCCGCGGTGCCGAAGTGCGCGAAAACGGCATTCTCTTCCACGAAGGAACGCCGCTTACGGGGGAACGCGCACGCCGGCTCGTCCGCTCTTTCCTTCTGGAGCGCGGCACCATGGACTTCGAAGGCACGATTTGCGCACCCGGCATCCAAGCCGTCAATCCGCATGAAAGCGGGCACGGCCCCATCCGCGCCAACGAGTGGGTCGTCTGCGATATTTTCCCGCGCGATCTGCAAACCGGATACTGGGGCGATGTCACACGCACTTGGATGAACGGGGAGCCCTCACCGGAACAACAGCGGCTCTACCAAACCGTTTCCGATGCCCAACGGCTGGCTCTTTCCATACTCCGCCCCGGCATTGCCGGCAGCTCCGTCCATAAAGCCGTCGAAGACTTTTTCCTCGACAACGGCTATCAAACCGGCGTGGATGGCGCCGGACGCTACTTCGGCTTTTTCCACTCCACCGGACATGGCGTCGGCCTTGAAATCCACGAGCAACCCTGCCTGGGCTCCTCTCCGCAAATCCTGACACCCGGAAACGTCGTCACCGTCGAGCCCGGACTCTACTATCCGGAAATCGGCGGCGTCCGCATCGAAGACACCGTGATGATTACCGAAACCGGATGTGAAATCCTGTAGCGCGCACGCGGAAACATCCGCCCCTCGCTAGCGAGCGGGACGGATGCCAAGCGTCGACAGCGCGGCCAGCACGAACGAAAGTCCGCCGGCCAACGAAAAACCGCGCAGGACCTCCGCCCACGGAATGATGAAGCGAACGGCAAGCCCCGCATTCAGATTTTCGCGCGTAATGCCGGTAAAGGACCAGCCGAGAAGCAATCCGACGATCAGGCTCAGGAAAAGCGTGCAGAGGATCACGAGAATCATTTCACCCAGGAAAAGCCGTGAAAGCTGTCCGCCCGTCATGCCGATTGCCCGCAATACCGCGCTTTCCTGACGCAAGGCCCGGCGCGTAGCCGTCGCCAATGCGGCGATTCCGAAGCAGGTGACCGCCAGCGACCAGAATGGGATACGCCCCATCGTACCGAGAATGTTGTTGCCGTGGGAAATGGTTCCGTCGGCGATTTCATCGCGATGATGCACCTGAATGGAGTTGGAAGCCAATGCCGCGGCGTCATCCGGCTGCTCCGCAAGCGCGGCGCGAATGGCGGCGTCCAGACGGACCGTCGCGTCAAGCGGATAAATCGACCGCATCTCCGGCGACATCTGGCACCAGAGAAAACGCACCGTATCGGTTTCCTGCGAAACGCTTCGCGCAAGGGTCTCGGAGACAAAGACCATTCCGTAGGTGGGCCCTCCCGGCGCACCACCGCCGCCGCCACCGCCGCCGGCCGACGGATCGGCAAACGGCGCAAAACGCGTCCGCACCAATGCCCGGGACGTAACCATGTGCCAATTCAAATCAATGACGCCGGCGATTCGCACCTCCGTTCCATCGGCAAACGGCAGGACATCGCCGACATGCAGACCCGTCAGACGGGAGAGCATGACAGGGATGACCGCGCCGTCCCCGTCTTCCATGGCCCGGACGGCGTCCTCCGGCGTTCCCTCGATCCACTTTGCCGGCATAAGCGGCGCATGACGGCCGTCGACCGGCGCGAACGTCGCGGCCGGATCCGTCCCGAAAAGCAACAAGACGGCCCAAGGGGCAATTCTTCCGCCACGCTCCCGGATGCTCTCCGAAAAGGCGGGATCGGGCGGAATCTGCGTTGCCTCGATGGAGGCGACCTGCGACAACGGCGCATTTTCTTTTTCCGTCAAAACGGCGGAAAGCCTCTGCGCCTGCTCCGGCGTCAACCCCGTCGGCAAGAACGATACGATGACATCAGGCCATGCCGGCGACGGGATGTAGCTGACAATGAGCGACGCTCCCCACGTGTGGATGGCAACATAGGAACCGAGACCAAGCGTGATGGAAAGAACAACCCCGAGAGCCCGGCCCGAACTTCGCGAAATGCGCCGGGACAGAAGCGTCGGCTCCAACCCCAACAGCACACCCAACGGACGCAGACACGTGCGCTCCAACAGTCGAAAGACGGGGCGGACGAGCATGGCAACGCCGCAAAATACGCAAGGCAACCCGACCGCAATCAAGAGCCCCGTTCGAAGCGATACCGAAAAGCATTCCGAAAAGGCCAACAGCGGCATCGGAAGCAGAAGAAGCACCCCCAAGATTGTCCGTCGGGCGGACACAAACGGAATCCGCAGTCCCGTTTCCGCCTCCGGAAAGGCCTCGAGAGGCCGGACGCCGGATGCCTGCAACATGGGAACAAAAGAAGCGACGAGCGAAGCGAAGAACGCCAATGCCGCCGTCCCCAAAACCGTATTCGCACCCGGGCAAACCCTCCCCGCGACATCCGCACCATGGCCGAAAGACAGAAAGAGCTGCAACAACAGCAGCCCGGCCGCCAAACCGATCAGCCAGCCCGCAAACGAAAGAACGAATGTCTCCAGCAAGACGAGCCAAGCGCCGCCGCGCCGCGTCATGCCGGCGCAACGGAGCAACGCCAATCTTCTCCGCTCCGCCGAAAGCCCCGAACAAAGCGACGTAATCAGCATTACGATGGCGGTAAGAACCGCCAGGGAAAGCGAAAGGGGAAGCGACTGGATCAGATGCTGGACGGCATCGCCGCGGAATTGCTCCGCAAGCTCCACGCAAGTCGTCAGCCGGACCGTCTCGTCGGCCGGACCGTCCGGCACCGTCGGCAAAAGCGCGAGATTCGGTCCTCTCGAAGCAAATGGCACAAGCGTCCGCAGACGCCTCATGCCGGACGCCGGTACGTAAATGGTCGGAAATTCGCGGATTTTCCCGTCCGATTCGAAAAATCCGTCCACCCGCAGACGCAAGGTTCCGCGTGCCAAAACGAGATCGAGCGTCGATCCGATTTCCGGAACCGGAATGCGGGCGCTGAACAGGCTCGTGGAAAAGAGGGCCGGTACGACATCCCCCTCTGCGGACGAAGCCGCTTGAAACGCCGCCAAAACCGAGGCGTCGATTGTCTGATTCGAAAACGGAATGCCGCCTTCCGGCAGCGCGCATACACGCCCGATGAGCGGGGGGCCTTGCAACGGCGAACCGCCGGGGCGGATATCGACCTGCGCCGATTCGACCGTCAGCAAGACGCCCTCCGGGTGCGATTGGACAAAAGCCGCCGGAAGAGTCGCCGTCCGCATACCCCCCCGCTGACGGGCAACGGGCTGTTGCCGCTTGCCGCCGTCCGGAGACGCCGGTCCGCGTGGGGCGCCTGTCGCCCAAGCCGGGAACGGAGCCGCACTCTCCCGGGCGCGCGCCTCCGCGCCGCGAAACGCCGTATCGGTCAATCCAAGATGCCAGGCCAGCAAACCAACCGCAGCCGCAATGCCGAAAAGGGCGCAAGCCGTGCGGGCTTTATCCCGCAACAGAGAACGAAAGACAAGTGTCGGATACAACATGAACACACTCCATTCGCCCGCTACGCGAGCTTATCCCGGAAATACCGGTCGAACACCCGCGTCGCGTCCCCCTCCGGCTCGAAGCAATCCGTAAACACGCCATCCCGCAGAAGATGGATGCGCCGGGCGGAACTGGCAACGACCGGATCGTGCGTCACCATCAGGATGGAGCAACCGCTCTCGGCATTCAGCTTCTTCAAAACCGCGCAGAGAGACCGCGCCGATCCGGCGTCAAGATTGCCGGTCGGCTCGTCTGCCAGCAATACCGCCGGATTTCCGAATAAAGCCCGCGCCACGGCAACACGCTGGCGCTCTCCTCCCGACAGTTGCATCGGCAGATGCTTCAGCCGGTGCCCGATTCCGAGCAGTTCGGCGAGTTCGCGGACGCGGTCGCGATTCGGCTTTGCCCGATCGAGCAATTGCGGCAACTCGATGTTTTCCTCCGCCGTCAACGTCGGAATCAGATTAAAATCTTGGAAAACAAGCCCGATGCGGCGCCGGCGAAACAGTGTTGCTTCTCGGTCGCCCATCCGGTCAAACGGCTTCCCCTCGATCTCGATCGTCCCTTTGTCCGGCGCGATCAGACTCGCCAACAGATGCAAAAAGGTCGACTTTCCGGATCCGGACGCCCCCATGACGGCTTCAAAAGAGCCTTGCTCCATGGAAAAATCCAACCCGCGAATGACGTCGACCTTGGCTTCGCCCTGCCCAAATGATTTCCAAAGACCTTTTGCGGTCAAAACAATAGAATGATTCATACCCGGATAAACGCCATTCTTTCCAAAAAAGTTCGCTCGCCCGAAAAAACGGTTTTTCGGACGCGCAAAGCGCATTCTACCCTTTGCCGGCATCGCCTTCAAACCCTCCCGCCGGTCCGCGCGCGACGAAGCATTTTGCCTGCCGCGTCTCGGCGCCCTGCCCAAAGACCCCGCCGCCAAAAATCACCTTGCCTTTTCTTCTTGCTTTATACTATACTTGTCGTGTCACTCACGTATAGTACTTTCTCGGCCACCGCCATGTGGAACAAACTCCGTAATTTTTTCACCAGCGATCTTGGAATCGATCTCGGCACTGCGAATACCCTTGTCTACCTAAAGGAGAGGGGCATCGTTCTGCGCGAGCCTTCCGTTGTGGCTATCCAGGAGGGTACGCGGCGCGTTCTCGCAGTCGGCGAAGACGCCAAAAAAATGCTTGGCCGCACCCCCGGCAATATCATCGCCGTCCGCCCCATGAAAAATGGCGTCATTGCGGATATCGATATTACAGAAAAACTATTGCGGCACTGCATCACCAGCACGAACAAACACAAGCTTCGCAAGCCCCGTGCCGTGATTGCCGTTCCCGGTGACATTACCGAAGTTGAGAAAAGAGCCGTCAAGGACTCAGCAATCCGCGCCGGTGCCCGTGAGGTCTACATGATCGAAGAGCCCATGGCCGCCGCTATTGGAACCGGGCTTCCCGTTTCGGAGCCTACGGCCAGTATGGTTGTTGATATCGGCGGCGGAACCACGGACGTGGCCCTTATTTCTCTCGCCGGTGTCGTTTATTCCCGTAGCGTACGCGTGGGCGGCGATGACATGGACGTCGCCATCCAGACGTATATGCGGAACGCATACAATTTGCTCATTGGCGAACGCACAGCCGAAGACATCAAAATCAAAATCGGTTCCGCCTATAAACTGGAACAGGAGCTGACATACGAAGTCAAAGGCCGCGATGTCGTCAAGGGTCGTCCTCAAACACTTGCCATTACCTCGGAAGAAATTCGCGAAAGCGCTTTGAATGAAGTGCTGACGAAGATCGTCGACAGCGTTCAGTCCGCGCTGGAAAATGCGCCGCCCGAACTCTCCGCCGATTTGGTGGATCGTGGCCTCATGATGGCCGGCGGCGGCGCCCTCCTTACGGGTATCGATCGCCGGATTGCCGAAGCCACTCAACTCCCCGTTCACATCGCGGAAGATCCCCTTACCGCCGTCGCGGAGGGAACCGGTCGGGTCCTCGATCAGATCGAATGGCTGGCAAGAACATCGCAACCGGGAAAGAAAAAATAAAAACCGATTGAGCGACACCCCGTAACCGATTGAGCAAGTTGTCTCTGCACGAACGACACCTCTGTTTTCCGTTCGACTTATTTCTTGCAGGACATCCTTGAGGATTCAGAAAGTATTCATCTGCCTGATTGCGGCGCTGATCGCCGTTTTGGCATTTTTCCGCCTTGCGGAAGCCCTTCGTCCGACAACCCGGCGCCTGGCCCGGGATACGGGGGCTCCGTACGGACGTTTTCTGCATCTTCTGCCGACCCCAGTAGCGAACTTTTTTACCGTCACCGCCGCAACCTTCCGCGAACAATCCTCTCTGCTGGAAGAACGGAATCGCTATCGGGATCAAGCCGCCAAACTGGAAGCGGAACTGCTCCTGCTGCGGAAAATCGAAGAAGAAAACCATTCGCTTCGCCGGAAATTGCAGATCGCGGAACGCGAACCGCGCCTTCTTGCCGCAGAGGTCCTCTCGACTCGCGCCGGCGACAGCTGGATGAATCGCATCCGAATCGACAAGGGGTCCAAGGACGGCGTCGACGTGAATAGCACCGTTCTTACGGAAGACGGCCTTGTCGGGCGCGTCATTTCCGTCACTCCCCGTACGGCGGATATCCTGCTCCTGACCGATGCCGGAAGCCGGCTCTCCTGCACGATGGAAGGAAACGACGCCATTCGCGGCATTTTGTGCGGGAATGGAATCGCGCATCACGACAAAACGCTCCTTCTGACAAATCTCGTCAAGCCGCTGACCGTCCAATATCTTCACAAGGACGCCAAACTGACAATTGGAACAAAGGTCGTCACCAGCGGCCTCGGCGGTCTCTTTCCGGCCGGAATCCCCATCGGTGAAATCCGTTCCATCGAAAAGGACGCCTCGGGACTCTTCCTGTCCGCCCAAATCGTTCCCTATGTCGATTTTGCTTCGTTACGTTCTGTCTTCGTCGTGCGCGACAGCGGTCTTTCCATTCGCCAGACCATGCAGGCGACCGATGACGATGTCCGCGGTCGTGAGCGTCCCGGCCAAGCCCCGAAAGGAGACAAACCGTGAAACCGCGCACCTGGACAACGCTTCTCGTTCTTTTCGTCCTGCTTGCATTTGCGCTGATCGGACGGACCTTTCTTCCCGTCCCCTTCCTTCCGTCCGTCTGCTGGGAACTCCTTCTCGCCCTCTGTATCTACTATGCCATGAGACGGGAGGCCGTCTTTTCCGGAATAGCCGCCTTTTGCTGCGGAATTCTGGAGGAGGGACTCTGCCTTCTGCCGTCCGGCTTCGCAATGCTGTTCTTTCTGGGGTCCGCATTGCTCTGCCACAACATGCTGCGCCCGCAGATGAATGAATCGTGTTTTTCCTGTGCCATTGTCGGCGCGGCCGTATTTCCCGTTTGGACGCTTTTTGAATATATCGTCTTACGGCTTTTCACGGATTTTACGCCTCTTCCCTTTTTCTTTGTGCTGGGACGGATTGCCCTTGCCATCCCCCTTGGTTTTGTTGCGGCCGGATTGACAGCCCTTGTTTCGCATCGGCTCGACTGGATTTCCGCGAACGTTGACTTGGATAACGATGATCGATTCGGTTACGACTTCTCCGACTGAGGGAAGCAAAACACGCATCGCGATCCTGTTGACGTTGATGCTGATCGCCTTGGGCTACCTCGCCACCTGTCTGTATCAAATCCAGGTGCGGGACAATCTCCTGTATATCGGTGCCCAAAACGAGACCAGCATTCGCCGTGTCCGTCTCCCCGCCACACGCGGGCGCATTCTCGATCGCAATGGCGTCGTCCTTGCAGACAACCGCCCCCAATACTGCGCCGCCCTCTACCTCGATGAACTCCGGGCCGCCGGACGCTGGAGCAACACGGTCAACCGCATCGATCGCCAAATCGATCGGGTGGCGGCAATCCTGCATCGCCCCCGGGAGATCGACCGCAATGGCATTTGGCAACACCTCTACCGCCGCCGCCCCATCCCGCTGATCGCCTTTCGCGATCTCACCGAAGCGGAACTGGCGCGCCTCGCCGAATGGCCGGAACCGCTTCCCGGCGTCGATATCTACGTGCAGCAGGATCGCATCTACCCCTTTGGCGATCTCGCATGCCACATCATCGGATATGTCGGCAAGGGAAATCCGAATGAAAAAACGCCGCCGCAACCCCTTTCGGCCGAAGCGGACGACGCCGTCCTCTTTGCGGAAGCCGAAAACCCCGATTTCGATTTCTATCTTCCGGATCTGACCGGACGCGAAGGCATCGAAAAAGCCTTCGATGCCGAACTCGCCGGACGGGGCGGCGGTGCCCTTCTTCGCATCGATGCCATCGGATACCGCCGCGAACTGCTCGAGGCCCGCAATCCGCAACTCGGGCGCGACATCGTCCTCACGCTCGATGCAGGCATCCAACAGGCCGCCGAACGGGCCCTCGACGGACACTGCGGGGCGGCCATCGTCCTCGACGCCCGCAATGGCGATATTCTCGCCCTTGCCAGCGCTCCGCGCTACGATCTCTCGACCTTTGTCCCCGCCTTGAGCAGCTCGATCTGGAACGAACTGTTGTCGGATCCCGGGCGACCGCTCATTCACCGCGCCGCCGCCGGCGTCTACCCGCCCGGCTCCATCGTCAAGCCCATCATCGCCCTCGAAGCCCTTACGGAAGGAATCGTCTCCCCCTACGACACCGTCTACTGCAACGGCAGCTACAACATCGGAAACCACCGCATCCGCTGCGCAAGCCGCTGGGGCCATGGTGACGTCAATGTCCGAAAGGCCCTCGCCGCGTCCTGCAATCCCTATTTCATGGATATCGGCCTTCGCCTCGGATACGAACCCCGCATCCATGACGCCTATCGGCAACTCGGCTTCGGAACAGCCCCGCAAATCGGTATTCCGACCGGCAAAAGCCTGCTCCCGGACGAAGCCTGGAAACGCAAACGCTTTAAGGACGCCTGGCGCCCGGGCGATACCGCCTACGCTTCCATCGGTCAGGGTTTTCTCACCGTCACGCCGCTGCAAATCGCCATCTATACGCTCGCACTCGCCAATGACGGCGAACGCGTTCTGCCGCGCCTCATTCGGGATCCCGGCACGGGCGTCATCGATGAATCGCGCCGCGTCGACGGCCGTATGCATTGGACGGCAAATGCCTTGCAGGCCGTTCGCGACGGGATGTCCGATGCCATCGACAAACCGTATGGAACTGGTCGGCGCGCCGCGATTCCCGGCGTCCCGATCGCCGGAAAAACCGGAACCGCCGAATACCGCGAAAAGGGCACCCTGAAAAAACATGCGTGGATGATCGCCATGGTGCCGGAAAACAATCCGGAATACGTTTTCACCGTCGTATGCGAAGACTCCGACTCCGGCGGACACTCCGCCGCCGCCGTCCTCAAAACATTGCTTCAGAGCCTCTATCAAACGGACATTTCCCCGACGGCCGGCGAACCGTCCCAGAATCCCGACGGAGGCGAACCGAGTTCCGGCGAAGCCCCCGAATCCGAAACGCCTGATTCGGAGGCGGTGCAGGAGACCGATTCAACGCCTGCAACCGACGGAGACGAATCCGGAGAAGACGAGGCACCGGGCCTTCCCGATGAAGCAATCGCCAACACGGCCGAATCCTTTTCCGAAGCGTTGCAAAGCCGCAATGCCGGCGAACCGGACTTCTTTTTGTCGCCGGAAGACGCCGCATCTGACATTCCCGAAACAAGCGAGACCCCCTGATGATATTTTCCCCCTTCAAATCAGATTCGCAGGAGTCCCGCTTCTCCTTCCCGCATCTCAACTGGATGCTCCTGCTTTGCGCCGCCGCTCTCCTCTGCTACGGCGTCCTGTTCGTGCGCTCGGCGACCTCCATTCGCGTCGGTCCCGTCCATGACATCTGGCTGAAAATGCTCTTCCAATGGATTCCGCTCGGCCTGATCGCCCATGTCATCTTCGCCGCCGTCGACTACCGCAAATGGGTCGATCACGCATGGATCCTGTACGGGGGCTCCATCGTTCTGCTCATTCTCGTGCTGATTCCCGGCATCGGAACCGTCACAATGGGTGCGCGCCGATGGCTGTTCGGCATCTTCCAGCCAAGCGAAGCCGCCAAGCTCGCCGTCATTCCGTTTCTCGCTTTTCTGCTGACGCGCAGCGCCATCCAATCCGAAATCCAACGCTTTTGGGCAACGCTTTTCTTCGCAGCCCTGCCGGCGCTTCTCGTTCTCATCCAGCCGGATATGGGATCGAGCCTTCCCTTCGGTGTCGCCGCCATCGCCATGCTCTACGTCTCCGGTTGCGCTCGAAAGGTCTTGTTCCGAATCCTCTTGACCGGGATTATCCTCATCTCGATTTTCCTCGGCGCCATCCTCATCCCGGAAACCCTTCCGCCGGAGAAAAAGGCCAAAGTCGAACGAATCACGGACGATTTCATCTTCGATCACTGGAAAAGCCGCATCCTCGTCTTCGTTTTCCCGGATCGCGATCCCCTCGGCGCAGGCTGGAACAAACGCCAAAGCGAAATCGCCGTCGGTTCCGGCGCCGTCTGGGGAAAAGGCTACAAAAAAGGGACGCAAAACATTCTCGGCTATCTGCCGGCCTCCGTTTCGTCGTCCGATTTCATCTTCTCCGTCGTCGCAGAAGAAACCGGTTTCGCCGGCTCTCTTCTCCTGATCGCCCTCTATGCAGGCCTTTTGGGAAGCATCTGCGTCTCCGGATTTCTTTGCCGCGATCTCGTCGGCAGACTCGTCTGCACCGGTATTACGGCAACGCTTTTTACCCATATCTTCGTGAACCTGGCCATGACAATCGGAAAAATGCCCATAACCGGCATTCCGCTTCCGCTCGTGAGCTACGGCGGCACATTCACCATCACAACCCTGGCGCTGCTCGGCCTCGCCCACAGCGTCTCCATCCATCGTCACAAAGTCGATCCTTTCGATTAATCCTATCCGATTCTTCCACGGGGCTCTCCCTATCGCAGCCCCCTTTTCATTCCTTCTTTACCACTTTCTCACTATGTTCGGAAAAAACTTCTTCAAGTGCAAATGGATTACACAAGAGCAGCATCACCTCTCCCGTGAAATCATCATCAATGCGGAAAAACTCGAAACCCGTGTCGCCGTCCTCGAAAACGGCCGCATGAAGGACTATCAAGTCGAACATCCGGGCGAAGAACGCTCCGTCGGCTCCATCTTCAAGGGCCGCATCCAGAACCTCCAGCCCGATCTTCAGGCCGCATTCGTCAATATCGGCGTCGGCAAAAACGCCTTCCTCCACTACTGGGACATGACGCCGGACGATGATTCCTTCTTGGAAGACGATCTCGAGTCGGCAGACGAAAACGGCTCGGAAAAGCCGTCTTCCCGTTCCTCCAAAAAAGGCGGCTCCAAACGCCTGACTTCGGAAGAAATCGCAAAACGCTTCCCCATCGGCACCGTCATCACGGTGCAGGTCTCGAAAGGCCCGATCGGAACCAAAGGCCCCCGCGTCACCGCTTCCCTTTCCATCCCCGGCCGCTACCTCGTCCTTATGCCGGGCAGCACCCTCCGCGGCGTATCCCGCAAGATCGGAGACGCCGAAGAACGCCAACGTCTGGCCAAAATCCTGGAAAAACTCAAGCCGCTTCTGCCAAACGATTGCGGCCTGATCGTCCGTACCGCCGGTCAAGGCGCATCCCATACCGCTTTCGTCAACGATTTGCGTGTCCTCCTTAGCTCGTACGAAGACATGAAAACCGCTCAAAAGGAGCTTCCCGCACCTTGCTGCGTCTACGAAGAGCCCGATCTGATCATGCGCGCCGTTCGCGACTGGATGACCGAAGACGTCGATCGCATCGTCGTCGACGATCCGCTCGTCTACGAACGCGTTCGCCGCGAATGCGCCCGCATCTCGCGCCACGCGAAAAATCTCGTCCAGCTCTACACGGGTCATTATCCCATCTTCGACCACTACGGCATCGAAACCCAAATCGAAGAAGCCTTCCGCCGGAGAATTCCGCTCAAATCCGGCGGCTATCTCATCATCGACGAAACCGAAGCCCTGATCGCCGTCGATGTCAACACCGGTCACCACAAGGGCAAAGGCTCTCAAGAGGATACCATTCTCGAAGTGAACCTCGAAGCCGTCGAAGAGGTTGCCCGGCAACTCCGGATCCGCAACATCGGCGGTCTCGTCGTTCTCGACCTGATCGATATGAAGTCCCGGAAACACCAAAAGCAGGTCTTCCACGCGCTCAAACAGGCGTGCCGCCTCGATCGGGCCCGTACGAATATCACCCCCATCTCCGAACTGGGTTTGCTCGAAATGACCCGCCAGAGATTCGAGCGCAGCATTCTCTCGCAAGCCCACAAGACATGCCCATACTGCCACGGAAACGGACTCATCAAATCCCCTTGGCAGCTCTCCGTCTCCATTCAACGCCGGTTGCGATCCCTTACCTGCCTTCTCACCGACGAGCATAAGGAGGTCGATCTGACCGTCTGCGTCCATCCCACCGTGCTGGAACGCATCCGCTCCGAGGATTCCGATGCCATCCGCGAAATCCAATCCGGCTATCGCGCCCGCCTCTCCTTCAAGAGCGAACCGCTTCGGAAGGCCGAGTCCTACGCCATCGTCGACGCGACATCCGGCGAAATCCTTTTCGCCGCAGGAGAACAAGTGACGATTTAACCCGGCAACGCCGCCGGAACGTTTTACCGTTCTCCCGCCTTCCCTTTCCCGTCAGGTTGTGATACCCTCTCTCGTTGAGAAGCGCATGCAAACCGAACTCAAAAATTTCCTCCAGACCCTTCTCTCCAATGCCGTTCCACGCCCGGATACCGTGACGGAAACGGCTTGGGGGAAGACGCGTACGTTCGTCTGCTACGATTTGTACGACGATACGTTTATTCTGGAAAAGGACATCCTCTCCAACCTCGAGAACAAGGACTCTCTCGTCCTGATTCCGAAATCGTCTCTCATCAAAAGCGATGACGATTCCGAACGTGTCTTTGGAAACATTTTGACGCTCTCTTCCGGGAACCACGCCGTCACAAGCATCCCCTTGATTGCCGGACGATTCTGGGGGCTTTCGACATTGGCAAGCGAAGCCGAGCAGATGGAAGCCCTCACGTACCGGATGGTTTTCGCAAACTGCGTCGACAATACGCTCGAACTGTCCCAGCGGCAGGCTCCCACCCGCCTCGTCGTCGAGATGGACGAATGGCTGCAGGCCCTCGGATACCCCATGCGGAAAATCGTCCTGATCGACCGTGTCGACGAGACGCTCGAGGTTTACGAACGCCGCGGTCAGGATTGGCGCATCAAGCCGCTCGCCTGGACGCCCGAGGAAATGCAGGCCGTCGTGCGGGGATCCATCTCGCGCATCCACTCCCCCATCCGCTACTATCACAACGTCAAAGGCGTCCATTTCCTGACCTACCGGAACTTCCGGCACTGGGGCGCTCTCATCGAAAAGAATTTTCCGCAATTCCTCAATGGCCTGACCGAGCTCTGCGGAACGTTCGGAAACCAACGCCAATCCAATCTCCTGCTTCCAAAATTCGCTTCCCACCACGAAATCGAATTTTTCGGCCTCACCCCCGGAATCGCCGTCAAAACGCTCGTTCCGAGAATGATGGCGTTCTACGAACATATCCAGAAACTCGATCCGAACGATCCGAAAACCGCTCTCGACGCAACCGAACTGTTCGAATCGATTCGCCAAACCTTCCGAAAACTGCTCGCCGATCCCGCCTACACGGACGAAAATTCCCCGAAGCTGATCGAAGATCTGTATCGCCATCTGTGCGGCGCCATCTACCGGGATTCCCGCGATTTCCTCTCCCGCGCATTCGACGATATGAGAACCGCCCTTCCGGGCGCCACCTACTCCAAGGGAAACCGCTTCCTCCACGAGGGCGCTGATCCGCGCACCATCTCCATCCTCGAATACCTCGAAAGCAATATCGGACACGGCGATTTTATCGAATACGTCAATATCTACGAAATCCGCTCATCCTCCGAACATGTCCGCCTCGGTGAAGGAAAAACACGCGAAATCGTCTACAAAACCGCGTGGAACCCCCTCTCATCCCACCTGATCGAAAAACGCCTCGCGCAACGCAGCACCGGCTACGGCGTCTATACGCTTGTCCGAGCCTACGCATTCCGGGAACTCGGCATCTCCTTCGGCAAACACCGGATGCTGGCACGCAACGACGGCGCTACCGGAGCCGTCCACTACTTTACCAGAAGCCGCTACCCCGGACAGCCGTTCTCCCAAATCCCCGCCGCCCGGTTCTTCAACCGAAACCAGCAGACCGGCGCATACGATACCGAACAGGAATCCGCCGATATCGTACGCTCCCTGATCCGGCTTATGGGCCAGTCCGCCGCCGAAAACATGATCCTCAAAAAGTACATGCCCGACGGAACCTGCCATTTCGCAGAAGGCAAGGAAATCATCGAATTCGGCTACGATATCCATTTCCGTAAAGAAATGCCGCTCCATGTCCGACTGTGCTCGATTCGCGGAACCCTCGGCTGGCCCAATCGCGATCGAACCGACGAAAACCTGAACGCCCTCGCAAAATTCTACCTCGTCAAATTCGCACGCGTAACCTACGAATATGCGCAAAAGCACCCGATTGTAGATGTTTGGGACCACGCAGATGCCTTCTGGGAAGGCTTTGCGACGCGAACCCACGAGATCGCCTGGAACTATACCATTCAAAAGAAAAAATTCGATTCCTTCCATCCGCAAACCTTTGGCGATTACAAGTTCCGCGAAAAATGGGAATTCGCCCTCTGGGCGCTCGAACGGCAAAACGAAATGCTCCCCAAACTCTCCGAAACCTTCCACAACTACTTCCAGCGTCTGGTCGATTCCCTCGGGATCGATCCGCCCGAACAGAAGAAGAAGGTCGATGTGCAAATCTTCTCCCCTTCCATGACGATCTTGCCGTCCGATTCGAATCGAACCTACAATCGGGGTGGCTCCGGTCCAACCTCCCTTTAATCCCCCTTTCCATGCAATCCAACCATTCCGAATCCCACCCGATGACGCACTCGAAAACCGCGCCACGGGCTTCGAAAAGCTCGCCGGATCGACAACATGCCATGTCCATGAGCCTGGAGGATTATCTCGAGTGCATCTCTATGATCATCCGGGAAGGCAGACCGGCCCGTATCTGCGATATCGCAGCCGCACTGAACGTCAAGACGCCGTCCGTCGTGAATGGAATCCGACAACTGAAAAAACTCGGGTATGTGACGCAGCTCCCGTATAAAAATGTCGAACTGACGGATGCCGGAAGACGGCATTCCCTCGAAATTCTGGACCATCACGAATTGCTGACCGGATTTCTCAAATCGCTCGGCGTCCCTCCCGATATCGCCGAAGACGACGCCTGCCGGATGGAACATATCCTTTCTCCGGAAACCTATAGCGCCATCCGCCGCTTTCTCGATCCGTCTTGACCACCCGCCGTGTGGCGCCGCCCGTGCGCACCGCCCGTGCCCCATGGTCGTGCCCCGCGGTTTGTGGGGACCGGACGCCGCGCCCTGCGCGGCTATAGGGGGCGCACGGAGACGCCCCCAGCAAAACTCTCAGCGTGTGCCCCATGGCCATTACGCACGCATAGGAACGCACGCCATTACGCACGGCGCATTACACACCCGCCATTTGCGTCCCGAGCGCCCCATGGGGCGGTCCCAGTCCCGTGCCCCGTTGCGGTAGGGCGCGATGCTGGCCGCAACCGACCGTGGGGGTTCCCCACCCTCCCGGCTTGCGCCGCCGCGCCATCGGCGCGATGCTCGGCTTGGCATCCCGCCCCCTCGCCGTGCGCACTACCCGTGCCCCGTTGCGGTAGGGCGCGATGTCCCCATCGCGCCGCCGCGCCATCGG
>JAEDLN010000026.1 GCA_016295275.1 Kiritimatiellia bacterium
AGCCGATCGTCACGTCCGCCGTCAAACGAAGCGCGCCGCGGCCGGAAAGCTCCCACTGCGTAGGTTTCAGCGCCATGCGTTCGTCGCCGTCTATCATCGCCGGCAGGTGGGTTGCCGAAGGAATCGCATCGCCGTTTGCCACGCGCCATTCCGTATCGACACCGCCATAGCGGAAAACATTGTAAACCTTGATGACGGGAGCCGCCTCGGGCGTCTGCAGGCAGATTGTACCGGCTGCCGCAGGCGAAACGTCGTAGGCCGCCGTATCCGTCGCATTCTGCATGCCGCCGCCAACCGCCTCAATCGTACCGGCGAAGGACTCGAACGTCGCATCCGTTCCGGTAAGCGAAATCTTCACGCGCCCGCCCGAACCGGGTCCGTAACCGCCGTTGTTTCCGCCATTGGCATCGATCGAACCGTCGCCTGTCATGGTTGCTGCGGTGATGTTGATCGAACCGCCGGATCCGGCACCGCCGACAAAATCACCCCAAAGGGCATAACCGAAGCCGCGGGAACAGATACAACCGTCCACCGTGAGCGTACCGCCGACCGACAGCTTGATGATGCCGCCGCCCGCATACTGACTGCCATCGCCCCAGCCGCCGGAGCCATAGGAGAGCGGATCGAGAATCGAACCATAGGAAACGAAGCCCGTCGTATTGGTGATGTGACCGCCTTCGCCGGCAAAGGAGCCGCCGGCCAGACGCTGATAGCCCGGACCCGTGGCACGCTGGTAACCGCGCGACCGGAAGTCGGTCCCCGTTTCGGCCGTGCCGGCCTGAATCGACGCCCCCGCACCAACCGTCAGATCACCCTCAACCCGGATGTTCAGCATCGTTTTCGGCGTTGCCGACGGACCGGAATGCGTCCATGTTCCCGAAAGAATCTCCGCATCGCCTGCAATCGCCAGCGGCACTTCAGCCGTCGTGTGGAAATAGACCGGGTACGCGGCAAAGCCCTCGGGCTGACGCCAACCGGCGACTGTACCCGCGCCCGTATCGGAGTACCAATTCAACGAAGTCGAAATCGCCGCCGGAGCAAGCACGACGACCGTATCCGTCGCTGTCGGTACGCGGGCGGGGAGCCAGTTTTCCGCTACGCGCGAATCGGTCGAATTGGACGCGCCGATCCAAAGGACCTCATTGGGATCGGTCGGCGGAATCAGAATCGATTCGGGCATCGTCCAGGTCGTAGCCGTCTCGTTCTCCGCCACAAACGCATACCAGTAGCGCATCGCCCCCGTGAAACCGGAAATCGTCTTTTCGACCGTCCCTCCCGAGCCCGGATTCGAAATGACCACCTGATTCTCCCAGGCGTCCTTTGCTTCCGTACCGCCGTCGACGGTTCCGTAGACCAGCGTAAGCGTCGCCTCCGGCACGCCAGCATCATCCATCTTGGCCGTAAAGGAGACGGATGCTACCCCGTCCGCCACCGAGGCCGTCGCCGAACGCGAATTGAAGATCGGAGTGCCGGATTCGGGCGGAACGAGTTCAATTCGCGTATAGGACACGGTTGCCCCGCCATACTCCCCTTGCCCGGCGTCGGAAAGAACCACCATCTCCTTGAAGGCGTCCAGCGATTCCACGGGGGCTCCCGCAATGCGGATGTAGGGAGTCGTACCCTTGAAATAGCGATCGTAGATGGTCGTCGCCGAGGTTTCGGCATCGTAGGCGTACGGCACGATCAGGGCACCCGTCGAATTGGCGGGAATGTCCATGTAGGTCGACGTTTCGGCGCGCCAATAGCCGTCGTTGGAAGTCGAAGCGAGTTTCACGCTGCCGCCGCGGAGCGTGAAAACCGTGTTGGCCGTATTCGGGGAGAAAAGCCCCACCGTCACATCGGCACCCTCGAAAACCGTGCCGTTGCGGGGCCGGAACTCGCCATTGAAGATGAGCGTACCCGCCGAAAACACCGTCCCGGCAGTGGAAATCGTCTCGCCGCCGACCGTGAGCAACCCGCCCGCGTACTCATCGTCCGGATTCGTCGTGAAGGCCCCGCTCACGTTGACGGTACCACCGTTCAGAACAAGCTTCTGCCCCGAACCTTTCGTAGTGAAAGAGAAGGAGCAGCCCGTTCCGATTTCAAAAACGGCACTCGAACCGAACTCGTATTCGGGCGCCGTCCCGATGACGGCATGATTGCGCATGATGAGCGTTCCGTAAATGCGCAGACGTCCCGCCGTGCCGGGATCGTACATTCCGCCATCAAGAACGAGCGTACCCTGGATGTTCGGCCACGCAAGACCGCCCGATTGGAAAAGCTTCGAGCCTCCGCCGATGGTCACCGTTCCACTTGGAACCCAATCGCCGCCGGGAACGTACTCGACCGTATCGCCATTGGCAATGACGATATCGTCGGAACAACTCGCCGTCGGCGCTTTGGCGGCAGGCGACGTCACGACACCGGCGCCATCGTCAAACGACCAGTTTCCGGCCGTGAACCAAAGCCCGTCTCCGGCCGCACCCGTCCAAGTATAGGTACCGGCAAACAGACTGACCGCGGCCATCATCGCCGCCATCGTCAAGAGTTTCTTCATCTCAAATTCCTTACTGGTATCGCACAGATTTTGAAGTGTATGGCAATTCTCTAAGAATAGCCTTACCGATGAAGGTAACAAATCCGGAAGGGATTGTCTAGACGAAGACCCGACGCCAGAGGCGCACTGCATCACGACAAAGCCCACCGGGAACGACGCAGACTCGAATCGGAACGCGGCAGCTCGTCAAATCGGCTCCGGAAAGCTGGATAGGATTGCTTTTGCAAAATAGGTTTGCTACTCTTCCCGACACATCGCATGACGATCCGTCGGGAAAACGTTGCATGATGACACGGATTTCATGGGATCTTTTCTTTCTTTTCCGGAGAAACCGGTTTCCTTTCTGGTTTTTCAAGCTCTTTTTGTCCGGTTGCTCCGATTTGCGGGAAAATGCGCTTCTCCCGAGTAGCCGTTTTCTATTCTCGCAGTTCTGTTTTCGCGTTTCTTTTTTTCCGCCATGACCTCTACCGCGTCCTACCGCGAAGTGTTGCATGTTGTCATTCCGCTCGTTTTGAGCAATATGGCATTCACCGTCATGCAATTCACGGATCGCGTTCTTCTGGCCCGGCATAGTTCCGAAGCCATTCAAGCCGCTTTGCCCGCCGGTATCGTCGCCTTCACGCTCGTTGCCTTCTTCGCATCGATCGCCGCCTACTCCGGAACCTTTGTCGCACAGTATTACGGCGCAAAAGACGACAACGCTTGCCGGCGCGCCTGTGCCGCAGGCATCCACCTGTCCATTCTCTTCATTCCCGTCTACCTGCTCTTGCTTCCGCTCAGCTATTGGCTGCTCGACATTGCGGGACATCCCCAAGCGCTTCAGGCGCTGGAACGTCCCTATGCCTTTTGGAACATCGTCGGCGGTCCTTTTCTTGCGACGCAATGGGTGCTGGGCGGCTATCTCTCCGGGACCGGCCGCGCCACCATCTGTTCCATCGTCAGCGTTGTCGGCTGCGGTCTGAATATCCTCTTGGATGTCCTGTTCATCTTCGGGCCCGCCGGCTGTCCGTCGTTGGGAATCCCAGGAACATTCGCAACCGTTCTTCGAATTCCGGAAATGGGCGTGGAAGGGGCGTCGATTGCAACCATGCTTTCCTGCATCTTCTCCTGCATTCTGTGCGCTTTCTTCGTCGCGCTCGCACCGCAAAACCGGAATGCGCCGCTCCGCGACTGGCTTGTGCCGGACTTTTCCCTCATCGCCCGCATCGTCCGTTTCGGACTTCCCACCGGAATCCAAATGTTTTTCGATTGCGGCGCCTTTGCCGTATTCGTCCTGCTGACGGGACGGCTGGACGCGCTGTCGCTCGCCGCTTCGAATATCGTCCTTTCCATCAACAATCTGGCCTTCTCCATTTTGAACGGACTCAGCAATGCCGCCGCCATTCTCACCGGTCAATACCAAGGCGCACGCCGTCCGGAGCTGGCCCGGTCCGCCGGCTATCGTTGCCTGCATCTCGGCTGGATCTACATGACGATCATTGCGGCGATTTTCATCGGTTTCACCCGCGAGCTGCTGGAAATCTTCCAATCTCCCGGAGCCCCGTATACGGTCGACGAGCTCTACCATCTCGGACGCACGCTGATTTGCTGCATCATCGTCTGGGGCTTCTTCGATACCATGAACATCGTCCTCATCGGCGCCCTCAAGGGTGCCGGCGATACGCTCTTCATCATGCTCGCGCTTTGTCTCGGAAGCTGGCTCCTTTGGATTCCATCGGAAATGCTTTGCCTCAACGTCTGGAATGGCGGCATCGTAGACGCTTGGATTGTCCAGACCGTCTACATTATTCTATTGTCGTTCGTCTTCCTCTACCGCTGGCATCGCGGAAAATGGCAAGAGATCCGGGTGATCGATCCATAGACGATTCGCCGCCCGTGTCATTCGCGAGACGTCGTCGGCGGCATTTCGGCAACGGATGACGCGCGGCTTTGCAATCCCGCGCCGCCCCGTTTTGCCCGCATTGCGATCCGGAAAAATCCGCCCATTTGATTCGTTGCGGCTGCAAGTGCGCTTTGATAGGATAGAGCCTAAGATGAATGATCAGAATGGATATGAACTTCTCGATAGCGGAAACGGCCGGAAACTGGAGCGCTTCGGCTCCGTCGTTCTCGCCCGTCCCGCCTCCCAAGCCGTTTGGCAACCTTCCCTGCCTCCGGAGGCTTGGCGACGCGCCCATGCCTCGTTCGACCGTGAGGACGGCAACCGCTGGTTCGGGCGCAACGAACTTCCGGAGCACTGGATTCTAGACGAGAGCGGTATCCGCTTCCACCTCGCATCGACGGATTTCGGCCATCTCGGCATCTTCCCGGAGCAACGCGCCCAATGGCGTTGGATGCGCGAAACCATTCGCAAGGCAAAATCGCTCCGCCCCGCCGATGCGCCGATGCGCGTCTTGAACCTGTTCGCCTACTCGGGCGGCTCGTCCCTCGCCTCCGCTCAAGGCGGTGCCTCGGTGACGCATTTGGACGCCTCGCGCGGCATGGTCGATTGGGCCGCCGAGAATGCCGCCCTCAACCATCTCTCCACCATCCGCTGGATCGTCGATGACGCGACCAAGTTTCTCCATCGCGAACTTCGCCGCGGAAAACGCTACGAGGGAATTATCCTCGATCCGCCGACGTTCGGACGCGGAGAGCGCGGCGAAATGTTTAAAATCGAACGCGATCTGCCCGAAATCATGCAGCTGTGCCGCCGGCTTCTTTCTGACGATCCGCTCTTTCTGCTCCTTTCCGCCCACACCCCGGGCTGCAGTCCGCAGGTTCTCGCAAATGTGGCGGCGCAATCGCTTGCGGGTCTCGACGGCTCCTTCGAATCCGGAGAAATGCTCCTGACCGGAGCCCCGAATGTCTTCCCGCTTCCCAGTGGAACCTACGTCCGTTGGTATCGCTAACTGTCTCTCTTCCTCCGAATCGTCTATGAAAATTCTCGTCACCGGCGCTGCGGGCTTTATCGGCATGCATACCTCGCTCCGGCTTCTGTCCCTCGGACACGAAGTCGTCGGCGTCGACAACTTCAACGAGTACTACTCCGTTGCCCTCAAGGAAGCCCGTCACGCACGGCTCGAACGGTTTCCCGGATACTGCGGGTATCGTGCCGATCTCGCCGACGACGCCGCAATCGAAAAGATTTTCGCCGAACACGCGTTCGATGCCGTTTGCAATCTGGCCGCACAGGCCGGTGTGCGCTACTCCCTGCAAAATCCGCGCGCCTACGTCCAAAGCAATCTCGCCGGCTTTGTCAACATTCTCGAAGGCTGCCGCCGCCACGATGTTCCGCGCCTGGTCTATGCATCCAGCTCCAGCGTCTACGGGGGCAACAAAAAAGTGCCGTTCTCCGAAGACGATCGCGTCGATGCGCCGGTCAGCCTCTATGCCGCGACCAAAAAGTCGAACGAGCTGATGGCGCATACCTATTCCCATCTTTTCGGGCTGCAGACGATCGGCTTGCGCTTCTTCACCGTCTACGGTCCGTGGGGCCGCCCCGATATGGCTCTCTGGCTCTTCACCGAGGCCATGCTCGCTGGCAAACCGATTCGCGTGTTCAACTACGGCAAAATGCAACGCGACTTCACCTACATCGACGATATCGTCACAGGCGTCGTTTCCTGCCTTCAGGCCGACCATCTCGAAAAGGAGGAACTTTTCAATATCGGCAACAACCGGCCGGAACAGCTCATGACGCTCATCCAAGTCCTTTCCAACGCCCTCGGTATCGAACCGAAGATGGAAATGCTTCCCATGCAGCCGGGCGACGTCCCCGCCACCTTCGCCGATATCACACGCATCTCCGCTAAGCTCGGATTCAAACCGGAGACGCCGATCGAAAAAGGGATTCCCGCCTTCGTCGACTGGTATCGCGCCTATCACAAGCTGCCCTAGCTCGGTTCCTCTCTCCACATTTTCAAACCTGTTTACCATGGAAACTCCGCAAGCCATTCGAAATCTGCGCGTCGTCCTGGTCGGCACCCTCTATGGCGGCAATATCGGAAGCGTATGCCGCGCCATGGCAAATTGCGGCGTTTCCGACCTCCGTCTCGTCGCCCCGTCCTCCATCGTCGATTGGGACGAGGCCCGCAAAATGGCCGTTCACGCGACCAATCTCCTCGACGGTCGCCGCACCTTCGGCGATCTCGCCTCCGCAACCGCCGACTGCGTCGCCGTTGTCGGCACCACCCGCCGCGAAGGGCTCTACCGCGCGCACACGAAGGACGCCCGCATGGCCGCGCCCGAGCTTCTCCAACTGGCGGCAAACGGCCCCGTGGCTCTCGTTTTCGGACGCGAAGACAAGGGCCTTACCAACGACGAACTCCTGCTCTGCACCCACATCGTCACATTGGCCGCAGCCGACGATTACCAGTCCTTCAATCTCTCGCAAGCCGTCGTTCTTCTCTGCCACGAACTCTTTCGCTCCTCGATCGGCTTCGTTCCCACTCGCGAAAAATCGCCTCTCGCCTCCTCCGCCATGCGCCAGCGCATGATGGAGCATTGGCGAAACTATCTGCTTCACATCAAGTTCATGAACGAAGAGAAGGCCGATCACATGATGGAAGGCTTCGAACGAATCTTCTCGCGCGGTGCCATGACCGAGGCGGATATGAAAATCCTGCTCGGCGTCATCCGCCAGTCCGAATGGGCCCTGTCGAATCCGAATCGCCTTCCCGACGCCGCAACACCGCCGCAGCCGGAGGAGCAGTCCGAATGACGCAGACGGAAAAAACGGCCGTCACGCGCGAACTCGTTGCGCGAGTGGAGGGATTCTCCTCCCTCTCCGTCATTCTTCCCTGCTACCGGCTTGGCTCTGTTCTCAAGGAAAATCTTCGCCGCGTCGAGACTTTTCTCTGCGGCATTCCGCATGAGCTGATTCCCGTCGACGACGGCTCGGACGACGATACGGCCGCCGTTCTGCGTTCGATCGCCGCCGCGCCCTTCGCCAATATCCGCCCCGTCATCCTCCCGACCAATTGCGGAAAGGGCGCGGCGCTCCGGGCCGGATTCCTAGCCTCGCACGGCTCCCATATCCTGCTCTTGGACGGCGATCTGGATCTGAACCCCGCTTTCATCGCCTCCTTTCTCCAAATCGCCGCCGATTCCCGCGCCGCCGTCGTCATCGGCTCGAAACTCCATCCCGATTCCATCATCGAATATCCGTTCCGGCGCCGCGTCGCTTCCGCCGTCTACTACGGACTCGTCAAACTCTTGCTCGGTCTGCCTATCCACGATACGCAAACCGGCATGAAACTCTTTACGCGAGAGGCGCTCGGCTACGCGCTCGACCGGATGCTCGCCAAACGCTACGCCTTCGATCTCGAAGTTCTTGCGATTCTCCACGAGGCCGGATACGAAATCGCGGAAGCGCCCATCGAGCTGAATTTCGGGAAAAAGGCCGGTGCGCTTACCGTCAGGAATACAAGCCAGGTTTTGCAGGATACGCTGGCCATCTTCTACCGCTGCCGCATCCTCCACTACTACCGCTCGCTGGAGCCGCATCCGCCACCGGCCGTTCCGCCGCGCGTCAGCGTCGTCATCGCATGCCCCGGCGATTCCGCGCTGCTGCGCGAATGCATCGAGGGTCTCTCCAAACAAACCGGTGCCGAACTCGAGATCCTCATCCTGCCCGATGCCCCCACGAATGTCGAGTGGCCCCCATTCGTTCGCGAATACCCGACGGGAAAAGTGCGCCCTTCCGAAAAACGAAACCTCGGAATCCGACAGTCAACCGGATCGATCGTCGCCTTTCTCGACGACGATGCGGTTCCGCTTCCCGGCTGGTTGTCGCATGCCATCGCCTATTTCTCCGATCCCGATATCGGCGGCGTCGGCGGCCCCGCCGTCACCCCGGCCGGCGAATCCTATCTTGCGACCCTTTCCGGTCTCGTCTACCAAAACCCGCTCGTTTCCGGCCGCTTTCGCCGGCGCTATACGCCGACACGCGTTTGCGAGGAGGACGATCTTCCCTCCTGCAACCTCTTCGTCCGTCGCGATCTGCTCCTGCAGCTCGGGCTCTTCGATACCGCCTTCTGGCCGGGCGAAGATACGCTCCTCTGCCGCGCCATCACGCGCGATGCCGGAAAACGGATTCTCTACGATCCGGCCGTTCTGGTCGCACACCACCGCCGCCCCCTCTTCGGTCCGCATCTGCGCCAAGTCGGCCGCTATGCCCGGCATCGCGGCTTCTTTGCACGCCGGTTCCCCGAAAATTCGCGCCGCCTCGCCTATTTCCTGCCGTCCCTGTTCGTGCTCGGTGCGCTCGGGACCGCCCTGCTCGCCCTGCTCCGGCTCTTCCTTTCCGAAACGTCCACGGTTGCACGTCTGTGCCGCGGACTCGATCGCATCGGAATCGCCGTGCTGATTTGCTACGCCGTCGCGACCTTCCTCGCCTCCATCCGTCCGCTGCATCCCCTTTCCTGGCTGCTCGTCTGGCTCGGCGTCGTGGCGACCCACGTTCAGTACGGCATCCGCTTTCTGCAAGGATTTCTCTTCGGCGTTCCGCAACACGGCACCGTGAAAGCCTTCGACCATCAGGGAAATGCCCGCGCGGAAAAACCGCTACGGTAGCGCAGGGAGCGCCGCTCCGGTCTCCATCGCATCGGTCAGCGAAGCCTCCGCATCCGGATCCGCCCACCACAAGACCATCGCATCGTCCTGATCGCCGTGCGCCGACAGGATCGATGGCGGCATGCCGAATTTATTCCACCAGAGAAGATTGGTGCGATCGGTGTTCCAGAGCAATATGTAGGGTACCTGCTCCGTGATGATGCGGTCGATTTTCCGGCAGATTTCATTGCGCTTGGCAAGCGAAAACTCCGTGCGCTGTTTTTCGATGAGCGCATCGACGCGCGGATCGGAAAAGCCCGTAACGTTGTTGCCGCCCGGCTCGTGGATCTGCTTGCCGCTCCACATCCCTTCCGGATCCTTGCGCAACCCGGAACTCCACGCACACCAGGTCATGTCGTAATCGTACGTATCCATGTCGCGCGCCCATCCCGCCCAATCCTTGCGTTGGGTCTCCAGAACAATCCCTTGCTGGCGCAGCGCGGAACGGTAGCGGACTAGAAATTTTTCGTGCCCCTGGGAGGTGGAGAGAAACACCAGCTTGAACGGCTTTCCGTCCTTCTCCAAAAGCCCCGTCGCCGGATGGAGGACCCAGCCCGCCTCCGCCAGCAGCTTCGCCGCTTCGTCGGGACGATACGAAAACGCCGGATTTTCGCAGGGATGCGCATCGTCGTACAGATCCTCCCAATAGGAACGATGCAAAAAATACCGGTTGTACATCAGCGTGCGATTCAAGGTTTCGCGATCCAGCAAAAGCGCCAATGCGCGGCGTACCCGGACGTCATCGAGTGGCGGTCGGCGCATGTTGAGCGCAAACCCCTGGAAACCGACGGGCCGGCGGTTCCGGATCGACTTCTTCACAATCCAGTTTTTGTCGAATCGCTCCCCATGCGCTTCCCGCACCCAAATGGACGCCGTATACACGGGAAAAAGATCGATCAGACCTTTGCGAAACGCGTCAAACGCATTTTCTTGCGAACCGAAAAACCGAAACTCCAACGTATCGAAATTGTACAGCCCGCGATTCCGCGGACGGTCCGCCGCCCACCAGTCGCTCCGCCGCTCCAGCGAAAGCGAAACATTCTCGCGATGCGTTCCCAGTCGATACGCCCCCGACACAACCGGAAAATCGAAGTTGATCCGATTGAAATCCTTGTCCCGAAAAATATGCGCCGGCAATACGAACAACCCGCCGATGGCACTCAAGTTGCGCCAATGCCGCTCAATGGCCGTGAAACGGATCGTGTCCGGGGCCAACACCTCCGGAGGACGAAAGGTGGACAATGCGACCTTTACGGCTCCCGTCAGGTTCGTGGGCGTCGTGAGCGCTTCGAAGGTCCATCGGACATCCTCCGCACAAACCGGTTTGCCGTCGCTCCAGCGAGCCTCCGGATCGATGCGGAAGGTGTACTGCATCCCATCGTCGGAGACTGTCCACTCGCAAGCCAGATTCGGCGTATCTTCGCCCGTATCCGGATCGGACGAAAGAAGCGACTCGTACAGCAACGAACAAATCTGCGCGGAAAAGACCGAATTTTCCAAATAGTAATTGAGGCTTTTGGGCGGATTGTTTCCGTTCAAAAGCAACCGCCCGCCTTTCGGCGCATGGACATTGGCGCACGGATGCGGCTTCTCCCGATAATCGGCCGCCGGAAAGACGGTATCCGCCTGCACCGGAAGAATGAGCCCGGCGACAAACGCGACAAGGACGATGCAACTCCGCAGCAGGATCATGGCACGCTCCTTTCCGGTCCGGACGCCGGTCTGACAAGGATGGAGCGGACCTGCGCCGGTTCGCAGCCGTCATACTGGATCGTAAAATTCGCAAACGAGGTGCCGTCGTAATCGAACTCGATGACATTGCGCCGCAACTCCGTTGCGCCCGGCAGACAAAGCGACAAATGCGGATCGTCCGGCTCCAACTCCGCCCGGTAGCGTCCCGCCGGAAACGGCAACGGACGATCCGGTCCCGCGACGGCGCAAGACACCGGATCGCGAAGCGGTTTGAATGCAAGCGCGCTTGGCTCGCCTTCTTCGTTCAAAACGGTCGTCCCGAACTCGTGCGTCAGATCCGCTGCGCACAACTGGAGCGTTCCGTCCCGGTCCTTGGCCAGCGGTTGCATCGGCGCATACGCCACATCCAGAAGCTCGACCCCGGAATTCTGCCCGTCCGCACTTGGAAACGTCAGCCACGAGAAAGCTCGCGGCGGAACAGGCGGCCGCTCGATTGCCGCAAGCCGCACCGCGTCCGATTTCCCCAGCGCAAGCGTCCGGACGACACGATTCGATTCGACGCCATCGCCGCTGTCGCAATAAACGGTGACGCGCTCCGGAAAACGGCCGCGTACGAGCCAGCCGAAAGCACCGTCCTGCTGATACCCTGCAAAGGCCCGCAGCCGGACGCGCATGCGGTCCTTTGCGAAGGGACCCGCAAAATGCCGGACGATACCGACCGGCGGCGGCACTTGCTTCCCTTCGGGCAATGCCTCTTCCGCTCCTCTCAACCGAAACGCCCACACGCCATCCTCTTCGGCCAGCAGCTCGAACCGGGGATCGGCCAAAAAACGCCGCAGCGTATACCCGAACGGAAACGAAGATACCTTCGACGGCCATGCGTTTTCCTGCAGCAAGACGACGTCGACGCCAAGCTCGCGAAGCGCTTCCGCTTGCGCCTGCGTGCATTCGCCCTCGGTCATGGTTTCAAAGGCGTAAAAGACGCGCTCCAGATAATCGCCCGTCTTTACGGCCGCATAGCCGTTGAGCATGCGCAATCCGGAACGCTGCGCATGATATTGGTAGAGCGAGGAATACGAACTGTCGCCCGGCCAAACCGGCAGCACAAGGGCCCGCCCCGGCGGCTCCCGCCCGCGCGCAAGCGCTGCACTTGCCTCGTAGGCCGCATTTTTGCCGGGAAGAAGACAGATTCCCGCATACATCCGCCCGGAAAGCGAAAAGACGACAATCGCCGCAACCAGCACCGCCGCTACCCGCTGCCACACCCGTTCCGCACGACAAACGCAAAAGCCCGTCCGACTGCGGATTGACGCCGCCAATGCGACCGAATAAGCGAAAAAGGACGTATACAAAGCCGGTAGCAGACAAAAGACCTTAATGGGCTGGCGAACCATTTTGAAGGGCGGTACCAACGCCCGGACAAGCCGGAGCGGCAGCCCGTCAAACGGTCCGTTCACCCCCAATGCAAGCACAAAAGAAAACAGAATCGCGGCCGCCAACAGCCCGCCGGCAAACAAACCGCCCAACGGTCCGAAGACAGACCCCCGGAAAAGCGCATCGCGCCCATTCTCCACCGAATGCCGGGAACGCCACCAAATGCACACGCCGGCAAGCAACACGATGCCGGATACGAGCAGCAATGCGGGAAGCATCCAGCCCATGTGGAATTGGTCCGGCATGTGACACGCGAAAAACGGATCGAAAAAAGAGCGCCAGTCCGGCGAACAGAGGCGAATCTCGCTCCAGGTCCGTCCGTCTGAAACATCCGTCGACTGATAGCCGCTCTTGACGGCCGCCGCAATCGCAAGCGACAGAATTCCCGCTATCGCAAGCGGCAAAACCGAAATGAAAAGCTGTCCGAACCAACGCCGGTTCCATCGCGTCGCACCGCCATCGCCGCCATTCGTTCCATTGGTGCGCAACAGCGCGACAAGCCCCCACAACGGCAGCGACAACGCCGCAAACAGAAAACAATGCAGGTCGATCGCATAACAGGCAAGCAGACAAACGCCACCCAGAACACCACCCCAGACACGCCGATCGCGAACCGCCAACTCCACCCCGAGCACAACCCCCGGCAACAAGCCCATCCCAAATCCCGTCGGCGATCCGCCCGAAAGCGTTACCCACCGGTACGGAACCGCATTCGCAACAACCGAAATCGCCAAAGCGGTCCAGGGCCGGACCCCATGGCGGCGCGCCAGACAATAACAGAAGAACACGCCCGCCCAGACGCTCAAAAGCTGCGTCAGATTCCATGAAAGCGCATCGGTGCATCCAAGCGATCGCAGCAATACGTACGGAAGTGCAAACGGCGCATAGTACGGCCCGATCAGGCGCGGAATCTCCGCATCGCCCAAGTTGAACTCCCATAGATTGCGGAACCATGGCGTGTCTCCATGGAAAAAGCCGTTCAGAAGCTCGAAATGGTACAGAAGCTGAAGATGATCCCCCTGAACCAGATAGCGGGGACCGAGATCCTTGGAAACATAGGACGTGAACGGAATTCCGGTCCCCATGAATCCGGGCATGGGCCAGAAATAGAGGACATACAAAACAAGTGCCGCAAGCGTAATGGCAAAGAGGGATTTCAAACGCGTCGTCATATCGTGATTCTCTCGTTTTGCTGATTCTACTAAAATTATCTGCTCCTTGCCATGCCACCCGCGATACCAGCCCCCCGTTGCCGCGCGCCCCGCCCGCGCGCCGTAGTCGCGCGCCCCCTCATACGCCCTTGCCGTACGCACCGCCTCTGTGGCTTGGCGTCCCGTGCGCACCGCCTCGCCGCCCCTCCCGGCTCGCGCCGCCGCGCCCCGTTGCCGTGCGCACCCCTTGTGCGGCATGGCGGTAGGGCGCGATGTCCTCATCGCGCCGCCGCGCCATCGGCGCGGTGCGTGGCTTGGCAAGTAGCACACGCTGAGAGTGTTGCATGCCGCGGCTCTGTCCGCGGCACGGTGCGCGGCAGAGCCGCGCACCCGGCGCGATGTCATGATCGCGCCGCCATTACCCACGCACATTACGCCGCCTGTGCGCCCCGCCCGTGCCCACCGTGGTGCGGTCCCATTGCGGCCGAACCGATAGCCGGCTCCGACTGACGACTTGCAGCTCGACCTCATGCAACATCGCCACATACCCCGGCATCTCTACCAAATTGCTACACATCTCCAGACTCAAGTCAACACGATTATCTGAGGTGGAATATATGCGTAGGTTTCAATATCATGGCAGAGTCTAGCGTGGTTCTATATCCTCAATGCTTCGTATGGCTTGAAATGACACCACGTCATTTTTCATGGTTGGTTTCGGCAGAGATTCGTTTGTGACCTGGATCCGATCGAGAAATTGTTCGATTTTTCTTGCCCGCCCAAGTCCCCGCACCATTCCCAGAGTAAATCCATTCTCCAGGTATATGTTTGCGCTGGACCATCTTTTTTTGACAAGAATCCTTCCTTCCCACCCCCACGCAAGAAAGCCGGGAGTGGCATCCTGTTCTAATTTCCAATGAAGACCGTCCCACGCAACGAGGATGCCGAGACGAGCTCCATCCCCCCCATTAAAAATACCAAGGACGGCATCGGGAGAAACGGTATCGGAATAGGATAACAGCGCACACGAAATCCAGTCCGAACGCTGATTCTTACAATCGCCGATTACAAAGCGAGACTCCATAATAGGATTTTTCAACAAGGATTGCTTTACCTCGTCTCTCCATTTTGCGTGCAAAGCGGCCAATTTCAGCCATTTCCGCTTCTCCCTTCCAAGGTCCCTCCGTTCTTTTTCGATCCATTTTTCGTGCAAAGCGGACAATTTCAGCCATTTCCGCTTCTCCTTTTCAAGGTCCCTCCGTTCTTTCTCGATCTGCGCCATCGCTTCCCTGTGAAAAAGCCCAATCTGTTCAATGCGCTTCACATCGGGTTTACTGAACTCTTCCATTCCCCCATCCGCACAATCGGCAAAGTTCTGGCGAAGGATTGATGCAAGTTTTCCAAGGACATGGGCTTGATTCCTACCAAGCGCGTCAACCCCCATTCCGTCAGTCCTAGCATCTTCACAGACCTTACAGATTGCAACCAATTCATCGGCATCCTCAATTCCGGTTCGAAGAGCCCTCACCAATTGATCCACGCGAAGATGGGAAGCCTGAAGCGAGGTCTGCGTATCTAAAAGACTTTGTTTTGTCGTCTCCAATTCACCGGAAAGACAATCAATTCTTTTGGCAAGCTTGACCGGGACAAGTTCTCCATTTTCAACAACTTTTCTCCACGCTTCATACCGGAAGCGCAGTTCCGCAAACCAAGATCGTTTCTTCGAAACAGGCGCATCTGGCGGCAACGATGCCCCCACCTCCAAATGGAGCCATGGGTCGGACAGACAAAGTTGACGAAAGGTCAGACGTTTGTTGTTGGCTTCAAAAAGATCATCCGGTGAAATGCGTCCTTCACGCCAACTGCGAGCGAGCGCATCAGCGGAATAATAGCCATTCATTTCGACCCAAAAGAAACGAACGTTTGGACCGGATTCGCACATGGAAAGGGGGTCGCAGCCGTTTATCGCCTGCACCTGATTCTTTGGAAGACTATCGGATGCCATTTGAATCCAAAAATTTCTTGAGCATACGGAGCGTGACAAGGCAGGATCGGTGAGATTCCTCATCGATTTCGTTGTTCTTTGCGCGATCCCAAGTTCCAGCGAAAACAACGCCAACAACTTTCCCCTGCTCGTTCACGACCGGACTGCCGCTATTGCCGTGAAAAGCCTTTAGATCAGAGAAAACCGTTTCCGCCCCCGAGTCGTATCCATTAAGTACGCCAGACGCAATTGTCGGTTCATATCCTCCGTTCGGAAGCGTTTCAGCATTGAGCGCAGGAACGGAAAAGCCGACACACGAAACTGCTTGGTTCGGAGAAACCGATTCCGCCAATGCCAGCCCAGTCATTTCAACCTGATCGCGAATTTCAATTAATGCCAAATCGGATTCCTTGTCGATATTCTTCACTCTTCCCCGCAACGGCTTTGTTGATCGTGAAGCATAAAGCGTTACGCGGCCATTGGCGTCTTCGACGACATGACGATTTGTAACGAGATGCCGCTTTGAAACTGAAAAAGCCGTTCCGGTTCCGGTTGGCGTGACCACTAGATAAACAGACGGAACAATGCCTTTTCCAACATCTTGCAGTTGTCGCGCTTCCGAAGAAGGAATAGAATCGGACGTATCTCCCGAAGAAACGCCAAAAATCCTTGTTCCCTTAACTTCCCGCTCCCCCTTTCCATCGACTAAAATCTTTGCCGTGATTTCGACTTTCGCATTACCCGCGACATCCTA
>JAEDLN010000233.1 GCA_016295275.1 Kiritimatiellia bacterium
TACCGCAACGGGGCACGAGAGGTGCGCACGGGCAATGTCGCGGCGGCGCGAGCGGGAGGCCCGGCGGCCAAGCATCGCGCCCCAACGCCGCGCCCCACGGGGCGCATGCAACGGGACGCGCTAGGCGCGGGGGTGGGACACTTTGGGATGGAGTGGGTAAAAGTGTCGCAGTTTAGGCGGGATACGGCGTTGCGAAATGTGGCATGCGTTTTGCTTGTGAGGATGAAAAAGGAGATTTTGATATGACCGACAAATTGACAAAACAATCCATTGCTTCGGTGGAGCGGGCACAGACGATTGCCGTCCGCTACAACCATCAGG
This sequence comes from Kiritimatiellia bacterium, assembly GCA_016295275.1. Classification (GTDB taxonomy): domain Bacteria; phylum Verrucomicrobiota; class Kiritimatiellia; order RFP12; family UBA3636; genus JAEDLN01. The sequence continues at coordinate 322 of JAEDLN010000233.1, forward strand.
TGATCGACGTACCCCATTTGTTTTCCGCGCTTTTGGAGCAGACGGACGGACTGGTTCCGCAGCTTGTCCGGAAGGCCGGCGCGGATATCGGACAGTTGCAGCGGGAAGTCTCGCGCGCATTGGAGCGGATTCCGTCCGTGACGGGACCCGGTGCGCGGCAAGGGGCCGAAGGCATCAGCAACGATTTGCAGCGGCTCTTCGACAAAGCCGAACAGATTGCGAAGCAATTCAAAGACGAGTATGTCAGCGTGGAACACCTGTTTCTCGCGCTGTACGACAATCGCGATGCCGCAAAGATCCTCGCGGATTGCGGATTGCCGAAGGATCGCGTCCTGACGGTGCTCAAGGAGGTGCGCGGCAATCAGCGGATTACCTCGGACACGCCCGAAGAAAGCTATGACGCGCTGAAAAAGTACGGCACGGATCTGGTCGAACTGGCGCGCGGCAACAAGCTCGATCCGGTGATCGGACGCGATACGGAGATCCGGAGCGTCACGCGTATTCTTTCCCGCAAAACGAAGAACAACCCCGTTCTCATCGGCGAACCGGGCGTCGGCAAAACCGCCATCGTGGAAGGGCTGGCGCAGCGCATCGTGCGCGGCGATGTTCCGGAAACGCTCCGGGACCGCACCATTTTCGCGCTGGATATGACGGCGCTGCTGGCGGGCGCTTCCTATCGCGGACAATTCGAGGAGCGTCTCAAAGCGGTTTTGAACGAAATTAAGGCCTCGAACGGACGTGTTATCCTGTTTATCGACGAGATCCATACCATCGTCGGCGCCGGAAAGACCGAGGGAAGTCCCGATGCCGCTAATATGCTCAAGCCGATGCTGGCGCGCGGCGAATTGCACTGCATCGGCGCCACGACGCTCGACGAATATCGCAAATACATGGAAAAGGACGCGGCGCTCGAACGCCGGTTCCAGCCCGTGACGATCGATCCGCCGACGCCCGAGGATGCCATTTCGATTCTCCGCGGTTTGCGCGAACGCTTCGAACTGCACCACAATGTCCGCATCCAGGATGCCGCGCTCGTTTCGGCGGTCACGCTGAGCGATCGGTATATTTCGGATCGGTTTCTGCCGGACAAGGCGATCGACCTGGTCGACGAGGCATGCGCCTCCATCCGGGTGGAAATGGATTCCATGCCGGCGGAACTGGACGAGGCGACGCGCCGCATGATGCGGCTTGAAATCGAGGAGGCGGCACTCTGCAAGGAAGAGGATGCCGTTTCGCGCGAGCGGCTTACGGCGCTTCGCAAGGAGCTGGCCGAACTGCGCGAAAAGGTGAATGCCATGAAACTTCGCTGGGAACAGGAAAAGGCCGCCATCGATTCGGTGCGCAAACTGCGCGAAGAGCTCGACGCGGCACGCCACGAACTGGAGACGAAGGAACGCGCCTACGATTTGGAAGGCGCCGCCAAACTCCGCTACGGAACGATTCCAAGCCTCGAAAAGAAACTCGCGGAGGCGCGTGCCGCCGAACAGGAGGTCGACGGCGCCGACCGCCTGCTGCGCGAGGAGGTCACCGAGGAGGAAATCGCCGAAGTCGTTGCGCGTTGGACGCGCATTCCCGTGACGCGTCTCGTCGAGGGAGAGCGGGAAAAGCTGCTGCATTTGCCGGACGAGCTGCACAAGCGCGTCGTCGGGCAGGATGAAGCGGTGCAGGCTGTTTCCGATGCCGTGCTGCGCTCGCGTGCCGGGATCCAAAACGAGGATCGCCCCATCGGGTCGTTCCTGTTTTTGGGTCCGACGGGCGTCGGCAAGACCGAGCTTGCCCGCACGCTTGCCGACCGGCTGTTCGACTCCGAGCGGCAAATCATCCGCATCGATATGAGCGAATACATGGAAAAACACGCCGTATCGCGTCTGGTCGGTGCGCCTCCGGGCTATATCGGCTACGAGGAAGGCGGTCAGCTGACGGAGGCCGTTCGCCGCAAACCGTACTCGGTGGTGCTGCTCGACGAAATCGAAAAGGCGCATCCGGATGTCTTCAACATTCTTCTGCAGGTGCTCGACGAGGGACGGCTGACCGATTCGCACGGGCGTACGGTGAATTTCAAGAATACGATCTTGATTCTGACCTCCAACATCGGTTCCCAAGAGCTGCTCGAGGGGATCCGAAAGGACGGCACCATCTCGGAACAGACGCGCGAGAACGTGCAAAAACTGCTGCGGGCATCCTTCCGTCCCGAGTTCCTGAACCGGTTGGATGACATCGTGCTCTTCAAGCCGTTGACACGCGACGAAATCTGCCGGATTGTCCGGCTGCTGCTGGCGAATCTGGAAAAGCGCGTCCACAATCGCGGGCTCGAGCTGCGGGTTACGGATCGGGCGGTGGATCGCATCGTGGAGCGCGGATACGACCCCGCCTACGGTGCCCGTCCGCTGAAACGCCGGATTCAGACGGATCTCGAAAACGAAATTGCCCGCCAACTGCTGCGAGGCGAATTCACCGAAGGCAGCACGCTCGTGGTCGATGCCGATTCGAACGGCTACACCTTCCGCTTCGAAGCCCCCCGTGCGTAATGGCCGGTGGGGTCGGGTCGGGAGGCCCGACAGCCGGTGGCGCGGGTCGGGAGGCCCGACAGCCGGTGGCGCGGCGTTACCGCGGCGATGGCGCGTGGGTAATGCGCGTGCGGTGGCGAGCCGGGAGGGTGGGGACCCCCCACGGGCGGTGGCGGCCGACCATCGCGCCGCCCGGGTAATGCGCGTGCCCCGTGGTCGTGGGTAATGCGCGTGCGATTTTTGTGCGGCGTAATGGCGGTAGGGCGCGATGTCCCCATCGCGCCGCCCGGGTAATGCGCCGTGGGTAATGCGCGTGGGTAATGGCGTGCGAATATTGCGGTGCGCACCACTCGTGCGAATTTTGCGGGTGTAATGCGCGTGGGGGATGGCGGCTCGAAATTAGCGGTGCGTAATGGGGCGCGTAATGGCGGTAGGGCGCGATGTCCCCA
>JAEDLN010000027.1 GCA_016295275.1 Kiritimatiellia bacterium
GGAGAGACTCCTTTCGGGTGTTGACACCCGCCATTATGGCGGAATCCGGAAAAAAAGTCTCTCCTTTTCTTTTTGGCAAGCAAAAATCATTTTTAGCCAGTATTTTCAAGCGAAATTGAAAACCTGGGATCATTTATCCCGGAAAAATCCGGGATAAGGGTGATTTAATCGTCCCCGCCTGCCCCACCCCACCCGCCACTCGCCCGCGCCCCGTTGCCAACCCGCGCACTACGCCGCCGTGCTTACCCCTCGTGCGGCATGGCGGTAGGGCGCGATGTCCCCATCGCGCCGCCAACCTGCGCACTGCGTCCCGAGCGCCCCTCGCCCGCGCCCATCGCCCATGGCGGCTCGCCACCGCGGTGCGCGACTTGGCATCTCACACCTTTGCCCCGCACCCCATGCTCTCCCCCTCTCCCGCGACCCGTTGCCCTGTCCCGTGGCGTGATGCTTGGTCGCCGGACCTCCCGGTCCCAATTGCATTCGTTGTGGCATTTTCCTACAATTTCGGTCGTTTCAATGTCCTTTTCATTCTCCCGTTTTGGAGGTCTGCATGAAAGTCTTTATCACCGGCGGCGCCGGTTTTCTTGGAATCAATCTGATTCGATCGCTCAAGGCTCATGGCGTTGAGGAAATCGCTTCCTACGATATTGCCGCTTTCGATTATCCCGAAAAGACCTGGGTCCATTGCTTCCAAAACGATGTGCGCGATTTCGAAACCCTTCGAAATGCCATGAAGGGCTATGACATGGTCGTGCACTGCGCCGCCGCATTGCCGCTCTATTCGCCCGAAGATATCCGCTCGACCGATGTCGATGGTTGTCGGAATGTTATGCAGGCCGCTCTCGAAAATGGCGTGCAGCGTGTTGTTCAGATCTCCTCGACCGCTGTCTATGGGGTCCCCGACCACCACCCGCTGTACGAAACCGATCGTCTCGAAGGCGTCGGCCCCTACGGCGAAGCAAAGGTGCTCGCAGAAGGAATTTGCAAGGAATACCGCGAAAAGGGGCTCTGCATCCCGATCTTGCGCCCCAAATCCTTCGTCGGCCCCGAACGGCTCGGCGTTTTTGCGCTCTTCTACGATTGGGCCTATACCGGACACAACTTCCCGATGATCGGAAACGGGAAAAACCGCTACCAATTGATGGATGTCGATGATCTCGACGAGGCAATCTGGGCAGCGCTGACGCTCGATCGCAACGTCGTCAACGATACGTTCAATATCGGTGCCGAAGAATACACGACCATGGCCGAAGATTACCAAGCCGTCCTCGATCACGCCGGACATGGGAAGCGGATTATCGGCTTTCCTGCCAAGCCCGTCATCTTCGCACTCACCATTCTCGAAAAGCTCCACCTCTCGCCTCTCTATATGTGGGTCTACGCAACGGCGGGAAAGGATTCCTTCGTCTCCATCGACCGGGCCAAGGAAAAACTTGGGTTCAAACCGCGCTACTCTAACAAACAGGCCCTTATCCGCAACTACGATTGGTATGTTGAGCATCTCGACCAATTCAAGTCGCAGAGCGGCGTCTCACACCGCGTCCCTTGGAAACAGGGGCTCCTGGGATTGATCAAACATTTCTTCTAGGCCTTCTTGTCCGTCCGGAAGGAAGCCGTCAAGCTCGTATCCCTCGGCGCGACAACGTCCGTCCCATACGCAACAGGTTCCTCCTAAACACGCCACGCGATCGCACCGCGGTGCGATCGCGTGGTTGGTTTTCTCGACCGGCTTCAATGGAAGCCGTCGCCGTACTCAGCGGTTCGTCGCGTAAAGAGGACCAAAGTTCGCACACGCACGGTAGTCCGCGCCGGTCGGATCGTCGCTCGCACCGAAGAGGCCCCAGCAATGCGGCTGGAAGACCTTGTCCTCCGGCACATTGTGCATTGCAACGGGAATACGCAGCATCGAGGCGAGCGTGATAAGGTCCGCGCCAATGTGTCCGTACGCGATCGCACCATGGTTCGCGGCCCATGCGTTCATGACGGAATAGACGTCCTTGAAGAAGCCCTTGCCCGTGAGCCGCGGCGTGAACCAGGTGCACGGCCATTCGGGATTCGTGCGATCCATCAACGCCTTCTGCTGCTTCGGATCGAGTTCGACCGACCATCCCTCGGCAATCTGCATGACCGGTCCCTGCCCCTTCACTATGGAGATGCGAATCATCGTAAGCGGCATGCCTTTGGGAGTCAGGAACGATGACGAGAAACCGCCGCCGCGGAAGTATTCGACGCCCGCAGGAACCCACTTTGTCGCCTTGAGCGTGGCATCGATATCCTTCTTCGTCACGTCCCACCAGTTCTTGAAGACCGGCTTTCCCTTCTCCTTCATCTCGCCCGCCGCATCGAGGCAACAAGACCCCGAGTTGAGAAGATGGATGATTCCCGCCTTCGCCTCCTTTGGAAGCCCCTTGCCCGTGGCACGCTGCACCGCCGCATCGCTCCAGTACGTGCGAACGTCCGCAAACATCGATGCCTTGTTGGTGAGAAGCCACATGAGGAGCATGCAGATGCCATTGAGCGAATCGTTCTCCGTCGCAAGAATCTGCGGCATCTTCTTTCCATTCCAATCGAACGATGTGTTGCACATCACCTCCGCAACATCTCCGTTCGGCCAGTGGTCTGTCCACTGACGCTGCCCTTGGAAACCGCCCGCAATGGCGTTGCGCCCGACGGCCTCCTCGCCAAATCCCATCTCCTTGAGTTTGGGATTGCCCGCCATCATGTCGCGGACGATGATGGACATTTTCGCAATAAACTCCCAGTCTTTGTCCTTCGCCTCGCGGGACTTCCGGATCTTGACCGGATTGTAGTCCTTTCCTTCTTTGAGGTTGGTACGCAGCCACGCAAGCGCCTTCTCGTACTCTTCCTTGTCGTAAATGCCTTCCTCAATGCGGCGCAGAATCTCGCACTCATCCATGTTTTCGGGGGCAAGTCCGAGATAATCCTGCATGAAGTCGACATCGACGAACGAGCCCGCAATGCCCATCGAAGACGTTCCGATCGAAAGATAACTCTTGCCTTTCATCATCGCAACGGCAAGCCCGGCCTTCGCAAAGCGGAGAATCTTCTCGGCAACGTCAGCCGGAATCTTGTCGGACTCGTCGCGATTCTGCACTTCTCGCCCGTAAATGCCGTATGCAGGCATTCCGCGCTGTGCATATCCCGCAAGCATGCACGCCAGATAAACCGCTCCCGGACGCTCCGTTCCGTTGAAACCCCAAACGGCTTTCGGTATGACCGGATCAAGATCCATCGTCTCGGTTCCGTAACACCAGCACGGCGTCACGGAAAGCGATACGCCGACATTGTTCGCGGCAAACTTGTTCGCGCACTGCGCGGCCTCGAAACGTCCTCCGATCGTCGTATCGGCAATGACGCATTCGACAGGCGTTCCATCGGGATGCCGTAGGTTTTCGCTGATGAGCTTCGCGGCGGCCTTGGCCATCGCCATCGTCTGGTCCTCGAGCGATTCGCGGACTCCGCGACGGCGGCCATCAATAATCGGGCGGATGCCTACTTTGGGAAACGGATTATGCGTAAAAACGGTCTGGTTCATGGTATTTCGTGTTTGATGGTTGAACAATGGTCATGCGTTGGAATCCGAATTGAGAGAGAGAGAGAGAGAGAATGCCGAGGGCGCTGTCCGAAATATCCCCCTTCGGATAGGCGACTTCGTTTCGACATTTCATTTTCTTTTCATATCGATTCCTTTTTGATCAGTGCGTTCGCTCCGGCATTATCCGCGTAGCGCAGGCATTGCCTTTCACCGGTCTCGCGCCCCGATCCGCTTTTGACGCGAGTCTATCACACGAAGCAAAAACCTTTCAACAAAACAAGATGAACGGATGCACGGATTCTGCAGGTTTCGTTTACCATGCGGGAATCCGCGCAAACCGGTCGCGTCTTCTTTGCGCGCAACGACTGCCTTGTCATGCTCTTCACACGCCTGTCCGGATTTGGTAAAATCCACACCACCCGGACGGGAATCCGGCGCGCCCTCGCAAACGGCTGGATTTTCCCCTCTCGACTGCCCCAAATACCATGGCTGAAGCCCCCTCAACCGGCATCTCGCTCGCATCCGATCCTTTGCGCCAATGCCGGAAAAAAGCACGCAGCCCAATCGCTCCGCTCCCGAAAACCTGTTCCATGGCATCCACTCTCCACACAGATCAAATCGCACGCGAGTTATCCTTGCGGCCCGCGCAAGTCTGCGCCGTTTCCTCTCTCCTCGAATCCGGAGCAACCGTTCCGTTTATCGCTCGCTATCGAAAGGAGGCAACCGGTGAGTTGGATGAAGTCGCTATCACGAATATCCGGGACGCTTTGACCCGCCTCGCCGAACTCGATGCACGGCGTGCGGCAATCCTCGAATCGCTTTCCGAACGGAATCTCCTGACGGATGCCTTGAAGGCGGAGCTCGAACAGGCACAAACCTTGTCCGCCCTCGAAGACGCATATCTTCCCTATCGCCCCAAACGGAGAACCCGCGCCCAGACCGCTCGCGAACACGGTCTATCCCCCCTCGCCGAGTTTCTCCTCTCCGAACAGGAAAACCCCGCCGCAGATCCATGCGCCTTCGCCGCATCGTTCGTCGATCCCGCCAAGGAAGTCCCCGATGTCGAAACAGCCCTCGCCGGAGCCCGAGATATCGTGGCCGAAGCCGTTGCCGAAAATACAGCCCTCCGCTCCGAGATGCGGACACTCTTCGACGAGGAGGCCGATGCCGTCTCCGCCGTCGTCCCCGGCAAGGAAACCGAAGGCGCCAAATTCCAAGACTATTTCAATGCCTCGGAACCGCTTCGCCAAATTCCGGGACACCGCCTTCTCGCTCTTCTCCGCGGCGAAAAGGAGGGTATTCTCTCGCTGAGCATTCGCCCGGAGAAGGCTGCCGCACAGGCCCTCGCCCGCAGCCATTTCGTCGCCGAAGCCGATACGCCTTGTTCGCGCCTCGTCGCACAGGCCTGCGATGCCGCATATACCCGTCTTCTGGCTCCCGCAATGGAGGTGGAGGCCCGCCTCCGCGCCTTTACCCGTGCCTCCGATGAGGCTATCCGCGTCTTCTCGGAAAACCTGCGGGAACTGCTGATGGCAGCCCCTCTCGGACGAAAAGCCGTCCTCGCAATCGATCCCGGTATCCGGACCGGCTGCAAGGTGGTCGTTCTCGATCCGCAAGGAAAACTGCTCGAAGATTGCGTCGTTCAACTCGCGCAATCCGATGCAAAACGCCGCGAAGCGGCCGAAGTCTTGCTCCATCTCGCTGATCGCTATTCCATCGCCGCCGTCGCAATCGGAAACGGCACCTATGGACGCGAGACGCTTGCCTTCGTCTCATCCCTCCGACTGCCCGCCGGTACGGCAGTCGTTTCCGTCAACGAATCCGGCGCGTCCATCTACTCCGCTTCCGAAGTCGCACGCGAGGAATTCCCCGATAAGGATATCACCGTCCGCGGCGCCGTCTCCATCGGTCGCCGCTTGATGGATCCTCTCGCCGAACTCGTCAAACTCGATCCCAAATCCATCGGTGTCGGCCAATATCAGCACGATGTCGATCAAACCCATCTCCGTCGCGCCCTCGACGATACCGTTCTCTCCTGTGTCAATGCCGTCGGCGTCGAGGTGAATACCGCCTCCAAACAACTCCTGACCCATGTCTCCGGCCTCGGTCCCGCCCTCGCCGCCAGCATCGTCGAATACCGAAATGCGAATGGACCGTTCCTGAACCGAAAGGCCCTCATGAAGGTTCCGCGGATGGGACCCAAATCGTTTGAACAGGCCGCCGGATTTCTGCGGATCTCGGGCGGAGATACTCCCCTCGATGCCTCCGCCGTCCATCCCGAATCCTATCCCATCGTGGAACAAATGGCGGCCGATCTCGGTTGCTCGGTAAACGATCTGCTCCAACACCCCGAAAAAGCGAAATCACTCTCGCTTGCCAAGTATTGCACCGATTCCGTCGGTCTCCCAACCCTCCGTGATATCATCGCCGAACTGGCAAAGCCCGGACGGGATCCCCGTAAACAATTCGAGGTGTTTGCTTTCGCAGAAGGTGTTCATGTCCTCGAAGACTTGCACCCCGGAATGAAACTCCCCGGGATCGTCACCAATGTCACCAATTTCGGCGCCTTCATCGATGTCGGCGTCCATCAGGACGGTCTCGTCCATGTCTCCGAACTGCGCGACGCCTTTACCGCCAACCCCGCCGATGTCGTCAAGGTCGGGCAACGCGTTACCGTGCGCGTGCTTGCCGTCGACCTCCAACGCCGCCGGATTTCCCTTTCCATGAGAAGCAACAACGGCGGCAATGCTTCTCCCAGACCCCCATCGCATCTTCCCGGCCGTCCCCGCGACACCAAACGAGCCTCCGCCGAACAGGACGCTTTCCATTCCAGCCTCGGATCCCTCTTTGATAACGCCTTGAAACACTGACATCGCTCCATGTCAACCTTCAGTCTGACCCAACAGCAACGCCAACAACAGATTCTGTCGCACCAACAGCAGCAGAATCTCGACTTGCTGCAGACGAATTCCATGGAGCTCTTGCCGCATATCCGGGCGGAAGCCGATTGCAACCCCGCCATCGATCTCGTCGAACCACGCTCCCAAGTCTCCCTCGATGCCGAACGGGAAGCGTACGATCGCCAATCTTCTTCCGATTGGGACGATGCGTTCGATGCGGAGGAGTCCGAACTCTCCATCAAGGCGCCACTCCCCGATACCTCCGCCGCCGATTCCGGTCCTGTTTTCGAGCCGAATATCCCGGACGATCGGGACTTCGCTTCTTCCACGCCTTTGCCCGCCGGCGTCCGTGACGACGACGCCCGCGAGGAAACAGACGCCGGCGACAACGATCTCTCCGCCTCTACCGATTCCGGTCTCGCTTCCCTCGCCTCCGAGGACATCGACTACCTGTTTTCAAACGGCGATAACAACGAGTACTCCCCAGAAGCCGAAGAACGCCGCCAATTCTTCTTCGATTCGCAAACGTCCGAAGAGAACCTTTCCGATCATCTTCTCCATCAGCTTGAAGGAGAACGCCTCTCTCCGCTCGAACATCAAATCGCGGAACAGATTGTCGGTGAAATCGACGAAAACGGATACTTCAAGGGCTCAACCGCCGAAATCGCGCAAGGTCTCCTCCTGGACGATGTCGGTCCCGTTGAAAAAATCCTACGCAGAATCCAAGCTCTAGACCCCGTAGGCGTCGGTGGCCGCGATGCCCGCGAATGCATGCTTCTGCAAATCCTTGCCGAACCGGACGAGGGTTCCGCCATCGAACAGTTCGCACCCGCGACACGCGATCTTGCCGCCCGGATTCTCAGCGACCCCGAAAGCTTCGAGGCTCTCGCGTTTCGACGATTCTCACGCCTCGAACGCCGCTACAAGACCGAAGACTACGAGCTGGAAGAGGTGCTGGAACTCGTCCGAGTCCTCAACCCGAAGCCCGGTAGCGCCATCTCCGCATGGAAGCCGATCCTCGTTACTCCGGAAATCATCGTGCGCAAAGACCCCGCCACCGGCCGATGGGTTACCGAATTGGATGAGTCCAATCTTCCGCGTCTTTCCGTCAATGCGGCCTTCCGTGCCCACGCCAATGCCCTCGATAAGGCCGTCCGGGCATCCGCAAAGCTCCGGCGAACCCAAAAGGACGAATCCGCACCGCCGGAAATCCGGAAGGCCGATCGCGACTACGCCCGCAAGTGTATCGCCGATGCGGAGGCGCTCATCAACGGCGTGCGCTTGCGCCAGCTGACGCTCGGCCGCGTCGCCGCCCTCGTCGTCGAACACCAACAGGCATTCTTCGATTCCGGCAATCCGGCCGATATCCGCCCCCTCGTCATGGCAGATATCGCAAAACAAATCGGTATCCACGAAACAACCGTTTCCCGAGCCGTATCCGGAAAATTCGCCCGATGGCCCGGCGGCATCGTCGAAATCAGAAAACTCTTTACCGCCCGCGTTTCCTCCAATAACGGCGAAAACCTGTCCGGCGAAAATATCAAGGGCGTCATCCGCGATCTGATCGATCACGAGGACCCCTCCGCACCGCTGAGCGATCAGGAAATCGTTCGCCTGCTCTCCGAGCGCGGTATCCAATGCGCCCGCCGTACCGTCGCGAAATACCGCGACCAAATGCGGATTCTTCCCTCTTCTCAGCGAAAATCCTAATCACAACCTAATCTCCGCGCCTTCCGCGGCTTTCTGCAGCTATGATCGTTTGTCGTACGAAGTCAGAACTTTCCTCCCTTGTCGATTCTTGGCACCATGCCGGCGAATCCGTCGCGCTCGTCCCTACAATGGGATATCTCCACGAGGGACACGCTTCCTTGATGCGAATCGCCCGCAAAAATGCTTCCCGCGTCGTCGTATCCGTCTTCGTCAATCCAACCCAATTCGGACCGAATGAAGATTTTGCGCAATACCCGCGCGACGAAAAACATGATTTCGAATTGCTCGAAAAGGAAGGCGTCGACGCCGTTCTCGCACCGACGCCCGCCGAAATGTACGGCGACAATCCGACCGTCTCCCTCGTCGAATCCACCCTCTCCAAGGTGATGTGCGGCGCTTTCCGCCCAATCCATTTCGCAGGCGTTCTGACCGTCTGCCTCAAACTGATCCATATCGCACGGGCCGATGTCGCTGTCTTCGGGCAAAAGGACGCGCAACAGCTTGCGATCCTGCGCCGGATGGTGCGCGATCTCGATGTTCCTGTAACCATCATCGGCGCTCCCCTCGTCCGCGAAGCCGACGGTCTCGCTCTCTCCTCCCGCAATACGTACCTCTCCCCCGAAGAACGAACCCGCGCGCTCGTCCTCCATGAGGCCCTCGACGAGGCGCAAAACGCTTTTGCCGCCGGTGCAACCGATCCGGCTCCCATCCTGAAACGAATGCACGAGAAAATCGCCGCCGTTCCCGGTACGAAAATCGACTACATCGTTGCTGTCGACGCCGATTCTCTCGAGCCAATCGATGCGCTTCGCCCAAATACCCTTTTGGCTCTCGCCGTCTATATCGGGAAAACTCGCCTCATCGACAATCATATCCTCTGATATCCCATCCCAAACGACATTCCGAATGCCTGCAAATATCCGGACTATCTTCATCAGCGGACATCGAAACCCCGACGTCGACAGCATCGCTTCCGCTTACGCCCTCGCCGATCTGCGCAAACGGCTCGGCGATGACCGCGTGCAGGCTATCTGCCCCGGGCTCCTTCCGCCGCGCGCCGCTTGGCTTTTCCGGCACTTCAACCTCACGCCCCCGCCCTCTCGCGGCGACGTCTATCTCCGCGTCGGTGACCTCCTCTCCGATTCCTGCGCCTCCGTCTCCGCAAGCGTGACGCTCTACGAGGGCCTGAAACTGCTGAACGCCTCCGGCGAAGCCGCAATCCCCGTCACGGAGCCGGATGGTACGTTCATCGGAATGCTGAACCCAATCGGATTGCTGACCCAATTTCTTGCCATCACCGGCGAAAACAAGGGGCTATCTCTCGCAGGACGTACGGTCAATTCCTCTACCGAACGAATTCGCGATATCCTGAAAGCGGAAACGCTTTGCGAAGGTCCCGAGCCCGGTCTCCGACTCTACGATGTCTACGTCGCCGCAGCTTCTCCGGAATCCTTCGAGGCCCGTATGGACGCCGTCTCCGGCGTCCGGGATCTGGCAATCGTCTGCGGCGATCGGCCGAATATCCATCAGAGCGTCGTCGCACGCCGGATTCCTCTGCTGATCGTAACGGGCGATGCGCCCGTCAACCAAACGACCATCCGGGCCGCCGCCGAATCCGGTACGACAATTCTCCGTACCCGATACGACTCCGGAAAGGTCATCCGCCTTCTCAAATTCGCCACGCCAACCGGTGCCGCCCCCCTTGAAAAGGAGGGCATCACCCTCCAAAGCTCCGATCGCGTGCACGATGTCCGTGCATCCGTCCTCCATTCCCCCGATAATATTTTCCCCGTACTCGATGCCAATCGCCGTCTGGTCGGAATCGTGAGAAAAAGCGATTTCACGTCCCTCCCGCCATTCCGAATGATCATGGTCGATCATAACGAAACCGATCAGGGAATCGCCGGAATCGACGAAATCCCCGTTGTCGAAGTCGTCGATCACCACCGGATCTCTTTCCGCCCGACCGCCGAACCGATCAAGTATACCGCAGATGTCGTCGGATCGACCTGCACCATCGTGGCGCGAATGTTCCGCGCCGCCGGACTCCGTCCCAACAAAACAACTGCCGGCGTCCTCCTGTGCGGTCTTGTCAGCGATACCCTGCTCTTTCAATCGCCGACAACGACGGACGCCGATCGCGAAATCGCCGCATGGCTCGAAAAAATCTGCGGCGAATCCGCATCTTCCATCATGGAGGGGCTCCTTTCCGTCGAATCCCCGCTCTCTTCCATGTCCCCGCGGGAAGCTATCGATTCCGACCGGAAACGCTATACCGAGGAAGGCTTCCGATTCGCACTTTCCCAAATCGAAGAGAGCAATCTCCAACTCTTCCATCGAAACCTTCCCGCTCTCACGTCGGAACTCGATCGCCTTAGAGAGGAAGAAAATCTCGATTTTATCGCATTGCTGGTGACAGATCCCGTTCGCGGAAACTCCGAACTCGTCTACCGCGGAATCGAACCGGTGCGACGGGCGCTTCCATATCGGCATACCCCCGACGGTATCTTCCTCTTGCCCGGCATTCTCTCCCGTAAGAAACAATTGCTCCCGGAACTGTTGACCGTTCTTGCAAACGCCCGGGTCTGACCGTTTTCCTTCCTCTCCGCCATGTTTACTCCGCAACAAGCCGCCCAATGGACGGGTGGAACCTGGGACGTCATCCCTGCCGTCGAATCCTTTTCCGCCGTTACCCACGATTCCCGGACTGCTACGCCGGGAGCGCTTTATATCGCGATTCGCGGAGAAAACCAAGACGGCTCCGTCTATGTGCCCGCCGCCGCGCAAAAGGGCGCCGCCGCCGCAGTCGTCCCCGCCGACGCCGCCTTGCCCGATGCCCCGATCCCCCTTCTGCGAACCCTCGATACCCGACGGGCGCTCGCCGATCTAGCCGCCGCTTGGCGAACCGTCTGCAATCCGTTCTGCATCGGCATCACCGGTTCTGTCGGAAAAACCAGTGTGAAGGATTTTCTCGCCCACTTGCTCGAACCGCTTGGCCCCGTCGCAAAAACCAACGGAAATTGGAATAACGATATCGGTCTTCCGCGCTCCCTTCTCACCATTGCCGCCGACACCAAAAACGGCGTCTTCGAATGCGGGACGAACCATCCCGGTGAAATCGCCGCACTCGCCCGTATCCTCCGCCCGGACGCCGCAATCCTGACGGCTATCGCGCCTTGCCACATCGGAAACTTCGGCTCCGAACAGGCAATCGCAGAAGAAAAGGCAAACCTCCTTCGCAGCATCCCGTCATCCGGATTCGCCATTCTCCCCGCACAATCCCCTTTCTTCCCCGTTTTCCAAAAGGCTTGCCGGAACGGCACCATTGTCACAACCGCCGTCTTGAATGACAACAGCTCCTGTACAGCCGATTTTTCCGCTCGGGTTCTCGATGAAAATACCGGCTCCTTCATCGTCCTAGAGGCCGCGTCGAAACGCTCCTATGAGGTGCAGACCGGTGTTCCGGGCACCCACATGATCCACAACGCCCTCCTTGCAATCGCAGCCGCCCGCATGCGCGGCGTCCGCCCGGACCAAATTGCCGACCGAATTCAAACCGCCCCGCGTGCGCCCATGCGCTGGCAAATCATCGACCAAAACGGGATCCGCTTCATCAACGACGCCTATAACGCGAATCCCGCCAGCATGAAGGCCGCCCTCGAGACATTTGCCAAAACACCCGCCCGCGGTCGCCATGTGGCCGTTCTCGGCGATATGGGCGAACTCGGCGACAAGAGCCAAGAACTCCATCGCCTCGTCGGTGCCGAGGCAACCCGTCTCCGCCCGGACCTGCTTCTTTGCATTGGCCCCCAAGCCAAACAAATCGCCAATGCCGCAATCGATGCCGGATTTCCTCCTTCTTCCCTGATCCATTACCCGGAAATGCCGACCGAAATACCCGTCCGGTCCGGCGATCTCGTCCTGCTCAAGGCTTCCCGTTTCATGAAACTCGAACGCCTGCTCCCTCCGCAATAGCCCCAATCTCCCACCTCGTCCTCTGCGTTTCATCCCGCTCGCCCCGCACCATCCGCCTCGCGCGCCGCTTGGTCGGGTTTGCCGGGACATTGTCTCTGCACCATTTTCCCGCGACGTATGCACTTGTTCCCCATCCCGCATCCTCCTCCCCCCTTTTCCTCCTTCCACCTTTTCAATAGAATAAACGCGATTTTTCCCCTTTCCCACTCTTTGTTTTCTCTTCTCGGAAATCGCCTCTTGATTCCGCCGGCGATCTCCTTTCGGCTTTCGAATTTATGGATATCCTTCCACATCGGCTTCCGACATTCCGGGCAAACTTGCACGCGCACTCCACATGCTCGGACGGCGCTTGTTCGCCGGAGGAACTGAAAGCATTCTATTTGTCGAAGGGTATCTCAATCGTCGCTTTCACCGAGCATGAAATCATCCGGACGCATCATCGGCTCTCCGAACCCGGGCTTTTTACGGCTCTCGTCGGATATGAACTCGGCTTTAACGATGTCCTTCGACTCAATGCCGAACATGCCCCCGTCATTCATCTGAACCTGCTCGCCAAACGTCCGGAACTCCGTACGCATGTCAATTTTCGCCCGGAATGGTGCTGGGGAACGCCGCAAATCTGGCGTACCGAGGCTCTTCACAATGGAATCGTGCGCGGGCGAACCGCCGACGCCCAAACCATAAACAAGACCATTGCCGACGCCAACGATCTCGGCTTTCTCGTCACGCTGAACCATCCCGCTTGGTCGCTGATTCCGGAAACGCTGCTTCGGGAATTGCGCGGTCTCTGGGGATTCGAAATCTACAATACGTCCGCAACCGTCAACGGCGGAAGTACGGACGCTTCCTTTCTCTACGATTCCATCCTCCGCGCCGGACACGCCTCCCCTTTCTGCGTCGCCGCAGATGATACGCATCTCTCCCTCCCATTTTCACATCCGCGTTGCGATAGAGGCCGCGCTTGGGTTACACTCTTTGCGCCGGACCAAGAGTACGCCTCCGTCATCTCCGCCCTCGAACAGGGACATTTCTACGCGTCAACCGGTCCCGAAATCTACCGCTTGCAACAGGAAAAGACCTGCTTCCTATTGGATTGCTCCCCCGTCCGATCCGTCTACCTCCGTAGCGCGGGACGCCGCGTCTCCTCCGTTCTGGCACCACCCGAAGGTCCGCTCCTTACATCCGTCAAACTTCCAATAAAGCCAACCATGACAGGTCCCTTGCGCCTGATTTTGACGGCTCCCGACGGAACGCAAGCCTGGACGAATCCGATTCCCTTTCCTCCCCTTTCCTAAAACCATATCCCACCAATCCGACAACCATGAAATTCAACCGCTACGGGAAGTCCTATCAACTGGTCCTTCAAAACGCAACCGATCTCAAGGAACTCTTGACGGTCGATGAATCGCACTGGGCCGCCACTTCCGCCCCCGTCTCCGCATTTCGGGAGGATGCCGCCTTTCTGCAATACTTGGATGCCGATAAAAACGGTCGGATCATGACCTCCGAGGTGCAAAGCGCAATTCGCTGGCTCCTTGATCTGTTGGTGGACGCCTCGACCGTCGGTTCGCCCGTCGATGAAATCGAACTCGCCAATATCCGCCCCGATGCCCCCGGCGGCCAGGCCCTCCTGACAACCGCCAACTATGTCAACGAACAGGCAAATCCAAACGGAAAAACCATTCGACTCGCCGATGTCCGGGCGTCCATGGCTTGCTTGCGCTCGAAACCCCTCAACGGCGACGGAATCCTCGTCCCCGAAGCCGCGCAAAACGATGCGCTCCGTGCCTACATCGCCGCCTCCGTCAAGGCAACCGGCGGCTCTCCCGATATCTCCGGAAAACAAGGCGTCTCCTCCGAACAGTTCCACGCCTTCTCCGCCGCTATTCGCGATTTTCTCGAATGGAAGGATCGCGGACTTCCCGATAACGCGGAAACAATGCCCTATGGCTCCGATACGCCCGCACTCTATGCCGCATTTGCCAAAAACGCCGCCGATATCGACCGCTTTTTCTTCCTCGCCGGATTCGAGCGCTTTGCCCCCGACCAGGCCGCAAAATTCCTCTCCGCAGACGCTTCCGCGGCAGACCCGGATAAAGCCCTGGCCGCCGCTCCAATCGCTCGGATCCTCCCGGACGGACGCCTCCCGCTGACTGGCGAACTCGTCAATCCGATGTCTAGCGATACGCTCTCTTCGCTTCGCAATGGTCTCTTTACGCGGGTTCTCGGAAAAACGCCGGATGCCATCTCAAAGGATGAGTGGACAACCGTTCGCAATGCACTCGCCCCCTACGCGAAATACCTCGCCGAAAAAAAGGGCGCAATCGTCGAAGCGTTTCCCGAAGCCGATCTTCGCGCATGGAACGCCTCGGATTTCGAAGCGCAAAGCGATGAGCTTCAAAAACAAGACCGCGTGGTCGCCGATCGCGTTGCCGCTTTCGCCGACTTGGAACGCCTCCTTCTCTTCCACCGCAGCCTCCCGTGCTTCGTAAACAACTTTGTCAGCCTTCCGGAATTCTACAATCCAAAACAAGTCGCACTCTTCGAGCGAGGCCGTCTCTTGATCGACGGACGCTGGTTCAATTTCTGCATGGAAGTCCCCGATGCCGCCGCTCACGCGAAAGTCGCAAAGTCCGCCGGAATCTTTACGATCTATGCAAAAATCACCCCTCCGAACGGACCGGCTTTTACCGTTATCTCCCCCGCGACAACAGGTACACGCGGAAATCTCGAGGTCGGAAAACGAGGCGTCTTCTTTGACCTGCAAGGAATCGAATACGATGCCGTTATCGTTTCCATTATCGAAAACCCCATTTCCCTGACCGAGGCCGTCCTCGCCCCTTTCAAAAATATCGCCAATATGGTGATGGGAAAAATCGAATCCCTGTCTCAACAGGCGCAGAGCTCAATCGAAAAATCCGCCGAAATCGCAACCAACGACGCCCTCAGCGGAAAGCCTGTCGCAAAACCGGCTCAGCCCGCACAAGCACAAAATTTCGGCTCCCTCTTTATGGGGATCTCCGTCTCCATCGCAGCCTTGAGCTCCGGTTTCGCATTCTTCGCAAAGAACTTTGCCGCAATGTCTGTCCGTGCCCGATGCGGAACCGCTGTCGCGGCGATTCTCATCGTTCTGGGTCCCATCCTGCTCGCCGGTGTCGTCAAACTCATGCGGCAGGATATCGGCCCCCTCCTCGAAGGGGCCGGATGGAGTATCAACAAACCAATGGGATTGACAACCGCTTTGCGGCGTCAATTGACCCAAAAGCCGTTCTACCCAAAGAACGCAGAAGGAACGCCGGCACGCCATTTCTGCAACATTCTGCTGCTCCTCATCAATCTGATTCTGCTGGCAGGCATCATCCGGACCTTTATCCGGCTGTTTGCTTAGTGTCCTAACACGGCAATCAAAACCGAACGGGTCCTTCCTTCCGCTCCTGCCACAGGGTAAGCGTTTACGCCCCTGTGGCAAGGTCTAGGAACGTCTCCCGTTTTCCTGTAATAGCCCATAGGCCCAGGCTGTCGTACCCCCGCCCCCGTCCTGTTGGGAAGCGCCAATGCCCGCGCAAGTCCCCGTCCCGCGGCAAAACGAAGGACGATCAGGGCGAAAACCGACAACGCAAAATCGTTCCGCTCGCCGGATTGATTTCGGACGGAACAAACTTCAGCTTCAGCGAATTCCCTTCAAAGTGCCCGTGCTCTTTGATTTCCGTGCCGAGTCCAAAATAGAGGTAGCCCTCAAGATACTCCACCGAACGGGCAAAACTATCCGCTTCAAAACGAAGAATTTCGCGGAACATCCGACCGTCAAACGATTTGGAAAGATGGTTGACGTATTTG
>JAEDLN010000234.1 GCA_016295275.1 Kiritimatiellia bacterium
ATGGCGCGGCGGCGCGAGCCGGGAGGGTGGGGAGCCCCCACGGGCGGTGGCGGCCAAGCATCGCGCCCTACCGCAACGGGACACGAGTGTGGAGCACGGCGAGGGGTGCGGCGAGGAGGCGCGGCGGCGCGAGCCGGAAGGATGGGGAGCCCCCACGGGCGGTGGCAACCGAGCATCGCGCCCTACCGCAAAGCCGCAGGGAGGAGGGGCGCACGGGAGGAGGGGCACGGGAGGTGCGGCAGAGGGTCGGCGACTATTGTTTCGGGTGGGCTGTGGCTTTGTGCGGAGGGGGTTCGGCAATGGTTTCGGACTTCAATTCTGTGCACCATTCCCGGTAAGATTTGCCTTCCAGGCGGCGGAAAGCCTTGGTCAGTGCGTTTGCCGAGCGGTAGCCGCAGTTTTCCGCAGCTTCCTGCAGGCTTTTTCCGGCGAGCAATGCTTTCTTTGCCTCTGTCAGGCGCTGTCGATCGAGCCAGGTTTTGCAGGAGACGCCGGTGATTTTTTCGAAGTGCTTTTGCAACGTGCGGCGCGGCAGTGAGAGGCGATTGGCGAGTTCGCCAACGCGAAGGCACGTTTTCGGATCGGCGATTTGAATCGCCTGGGCCTGGTCGAATGTCGAAAAGGCGTGTCGGTCGGACGTAGAGGATGAGCGGCAAATGATTTCGTGGGCAGGAATGACGATTTCGCGATAGGCGCAGCGTCCGTTTCCATGCAGAATCCGGTCGAGTTCCTTAGCAGCCGCCGTTCCCATTGCAGAAAAAGGCGGAGCGATGTAGCTGATATCGTCGCCTTCGTTTCCGAGGAAAATGGCATCGACGGACAGAATGGAGACGGTTCCAGGAAGCGGCAAGGCCAATTCCCTTGCCGAGGCGCGCACCATCAGTGCAGCCGGTTCGCCGGCGCACATGATTGCCGTCGGTTTTGGCAAATGGTCGAGGAAGTACGCGAGTTCTGCCCGGTTGAACGGATTTTCATGCACTTGAACCGAATGGACACCTTTCTTGCGCAGTGCTTGTCGAAAGGATTGTTCGCGTTCGCGGTTGTAGAATTGTCCATCGCCGTTTGAGACGAAAGCGAAGGAAGCGAAACGTCTTTGCGAAAGGAAATGTTTTGCCGCCAATTTGCCGATTGATTCGTTGTCGAGCCAAACGGTGGAATAATTCCGTTCGCGACGCGGAAGGCCGCGGCCATCGATATTGATGAGAACCGTCGGAATGTCGCTTTTGGCCAGCAGTGTCATGGCCTCGGACGTGCCCGGAAGGGAAACGATGTAGCCGTCGTACGGGAGACCGGACGGCTGATAATACGATTTTGCATCGAACCGATCTCCGGGTTCGCAGAGATGCAATTGCCAATCCGGTTTATTGCAGCAGTAATTGAGGATGCCGCTGAAATGTTCGCGATGCGCGACTTTCGTCAGGGAATAGACCGCGAGGATGTTATATGTAGCCGAACGTTTCATGCCAATGGCGAATGATAGCATGAATCTGCGCAAAAGGGAATCTGTTTCGGCGCAAAAGGGAATTTCTCGGCTTGCCATCATTCTTGCCACTTTGGTATAGAAGTTGTGTTCAACTCACAAGAGAGTGAAAAATGTCTACCAGCAATACTAGAACGAAGTGGCAAGCAAGCGTTCTCTTGGCGTTTGCAAGCGCATTTTGCCATGCGGAAACATCGGATTTCGGCGAACCGGTCTGGACGTCTGCGCCAGTCGCAATCGATTCGTCCACATCCGACCGGATTTCACCCAATCCCGTTGTCATCGCATACGATCAGGCGTGGTATGGTGCGGCCGACGGCGTGACATTGCGTTTGGAAGCGGCATCTGATACGCAAGGCGAACCGGAATATGCGACGGTTGAGGTATTTTCCACTGCGGCAGGTACGTATGAATGGACGGTTGACACCTCGGCCGGCTATTATCGTCATTTGCGCCTTGTAGCCGTTGCAAGCGACAGCTCGACAACGGTTCTGGAAAGCGCCGATCTTGCGATCCAAATGGCGCAAGGCGAGAGTGAAGCGACCGAAATCGATACGACGGCGAATTCATTCCAGCGTATCGCCGACGAGCACGGAACTGCGACGATTGCCTATGATTCCGAATGGTTTGGCACGCAGGGCGGAATGAAATTGCTCCTTGGCTATGTCCGTCGTCGTTCCGATCTTGGCTTGCCGGAAGACAGCGTCGAGATGGCCGCGTATGATGCGTCGGTTTCCGGAACGTACACCATCAAATTGCCGTTCATGTACGGCGATTACACGTGGACGCTGACGGCAGTCGATGCCAACGGACAGCCGATTTCCACTCCGCTGCAGGCCGACTATTCGTGTCCGCAGCAAGGTTCTTTCGTATTGATTCGTTAATTGCCTAAAACATACTGAAAATGAAAAAGATTATTGCAAGTTTATTTGTCGCGGCGATGATGCTCGCCGAAGCGAATGCAGTGACGGTTTCGGGCGTAAAGGCCCAGCAGCGTTATCCCTGGAACAATCTGGTGGACGTCGATTTCACCTTGACCGCTCCTGCGGGCGAGGCCTATCGCGTCGAATTGCAGGCGAAGCAGCTTTCGTCCGGCAAGGTCTTCACGGCCAATTCCTATGCGAGCGATCCGGTTGCCAAGAGCGGCAGCAATCGCGTGACGTGGGATTTCGGCGCCGATTATCCGGATTTCAAGGCAAGCGACATGAGTTTTGCCGTTGCGGTTGCGCCGTATTCTGATTCTTCCACGCCGCTTTACGTGGTGATCGACTTTTCGGCGGGTCCCGATGCGACGAAATATCCGATTCGCTATGTCACGCAGGCCCCGGCGCACGTGCAAGGCGCGACGAACGAGAAGTGCCAGACGACGGAGCTGTGGCTCCGACGCGTGCGCAAGACGGTTCAGCCCGAGTTGTTCTTCGGCTTCACCGAGCCGACTGACACGACGAAAGGCCAGTACTGGGGCGAAATCACGCATGACTACTACATCGGCGTCTTCGAAGTGACGCAGGAGCAGTATGCGCGCGTGACCGGCGAGTATCCGAGCTATTTTGCGAGGGAAGATTGCCGTGCCTCTCGTCCGGTCGAGAATCTCGTCTACAACACGCAGATTACCGGCACGAAACGCAATGTCCGTCTCTATCCCGAAACGATCACCGCCGACAGCTTCCTCGGCAAGTTGCGCGCGAAGACGGGGCTGCCGATCAACGTGCCGACGATGGCCGAATCCCATTG
>JAEDLN010000028.1 GCA_016295275.1 Kiritimatiellia bacterium
TCGCGCCCTACCGCAACGGGACACGAGCGGGGCACGCGCCACGGGGTACGAGCGGGGGCGCGGGATGCCAAGCCGCCACGGGCCGTGCAACGGGGCAGGGCGGGCAATGCGCGTGACGAAGCGGTGGAAATGACGGATTGCATCGGGCGCGTGACAACACTGCCCGTAACGAACGGAACTGTCCGAATCGAGCTCACCGGTGCGCCGGTTGTGCTTCGCGGTCTTGCGCCGTTGCCGCTCCATTGAGCCTCGAAAGCGATCGTCCGTCTGTCGCGGGTTTCCGGAAATGGGATTTTCCGGCAGGCAGGTTTTCCTGTGAAAAAGCATTCGTCTTTTGCTATACTGAATGGCATGGAAAAGAAATCAGGTGCAAAGATTCGAATGCTCTCGCAGGATGTGGCCAACAAGATTGCCGCAGGCGAGGTTGTCGAGCGCCCGGCATCGGTTGTCAAAGAGCTTTTGGAAAATGCTCTGGACGCCGGGGCGACGCGCATTGATATTGCGATTACAGCCGGAGGCCGGAAGCTGATTTCGATTGCCGACAACGGTTCCGGCATGGGGCGCGACGATGCGCTGATGGCGCCGGAGCGGCAAGCCACGAGCAAGATTCGGACGGTTCAGGATATCGACCGGATTCAGACGATGGGCTTTCGCGGCGAAGCGCTCGCCTCCATTGCCAGCGTATCTCATTTCACGCTCCGCACACGGCGTCCGGAGGACGATGCGGGAACGGAAATCGTCATTCACGGCGGAGTCCATACGGAGGTTTGCGATTGCGGCATGCCGCCGGGGACGACGCTGGAGGTGCGCGATTTGTTCTACAATCTTCCGGCTCGGCGTGCGTTTTTGCGCTCTTTCCAGACGGAAGAGGCGCACATCCGCAATCAGGTCATCGTCCATGCGATTTCGCGTCCGGATGTCGCCTTTACGCTCACATGCGATGGCGCTTCCGTGTACGGCTTGCGACCTGCCGACTCGCTGCAAGAGCGCCTTTGCGACTTGTTCGGCTCGAGTCAGATGGAGGGATTTGTTGCGGTGGATCGTGTTTTCGGCGCCATTCGCGTGCACGGGTTTGTCGGTTTGGCAAGCAATACGCGAGCCGATTCGCAAGGGCAATATGTTTTTGTGAATCAGCGGCCTGCAACCGCTCCTGCGGTGCAGGCGGCCATTCGCGAGGCCTATCCGCGCATGGAGGCGGGGCGTCGTCCGCAGGTTTTCCTGTTTTTGGAGGTTCCGCCGGAGACGGTTGACGTGAATGTCCATCCGACGAAGCGCGAGGTTCGCTTCCGTGCGATCGGTGCGGTTCGCGATGCCGTTCTCGCAACCATTTCATCGGCACTTTCGCCGCATCGCACGACGGCCGTCTTTTCGCCCGGTTCCGCGTCTGCTCCGGTTTCGCAGCCGGAGCGGCCGCAGCCGCAGACCGTTGCTCCGGCGTCACCGAAGCCGCTGACATTCTCTCCTCCTCCGCCGCGTCAGGAACATTTTGATTTCCAGCCGATATCGGATACGACTTTCCGACCGCAGCGGATCACGCCGCCGGTTCCCGCCGATCCGAAAGCCGATACGCTACCGGCGTTACCCCCGATCGCATCCGTTTCCGTGCCGGTGTCTGCGCCGTCCGTTCCGCCGCCAAGTGTCCGGCCGACGCCGGTTGCGGCGTCCGTTCCGCCGCCGTCGGCAGCGGTTCCGGCGGCATCTGCGCCGCCGCCACAGCCGCCGGCGGAACCTTCCGGATCGGCGCCTTGGACGAATTTTCGGATTCTCGGGATGCTTCGTTCCGGGTACTTGATGCTGGAGACGGACGGCGGCTATACCATTGTCGATCCGTGTGCCGCGCACGAACGCGTCATTTACGAACGTCTGATGAGTCTTGCCTCGCGGACGGATACGCTTTCGCAGCGGCTTCTGATCCCGCAGACGGTTGCCATGTCGCCGGTTGATGCGCGGCGGATTCGCACGCTTCTTCCCGTTCTCGTAAGCATGGGGTTCGATGTGGAGGATTTCGGTGGCGATACGTTTGTCGTCCATGCGATGCCGGATATCGTGGCAGGCGCATCCGCAAAATCGATTCTGGAGGAGACGGCGCTGGCTTTGGAGGAAGCCGGACCGCGCCGCGGACGCCAGCATTGGCAGGAGGAGCTCGTTGCGGCGGCGGCTTCGCGCGGGGCGGTTCGTTCGGGGAAAGCATTGAATCCGGAGGAGCAGAAGGTCTTGCTGCGCGAGTTGGCCGGATGCAAGCTTCCGTATGCTTCTCCTCTCGGCTATCCGACCATGATTTTCACCTCTACGCGGGAGCTGGACCGCAAGTTCCGCAAGAACGGCGGCAATTGACCGGTATTTCAGCGCCTCTTCGTTCCAGACAAAACAAGATTTCGGACTCCATTCGCCTATCTGCCATGAAGAAAACATTTCTTACCCTTTCCATTACGCTGACGCTTCTTTTTCCGATGGCCCTTCCGGTGCGTGCGGGAGAGCAACCGGAACCCGTCAAAATCCTGTCGATCGGCAACAGTTTTTCGGTGAATGCGCATCACGATCTGGCGAAAATCTGCGAATCGTCCGGCAAGCCGGTCGTGCTCGGAAATGCCGCGATCGGCGGATGCACGATGGAACGCCATTGGAAAAACGCTTCCACAAACGGCGTCTGCTACCGGTATAAAAACCGGTCAATGACACTGACGCAGATGCTGGAGGCGGAAAAGTGGCAGTATGTCACCATTCAGCAAGCCAGCTGGTACTCCCAGAATCCTGCAACCTACGAGCCGTTCGGCACCCGGTTGATGGAATTGATCCGGACGCATGCGCCGCAGGCGGAAATCGTTCTGCATGAAACCTGGGCATATCGGGGCGATGAAAAGCGGATTTCGAAGGCGGGTCTCACGCCATACGAAATGTACGCAAAAATCGGGAAGGCATACAAGCGGTTTGCGGCCGCGCACAATCTTCGGATCATTCCGGCGGGATGGGCATTCAAAACGGCCTGGGATACGCCGGAGTGGGGGTTGCGCGTTGTCGCCGACAAGGAGACGGGAACCCCGGCAAAAGGAAAGCCGCTGCATCGTCTGGACGGGTATCATGCCAATGCTTTCGGCTCCTATCTGATTGGACTTGTTTGGGCGAAGACGCTTCTGGACATCGACCCCGGCGAAGTCACGTATGTTCCAAAGGAAGTCGGCGAAACCTACGCCGCCCTCCTCAGGAAAATCGCGTCCGAAGCGGTCTCCACCTATCAAGATACGGAAAACCCCTAGTTTCCGGAGTGTGTGGTCCAATCTGCTCCCATTCTTTCCGAACAAGCTTGTTTCTCTTACGATTCTGTCGGCATGAAACCGGTTGCACTATCCAGAAATGCGTTGCCGGCAACGGCATTATCCTGGCCAAGCCGGTCCTTGACGCTATCGCCGGAGCAGTATCTTTACGATATCGACGACTGGCGTCTTTCGCTTCGGGACGGATGGCGCTGTCTCTGGCGCCCGGATGCCGGGGAGCCGCGCAGTCTTGCCGGGTTTCAGCGTCCGGATTTCGACGATTCGAACTGGGACGCGATTGAGCTTCCCGCAACTTGGGAGATGAAGGGATACGGGACGCCGATTTACGTCAACAGCGGATGGCCGTTTCGGCCGGATCCCCCTCGGATTCCGGAATGCGGGGAACGGGGGCGGACGGTTCATGCGGAGCCGAATCCCACCATGCGGCTACGCCGTGTTTTCGCCGTTCCGGAGGAATGGCGAGGTCGGTTGGTCCGGCTGTATGTCGGCGCGGCGCAGGCAAAGCTGTCGATATGGGTGAACGGGCTCTTCGTCGGTTCTACGCAAGATGCCGGAGCCGGTTTTTCCTTCGATCTCACGCCGGTCTGCCAAGAAGGGGAGAATACGCTGGCGTTCCAGGTTTGGAAATATGCGGAGGGGAGTTATCTGGAAGATCAGGATGCGTGGCGTTTTTCCGGAATCTACCGGGACGTTTTCCTCTATTCCGTCGATCCGTCGCACATTGAAGACGCGATATTCGAATCCAGGTATGAAGAGCGTTCGATCCTTGTCCGTGCCACGATCGCCGATCCGCCTCCCGGAGGCGTTCTCGAATGGACGCTCGGCAACAAAACGGCGTCCTTCCGGTTTGGCGCTTCGCCGCTTCCGGAAACGGCGGTTTCCTTGCGGCTTTCTTCCGGGTCGTTTCCCTCGTGGCATCCCGAGAATCCCGGTCTGGTTGCTTCGCGCCTCGTGTTGCGGGATGCATCCGGCGCCATTCGCGATATCCGCCATGCGCGGACGGCGCTCCGGAGTTCTTCCGTCTGCGATGGCGTCTACCGCATAAACGGGATGCCCTTTCGGTTTCAGGGGGTCAATCGCCATGAAATCGATCCTGCCGACGGGCGTGTGATGACGCGTTCGCGCATGGAGCAGGATGCGCGAATGATCAAAGAAGCGGGTTTCAACGCGGTACGAACCGCCCATGGTACGCATCATCCGTTATGGTACGAAATCTGCGATCGCATCGGGCTTGCGGTTCTTGCGGAAGCCAACATCGAATCGCACGGGCTTTCCTATTTGCGTTGCGTTTTGCCGGGCGATCGTCCCGAGTGGCGTCCTGCCGTTTTGGAGCGCATCGAGCGGATGGTTCGCACCCTTCGCAACCATCCATCCGTCGTTCTGTGGTCGCTTGGCAACGAGGCGGGCTACGGCGATGCCTTTTCGGCCGCTGCCGGGCGAATCCGCGAATTGGACGAGCGGCCGATCCACTATGCCGATATGAATGCGGTGGCGGATTTCGATTCGCAGACCTATCCCACCGTCGCATGGCTTCGGGACTGGCTTGCGGGAAGAGCCGAGCGCAAGGGGGAGCACGGAGAGGCGACATCGCTCCGGCAGCATGGCATCCAGCCGTCCGGAAAGCCGTTTCTTGCCAATGAGTATGCCCATGCCATGGGGAACAGCACCGGTAATTTTGCCGAAATCTGGAAAACCTTCGAAGACTCGCCTCGCTTTGCCGGCGGTTTTGTCTGGGAGTGGTGCGAGCACGCCCTTTACCGGCCTTCCGCCGGCGGGGCCGCCCATTCGTCGACGCGTCTTGCATCGCCCATGTGTTACGGAGGCGATTTTCGAGACAGTCCGAATTCCGGTTTCTTTTGTTGCGACGGGCTCGTTCGCGGCGATCGCGTCCCGAATCCGGGACTGTCGGAAGTGCGTTCCGTTCAAATGCCTCTTGGAATTGCGTTGGACGAAGCCACGGGGCAGTTGCTCTGCCGCAACCGCTATTATGCCACATCGCTTCAGCCCCGTCTCCATTGCATCGCTCTTCGGCTGTTGAGAGGCGGAAAAGTCGTTGCCGACCGGGTTGTGCCTTTGCAGAAACCGGTGCCTCCGCGCGGCACTTGGGCGCTTCCGTCTGCTGCGATTGCCGCTCTCTGTCCGATGTTCCGTGCCGCTTCATGCGCGGAAGAGGAGCGCATCTTGCGCGTCGGGCTTCTCGCCGGAAAACGGGTCCTCGCCGAATGCGAATTTCCGCTCGATCCGTTTGTGCCGTCCCACTTTCTGCGCGATGGCGTTCCCGGAGCGCCATCGGACGGCCTTTATCCGTTCGAACCCGTTTTCGACCGGGTTCCGACCGACAACGATCGCGGCTGTCGCTTTACGGATCCCGGAAAGGCGTCCGGCTCCATTGTCTGGAACGATTGGACGCCGTTTGACGGCTTTCCTGCCGGACAAGCCGATTGCGCCGCGACAGGTACGCATTTCAAATTGCTCACATTCGGCTGGAAGCTTCGTTCGGAATGCGGCCGCATCGGCGTACGCTCGCTCTTGCCGGTTTCGGCGGTTGTGGCGGTGGAATGGTATGGGCGCGGACCCGGCGAAAATTATCCGGATCGCCATACCGGCGCCTTTCTCGGTTGGCATCGGTGTGCGAGACCGGCGGAGCTTGCCACGCCGTATACGCATCCGCAGGAAAACGGCGAACGGTGCGATTGCCGGATGTTGCGCATATATGGCGAGAGCGGCGTTTGCACGGAAATCTGCGCCGATGCGTCCTTCGGCTTTTGTTTGCGTCCATACCGAAGCCGCGAGCTTGCCGAGGCCGCACATGCGTCGGATCTTCCGCCGGTCAATGGTGCCGCGCCGGAGGTTTGGGAGTTGACGCTTGATGCCGCGATGCGAGGGGTTGGCGGCGATAACAGCTGGGGGCTTCTGCCGATGCCTGCCTATCGGCTGTTGCCCGAATCTCTCTTGTGGGGCAACGGAACGATCCGTTTTCTGTTTCGACGGTATGCCGCGGTTTTCACACCGGCTTGTTCCAAACAGTCGCCGCCGGCATGACGCCCGGCCGCGGCACGGGTGCGGGCAGAATGCGAAGCTTCCGTCGGGCCTGCGCCACAGTCTGCCGCGTGCGGATCGCCTTCGCAACTGTTCCGCGGAAAACGTCCTTCCCGGCGAGAAAAACGAATCGCAGGAAATCAAACGATAGACCCTTTTCCGGCCTTTGCGCACGGGTTTGATTTTTTTTCTTGCGGTTTTATGAAAAATTCACAACAATACACCATTGGCTTCTCTCTCTCATTTCGCTATGAAAAATTCCATTTTTGCCTTTCTTGTTGCGTTGTTTGCGAGCACGAGCGTTTCCTTTTCGTTGGATACGCGCGGCTTTGAGAAAAAATCGGTCTTTACGGTTTCCGCGGCCGGACAGACTGCAATTGGCGAGAATACCTATTCGGGGGCACCCGTTCTGTTGCGCATTTCGCCGGAAACCGTACCCGGGTTTTCCTATGACATCGTCAAATCCGACGGTTCGGATATTGCCTTTACGGACAGTGCCGGGACGGTGCTTCCGCATGAAATCGACACCTGGGATCCCAAAGGAACTTCGTTCGTTTGGGTGCGCCTTCCGGAAGTGACCGCATCGACGACCTTCAACTTCTACTTTGGCAATGGCATTTCCACGCCGGATGTTTCGGGAGAAACCTGGAACGGCTATGTTGGCGTTTGGCACCTGAACGAAACCAATCAGACCGATACGGCCAATTCCTTCGGCGTGTATCCCAACTCGACCTCGACTGCGGGAATCGACGGCAACCTTGCCTTCTGCTCGCAGGCGAATGCGGAAGGATTCATCGGCAAATCCGTTCTCATCAACGATTCCGGCTACAAGACCGGCAATTACTGCTATGGCGGCGTATGGGTTCCCGGAACCGACGCGTTGAAGATGGGAAGCACCTTTACGATTTCGGGATGGTTCAAGCACGGAACCTACCAGATTTACTATGATCACATGCTCTACAAGCGCACGCGCGCCGACAATACGACGACGAAGGGTGGCCCCTTTGTCAATCCGCTGACGGGAGGTTTCGCCATTGAACATGGCGCGCCAAGCGGCAAGACGGTGACGCCCGCCGTCCGAGGTGCCTCGAGTGCCAACAAAACATTTACCTTGGGCAACCCCCACGACGAATGGGATTGGATCGTGTTCGTATATGACGGAACGGCGATCACGGTGTATGAGAACGGCGTCGGCAAAGGAACGCAGACCGGGATCATGGCTGTGACGGACAATGACGCGCCGCTTGTTTTCGGCAACAATACCGAAGTGGCGTTTGGCGGCATAGGCGACTGCGCATGGGGCGGTTGGATCGACGAGGTTCGTCTCGTCGACGATGTTTTGGATGCCAATCGCATTCAAGGCGAGTATCTGCTCATGACCAATACCGGGCTCTTCGAATCCTCAGAAGCCGTTTTGCAGGATACAACCGCCTTAATTTGGGGCGATGCCACATCCGTCGTCTGGGACGGCGCGGAATGGAGAATCTCTGCCACCGCCAAGAAGGGTGAAGGCACTGTGAGTGTAATCGTCAAAGACGTTGAGACCGGTGTGGAAACGGAGGCGATTTCTTCCGTTTCGTTCACGAATGGCGGATCGTTGGACGGCGTTGCGCTCCCCCTGCCGGGAACGGGGCTCTATTCCGTTTCCGTGAAGGGCGTTTCGATCGGCGGAACGGAAACGAAAAGCACATTCGAGCATCTCATTTACAACGGCACGATTTCCGCAGAGCTCATTTCGAATGCAGATGAAATAAGTATGAGCGCAGGCGTCATCCGCCTGTCCGTTCCGTCTGCGCTCGCCCAAGACCTCTCCATTCCCGTTACCGTCACGGGAACGGCCGTTGCCGGGCAGACGTATCGGGAGATTCCTCCGTCCGTCGTTCTGCCTGCGGGGCAAACGTCCGTGGATGTCGAGATCGTGCCGATTTACTGTTCCGACGTGACGGAGGACGTGACGGTCACGTTCACCGTGCGGAACGCCAATGTCATGGGCGGCGCAACGGCGACGGCAACGATCGTCAACGCCTCTGTCGATACCGCGACGATTTATGTTTCGCCCTCCGGGAACGATGAAAATAGCGGGTATAGCCTTGGTGATGCGAAGGCGACGATTTCCGCGGCACTGGCGGCGGCGGACCCGACGATTTCCAGTACCATTTGGATGGCCGCCGGTACGTATGCGCAGACGGAGACGATTCTCGTTGCTTCTCCTGTGACGATTCGCTCCATTTCCGGCAATCCGGAGGACGTGACGATTTCAAAGACCTCGGGGAATTTTTCCATTGTGACGCTGAATCACGCCGAGGCCAAGCTCTTGGATCTTACGGTTTCCGGCGGCGGCGGTGCGAAAGTGAGCGGCGGAAACGTGTATATCGATGCGGCCGGCGGCGTTGTCGAACACTGTGTTCTTGAATCCGGCAACACCGCCACCACGTTCAATTACAACGGCGGCAACGTGTCGATGAAGGCAGGCGTCGTAACGCGTTGCATTCTCAAGGGCGGTCTTGCGAACTATGCCGGCGGTGGCGGTGGTGCGTACTTGTCAGGCGGACGCATCGAGTCGTGTCTCGTATACGGCAACTACGCGGGAACGGAGCAGGCAGGCACGCCCAGCGGAGACAACGGCGGCGGCATTCGCCTTAACGGCACTTCGGCCGAGGCCGTGAACTGCACCGTATTCCTCAACCGCGGTGCGAAATCTCCCGGCATTTATATCGATAAAGGACGTGCCGTGAACTGCGTCATCGTGGACAACTTCACGATGGACGGCAATTGGAACTGGTCGAATGTCGGCGGAAAAACCAGCACGGGGTCCCAATTCGTCTCGTGCATGACCGACGGGCGTCTGGGGCAACCTTCCTCGAGCTGCTACGGAGCTCCATTCGGCTTTGCGGATCGAATCGGCCGCGATTATCGACTGACAGCCGCATCGGCCGCCGTCGATGCCGGCGAGGAAGTGACCTTCTACTCGAATCTCGATCTCGACGGAAATCCGCGCATAAGCGGAACGGCTGTCGATGCCGGCTGTTTCGAGCTGCAGCAAACGGGGCCCATGATCGGTCTTGCCGCAATGGACGAAGAGGTTCTTGTCGGCCAGGAAGTCGAATTTGTCGCGGCGACATTTGGCGGCGATGTCACCGGTTCCTATGTCTGGGACTTCGGCGATGGTTCCGAACCTGTTTCCACGGAAACGCCTTCGGCGACCCACGTTTATACGGTTGGAGCCACGAATGCGGTGACGGTTACGGCAACGGTGGGCGGTACGGAAGTTTCGTACACTGTTTCCCGTTCGGTTGTTTCCTGTCCCGTCGATCTGTACGTGGATGCGGCGAATACGGCGGGTGCGGCCTATCCCTATGCAACGCCGGAAACGGCCGCCACGAAGGTGACGGACGCTCTTTCGGCCGCGACGGACGGTTCGACCATCCATATTGCAGACGGAACCTATCCGATTTCTTCGACGATTCTCTTGAATAAGCAGATTGTTCTCGAAGGCATCGGCGGCATTCCGGCGAATGTCGTTTTGACCGCTTCCAACGCCCGTCGCACGCTCTGGATGTCGAACGAAGGCGCGGTGGTGCGCAACCTCACCCTTTCGAATGGCAAATCAACTCAGTCCAATGGCGGAAATCTGAAGATTTCGCAATGGGGCGGCTTTGTTTCGAACTGTGTGATCACGGCCGGATTCGGCGACAACTACAGTGGCAACGGCGGCAACATTTACATGAATGCCGGCCACGTTACGCATTCCGTCATTTCCGACGGCAAGTTGAATAATACAGGCGGCGGGAATAAAGGCGTCAATGTGTCGATTTCGGGAGGGCTTCTCGAACATTCGCTTATTACGGGAGGCTCTGACGCGACAGACGGCTCCAGCACGAATGTCGCCGCCGGCGTCTATATCTCGGGCGGCACATTGCGCAACTGCACCATTGCAAAAAATGCAGGGCTTACAACAGGCGGCGTTTTCGCATCCGGCGGTTCGATTGTCAACACCGTCATCGCCGGAAATACCTCGGCGAATAAAGGCGGCGACTATGTGGCCTGGGCGGGCAATCCCGAACTGTTCGTCAATTGCGTGACCGATACGGAAAAGGCTTTGAACGATACCTGTCTCGCATCGAACTACGATATGCTGTTTGCGGATTATGCGAATGGCGATTTCCACCTTGCGGCGGGGGCGGTTGCCATTGACGCGGGTGCGGCGATCGAAAATCCGCCCGCGCACGATCTTGACGGTGCCGAACGTGTACAAGGCAACGGCATCGATATGGGCTGCTACGAGTACGATACGGCGAGTCTGGCCGTTTCTTTCGCGTCCTCCGCAAGTGAAGGAATCGCACCGATGGAAATCACGTTCACGGCGTCCCTGAGCGGTGTCGATTCGCTCGATACCGTCAACTACGGATGGGATTTCGACGGCGACGGCGTCGTGGATCGCACTACACAAGTCCCGGAGACGACCTACGTCTACGAGACGCCGGGATGGTACTCTATCGGTCTCTATGTAACGGACGTGACACTTGGCATCGAGGCATCTCTCGTGAAGCAAGATTCGCTTCATATCGTTTCGCCGATTCTGTATGTGGACGCCGCGAGTACGTCTCCCGCGCTCCCGTACGATACGCGTGAGAATGCGGCAACCGATCTTCAGGATGCCGTAGATGAAGCCATCGACGGATGCATGATTCTCATTGCTCCGGGCTATTACGAACACGGCAAGACGTATGCGGTCCACAAGAGTGTTGCCATCATGGGCGAATCGGGGCGGCCGGACGATGTTCTGTTGGTATCGAAAAATGCCGGCGGCATTCACCTGAATGGAGAAAAGCTGTTGCTCGCGAATGTCACGATTACCAACGGCTATTCCGGCGGAGGTACCGATGCAGGTGTCTATTTCGGTGCGGCCGGCGGTTCCGTTTCCAACTGCGCAATTCGCAGTTGCAAGGCTATCGCATATTCCGGAAACGGCAGCGCCGTCAACAGCTCCTTGTCGGACAATGTCCTTGTCACCCACACCATCATCGACGGGTGCATCGTTTCCCATGGGTCCGGCGGCGGCAGCAAGTACGTCGTCTATTTGAGAAAGGGGCGCATCGAGAATTCGCTTATCCGGAATTGCAAGGGAATCCTAATCGAAACGGAAACGCAGACCCATGCGGGCGTCTTGAGCGTCGGTTCGACGTCGTCTCTTGTCAACTGCACCATCGTCGACAACGAAGCGGCTCAAAACTGTTTTCTGGAAGTTACGGATGGGGGGCGGATCGTCAATACCGTCTTTGCCAACAATAGCATGCCCGACAAGGATAGTGCGGATCCGACCCACACGGGCTTCTCCTCGTCTGAGAATCTGGGAGCGGCATTGCAGAACTGCGTCATCGAGGAAGGCGTCTTGACGGAAGCGCCCAATGAAACGGTTGCATTCGGTGACGTCGGCTCGTTCTTCAAAGATTGGCAGGCGCGCAATCTCGTACCGGATATTCACGGTCCGCTCTTCAACAAGGGTGCGGATGTCGCAGCCCCCGCCACCGATCTTGCCGGAACGGAACGCGTTCTCCATTCGCGCATCGACATTGGCGCCTATGAGAACGCCAAGACTCCGGGATTCTATACGATCTTCCGGTAGAGCTTCTCGAGTTCGCTTCAAACGGAGCGATACGGCAATGCGCGGCATGGATCCAAACGGCTCCATGCCGCGATTTTCTTCTTGCGCGCTCCCGTGCTCCGTCCCCGCGCCCCGCCCTGCCGATACGTATGCGGCACCGCCCGTGGCGGCATCGTGTACTGGGAGCACCCGGTTCCCGGCGGGCGGACAACGCGACTCGCAGAGGGCGCGG
Source organism: Kiritimatiellia bacterium (assembly GCA_016295275.1). Classification (GTDB taxonomy): domain Bacteria; phylum Verrucomicrobiota; class Kiritimatiellia; order RFP12; family UBA3636; genus JAEDLN01. The sequence continues at coordinate 12,149 of JAEDLN010000028.1, forward strand.
GCTGTGGAGAGCCTGTGCGGCCGTCGGGAAACACCGTGCCCGGAGACCGTTCGGTTTATCGGTTATAAATTTGTTAAAATCAAATGAAAAAATAAAAATAGAAACGAAAAAACGTTTTTCTTCCGAATCGATTTTCATTACGCTTGCGTTCCGTCATCAGAAAAGGTAAAATTCCGTCTCTATCGGAAATGGTTTGCCGGGAAAGAAGTTTTTTGCAAAATCTTCTCTTCTCCGCCTTCCGAAATGCGTATAACCCTCGTGCCCGACCGCACGGCGACATAAGAGAACAAGACCATGGCAAAGAAAAACGAAACTTCCGGCAACGCCAATTTGGATGAAGTTCTTTCCCAGATTCGCAAGGAATTTGGCGAAGGGGCCATCATGAAGTTGGGGGATATCGAAGCGGACAAATCGGTTCAGACGATTTCGACCGGTTCATTTGGTCTCGATATGGCGCTTGGCGTATGGGGATTGCCGCGCGGGCGCATCGTAGAGCTGTTCGGACCGGAGTCTTCCGGCAAGACGACACTGGCGTTGCACGTTATTGCCAATGCGCAGAAGGCGGGCGGCATGGCGGCCTTTATCGATGTGGAGCATGCGCTCGATCCGAAGTATGCGAAGCGCATCGGCGTCGATTTGGACAATTTGCTGGTTGCCCAGCCGACGACGGGAGAAGAGGCGCTGAACATTGCCGAATCGTTGACCCGTTCCGGTGCGCTTGACGTCATCGTTGTCGATTCGGTTGCGGCACTGACTCCGAAAGCCGAGCTGGAGGGGCAGATGGGCGATGCCCATGTCGGCATCCAGGCTCGTTTGATGTCGCAAGCCATGCGGAAGCTGACGGGGATGCTTGCCTCGGCGAAAACGCTTTGTATTTTCACGAATCAGATTCGCGAAAAAATCGGCGTGATGTTCGGCAATCCCGAGACGACGCCCGGCGGTCGCGCCCTCAAGTTCTATGCTTCGGTTCGTTTGAACATCTCGCGCATTGGCGCAATCAAGGATTCGAGCGGACAGGTGATCGGCAACAGAACCCGCGTCAAGGTCGTCAAAAACAAGGTTGCGCCGCCTTTTTCAGAAGCGGAATTCGACATTCTCTACGACCGCGGCATTTGGTGGGCGGGATCGCTTTTGGAAGCGGGCATCAAGACCAATATCATCCAGAAGCGCGGTTCCTGGTTCTCGCTTGGCAACGACCAGATTGGCCAAGGCTCTCAAGCGGCCGCCCAGTTTCTTGACGAACATCCCGAGAAGGCAGAGGAGCTTGTTCGCCGTCTGAAGGGCGAATCGCCGACTGTCGCCGAGGGGACGAATGCCGCGCCGCCGCCTGTCGGCAACTAATTCTGCCAATCACCCTTTTTCATCCACGACCGGGAAGCCGGTTGATGTTTTGCCACGTGAATACCGAATTCGACCCTTCCAAGGAAGATTCAAAACCTTCTGAAAAACCATCCGATACGGAATCCCTGAAATCTCCGCAGACACCCAAGACCGATGGAGGCGGCGAAACGCCGTCGTCCGGCAAAAACGACGGAGAAAACGACCGGTTTACCGTTCGTATGGCACCTGAAAAGCCCATGGGACGCTCACCGTGGGGATGGGTTTCGCTGTTGGCGCTTATTTCGCTTCTTGCGTTGCTTTTCTGGAACGGACGCGGCGATTCGCGCAAAGAGATCGAGCTTTCCTATTCGCCTGATTTCAGGATGGTTTGCGATGCCGGGCTTGTCGAGAAGATTTCCATCGACAATGGCGAAAAACCGATCGCAAGAGGCAAAATCAAGGTTTCGAAGGAATCGAACGAACTGACGTTGCAGACGCTGGAATTGCTGCGTAAAAAGTATGACGTAAGCGCTCCGGACGGCACGCCGTTTCGCGTCAACATCGGCAATGGCGCCCTTGTCGGAGAGACGCTCGCTTCCTCCGGCAAGCCGATTGAAGTCGTCTACGAGCGAAAGGGAAATCTTCTCACGCTCTTCTTTTTCAATCTATTCCCGACGCTTCTGTTGGTTGCCGTCATTTGGTTTGTCTTCGTACGATCCATGCGCAGCGGGGCATCGGCGATGGAATTCGGAAAGTCTCGCGCGCATCTCCGCGATCCGAATGCGAACAAGGTTCGCTTCAAGGATGTCGCGGGGTGCGATGAAACGAAGGAAGAGGTTGTAGAGGTCGTCGATTTTCTCAAGGATCCGTCGCGCTTTTCCCGTTTGGGCGGGAAAATGCCGCATGGCATTCTGTTGTGCGGGCCTCCCGGAACCGGCAAAACGCTGATTGCCAAGGCGATTGCGGGCGAGGCGGATGTTCCGTTCTTTTCGATTTCAGGCTCTGATTTTGTGGAAATGTTCGTCGGTGTCGGCGCATCGCGCGTCCGCGACATGTTTGCCGAAGCCAAGAAGAGCCAGCCCTGCCTCATTTTCATCGATGAGATCGATGCGGTGGGGCGCCGCCGCGGTACCGGCATCGGCGGCGGGCACGACGAACGCGAGCAGACCTTGAATTCGTTGCTGGTGGAAATGGATGGCTTCGAGTCGAACCAAGGCATTGTCGTAATTGCCGCGACGAACCGGCCGGATGTGCTCGATCCCGCGTTGTTGCGTCCCGGGCGTTTCGACCGTCAGCTGGTCGTCGACCTCCCGACGCTGGAAGGCCGTTTGCAGATTTTGCAAGTTCATACCCAAAAGATTTGTCTGGCGGAAGGAACGGACCTTTCGATCGTTGCGCGTGGCACGCCGGGTTGTTCCGGCGCCGATTTGGCCAATATCGTGAATGAGGCTGCCTTGATTGCATCCCGCCAGGACAAGCCTGCCGTCGATCTCGATGATTTGGAGGAGGCGCGCGACAAGATTCTCTGGGGCAAGGAACGCCGCAGCCATGTGATCGACGAGGAGCAACAAAAGCTCACTGCCTACCACGAAGCCGGACACGCGATTCTTTCCGTCCTCGAACCGGATGCCGATCCGCTTCACAAGATTACGATCATTCCGCGTGGCATGGCTCTCGGCTTGACCGCCTTTCTGCCGAAAAAGGATCGTGTTTCGCTCTCCCGCAAACATCTGCTTGCGCAGCTGGTTGTCAGCATGGGCGGGCGTGTCGCCGAAGAGCTCTTTCTTCCCGATATCTGCACGGGTGCGCGCCAGGATATCAAGCAAGCCACGCAAATTGCGCATTCCATGGTGTGCGAATGGGGAATGAGCGAAAAGCTCGGTCCGCGGGCCTTTGGAAAGAACGAGGAATTGGTCTTCTTGGGGCGCGAGGTAAATCGCACGCAAGATTACAGCAATCGGACCGCCGAACGGATCGATGATGAGGTCGATGCGCTTCTTCGCAACGCCTACGAGCGTGCGCATCGCCTGTTGGACGAGCATCGGGATGCTGTCGAGCTGCTCGTCAAGGA
>JAEDLN010000235.1 GCA_016295275.1 Kiritimatiellia bacterium
GCGGTTGGGCACGCCGTCGCCCGTGGGGGCTCCCCACCCCGTGGCGGCTCGCCACTCGCCGTGTCCCGTCACCGCCATTGCCCGTGGGGGCTCACCGCCCCGACCGGCTCCTGTTTTCGGTATCGAAAACCATTCGTCTGTGATAGAATCGCTTTGCTTTCCGTTTTACCGTCACGAAATCTGCAACATGAGCACGACCATTCTCCTTTCCGTCATTGTTCCGACCCGAAACGAGGAACGGAATCTGGACGCCTGCTTGCGTTGCTTCGACAAAGCCAAAGAAAATGGGTGGTGTGAAACAATCGTCGTCGACAATGCGTCCGCCGATGCCACCCCCGATATCGCCCGCAAGGCCGGTGCCCGACTCTTCGAACAAGCCCCCGAACGAAGCGCACAACGCAACCGCGGCGCACAAGAAGCGAACGGACGCTTTCTCCTCTTCCTCGACGCCGATATGCGCGTACCGCCGGAAACCGTCGACGAGCTGTATCGTCGCCTGACGGAAGAATCGTCCGCCGATGCTTGGTATATTCCCGAAATTCGCGTCGGCTCCGGCTTTTGGATTCGCGTCCGGAACTTCGAACGCAGCTTCTACAATGCGACCTGCATCGATGCCTTGCGCGTCTTTCGGACAGATGTCTTTCGCTCGGTCGGCGGCTATGACGTCTCCATTACCGGATTCGAAGACTGGGATCTGGATAAACGCATGCTGGCAGTTCCTTTCCGCACCTCCATTCTTTCCAACGCCCTCCTCCACGACGAAGGAGCCTTTTCGCTTCGCCGGCATCTCAACAAAAAAATCCATTATTCCCATTGGACCAATCGGTATCGCGAAAAATGGGGGGCGGACAATCCGATCCTGAAAAAGCAATTCGGCTTCCGATACCGGTTCTTCGGCGTCTTCTGCGAAAACGGAAAATGGAAACGCCTGCTTCGGCATCCCATCCTCTTTTCCGGAATCCTTTTCGACCGTTTTCTCGTCGGAATGACCTGGCTTCTCAACCGACGCTGACCGCTCCTTTCGATATGGCACAGAATAGCTACACCTTCGCCCTCTCCCCAGACGAACAGACGCGCCTGAAAACAGAGCTGTCGACAGGAAACTACCTTCCTTGCTCCGTTCCGTACACGATCATCGCCGTCAAAGCTCCGAGCTGGGATTGCGGCATCGCCCTTTATACCTCCGGCAAATGCGTCATCCAAGGCAAAGGAAGCCACGACTTTGTCGAAAATGTCCTGGAAACCAAAATCCTCCGCAAGGTCGTCCTCGATGCCAATGGCGCATTCCTCACTCAACCCCTTTCCAAAGAGGCTCTTGCCAGCCACATCGGCGTCGATGAAAGCGGCAAAGGCGACTTTCTCGGCCCCATGATCATCGCCGCCGTCCATGTCAATGCCGAAACGGCACAACAGCTGCAGACACTTGGCGTTTGCGATTCCAAACTCATTTCATCCGATGAAAAGGCACTTGAACTCGCCGGAACAATCCGAGACCGCATCGGAGAACAAAACTACTCGATTGTCCGCTTCTCCAACGAAGCCTACAACAAGGCGTATGCGAAAACCCGTAGCGTAACGCCTATCCTCGCATGGGGACACGCCCGCGCAATCGTCAATGTCCGGGCGAAAAATCCCGATAGCAAATTCGCGATCTCCGACCAATTCGCCAAGGAGGATACCGTTCTTCGCCAACTCCGGAAAATGAACTGCGACATCGAACTCCGTTCCCGTGTGCGCGGCGAAGCGGATATCGCAGTTGCTGCCGCCTCCATCCTCGCCCGCGAGCAATTTCTCCTTGCGTTGCGGACGCTCCGGGAACACTACGGCATGAGCATCCCGAAAGGGGCGTCCTCCGCCGTCGACAAGGCCGCCGCCGATCTCGTCCGCAAATGCGGGCCTTCCGTTTTGGAAATGGTCGCAAAATGCCATTTCGCCAATACCGATACCGTGCTCAAAGTCCACGGATGGACCCGGGACGTACTTCCGCCGGACTGCCGATTCAAATCCCGCCCTTATTCCGGCAAATTCACCTCGCATCATCACGGATACTAACTCCCGCCTCCCGAAATGACTGCTTTTCCGTTTACGTTTATCCTGTTCCTGGCTTGGATCTTGCTCGCCTCCTACTTCCATCCGGATGGAAAGCAAGATTACTGGCTCCAACAACTCCGGGTCTTTCAAAACCATCTTCAAACGCCTTCCGGAACCCCATCGGACGATTCGTCCGAACCTGCATGGAAACGATTCTTTTCCAAAAGAACGCTTCAGGCCATCCCATCCAATCGTTTTCCGCTGATTCTCTTCCTGTTTCTCCTGCTTCTCTTTTCGCTTCTTTCCAACAGCAAGACTCTCTACCTTGCAAATGACGCCCGCAATCTGAACTACAAAGCAGGCACGTCTTGCATCGTTTTCTACATCGGCTCGCTCCTCTATTTGCTGGCCCAATTCTCCCTGATCCGGACTGCCGTCCTTCTGCGGATCGCCACCCGTCCGAATCAACGGGACGACTTCGATGCGCCGCTTCCGCTCCTCAATACCGCCCTGTGGCCGCTGAACCATATCCCCGGCTACGAAACGCCAAAGGTCGCCGCATTCATTTCCGCCGGACTCTTTCTTCTCGCCGGTCTTGTCCTTGCGCCCGTATCCTCCGTCGACGGTTCCACCACCTCCTTCTCCGCTTGTCTCGCCGCCGTTTTCCTCGGCGGCATCGTCGATACGCTTCTCATCGCGCTCTATCTCCTGTTCGGCTTCGGCATCCTCGCTTTTCTCCTCAAACAAAAGCAGAACGTCGCTGCCGGGCTGATGGCCGATCGCTATGTCTACGCCATTTCAATGGTCATCCTGCCCAATGCAAAGACAAACACCATCCAAGGCGCCTTTGCCGGACTCTACGCGACCATCCTCCTCTGGCTCTCCCATTTCATCCTCTCCCCCGTTGCGGCGTTCCTCTGTGGCGCCTTTTCCTAGTCCCTCCCCCAAAAAACGAACAACCCGGTGCGGCATCGCCCGCACCGGGTTTTCTGTTCGCACACTGCAATAAACCCTCGCGCGCGCACCCCGCCGCCGCCCACACGCGCGCACCCCACGCCCCGTTGCCGAGCCCCGTGGTGCGGTCCCGTTGCGGTAGGGGGCGATGGGGCC
>JAEDLN010000236.1 GCA_016295275.1 Kiritimatiellia bacterium
TCTCAGCGTGTGCGGGATGCCAAGCCGCGCACCGCGGTGGCGAGCCGCCACGGGCGATGGCGCGGCCGACCATCGCGCCTACCGCCAAGCCGCACGGGCAAGGGCGCACGATGCCAAGCCGCGCACCGCGCCGATGGCGCGGCGGCGCGATGGGGACATCGCGCCCTACCGCAACGGGACACGGCGAGGGGACACCGCGACGGGGAACGGCGAGGGGGCACGGTGACGGGGCGGTGCGGCGAGGGGATCGGGCAACGGGAGTTCGACGGGAGTGGGTGGCGGGGCGCTGTGCGGTGGTGCGGAGAGAAAGGGAAACGGGGGGCAGATTTTGCCGTTTGCCGTCGAATCGGGATGCGAAAATTTTGTCTTGTTTTCCGAGGGCTGTTTTGATAACATTGCCCCCAATTTCTATTTATCCAATTCCACGCCGGATTCAGCCGCCCCTTTTTCAGTGGTCGGTGCATCCAAGAACAAGAAAACCAGAGACAATCCGCTATGGCTAGCAAAATTACGCTGGACAAAGTCCGCAACATCGGCATTATGGCGCACATTGATGCCGGTAAGACCACCACATCCGAACGCATCCTTTACTACACCGGCGTCAACCACAAGATCGGTGAAGTGCACGATGGTGCGGCCACAATGGACTTCATGGTTCAGGAGCAGGAGCGCGGTATTACGATCGGTTCCGCTGCCACGACCTGCTACTGGCGCGAGCATCAGATCACCTTGATTGACACTCCGGGCCACGTTGACTTCACGGCCGAGGTCGAGCGTTCTCTTCGCGTTCTCGATGGTGCCGTTGCGCTGTTCTGCGCGGTCGGCGGTGTTCAGCCCCAGTCCGAGCAGGTTTGGCGCCAGTCGGAGAAATACAATGTTCCGAAGATCATGTTCGTCAACAAGATGGACCGCACGGGTGCCGATTTCTTTGGAGCCGTCGAAGACGTCAAGACGATTCTCAAGGGCAACGCCGTTCCGATTGTGATTCCGATGGGTGCGGCCGACACGTTTGTCGGTGTCATCGATTTGATCAAGATGAAGGCGCTCACCTTTGACGACGCCTCCCTTGGTTTGAAGGTTGTCGAGAGCGACATTCCCGCCGAATACAAGGAACAGGCGGAGGAATGGCGCAACAAGATGGTGGAGAGCATTGCCGAGACGGACGATGCGTTGCTTGAGAAGTTCTTTGCCGGCGAGGAGCTCACCCGCGATGAACTGATGTCCGCTCTTCGCAAGGCGACGATTGCCCGTCAGATCGTTCCCGCGCTCTGCGGTTCTTCGTTCAAGGACAAGGGTGTCCAGCCGATGCTCGACGCCGTTGTCGATTTCTTGCCCAGCCCGCTCGATCTTCCCGATGTTGTCGGTCAGTTGACGAAGGCCGACGAGGAGGCCGGCAAGCAGGCACCGATCCGCAAGGCTTCCGACAGCGATCCTTTCACGGCACTTGCCTTCAAGATTGTCGCGGATAAGCACATGGGCAAGCTTGTCTATGCCCGTATCTACTCCGGCGTTCTTCACACTGGCGACACGATTTGGAACTCCACCCGCGAGCAGGATCAGCGTGTTGCGCGTATTGTTCGCATGCATGCCAAACAGCAGCAGCCTCTTGAAGAGGCGCATGCCGGCGACATTGTCGCGCTTGTCGGACTTGCCCGCACCCGTACGGGTGATACGCTCTGCGATGAAGACAATCCGATTCATCTTGAATCCATTGAATTCCCGGCGCCGGTCATTTCGATTTCCATCAAGCCGTCCTCCACGGCCGATAACGAAAAGCTCTCCAAGGGTCTTCAGGCTCTTGCCGACGAAGATCCGACGTTCGTTGTCTCCTATGATGAAGAGACGGAAGAGACCATCATTTCCGGCATGGGCGAGTTGCACCTCGAAATCATCGTCGACCGTCTGAAGCGCGAGTTTGGCGTTGAAGCGAAGGTTGGCCGTCCGGAGGTTGCCTACCGCGAAACGATCACCAAGTCTGCCGAAGGCCAGTACAAGTTCGTCAAGCAGTCCGGCGGTTCGGGTCAGTACGGCGATGTCTACCTTCGTCTCGAGAAGGTGGAACCCGGCAAGGAATTCGAGTTCATCGACGCCATTGTCGGCGGTGCGATTCCCGGCGAATTCATTCCGGCCGTGGAAAAGGGTGTTCGCGGTGCGATGGAGAAGGGGCCGTACGCCGGTTATCCGGTTGTCGATCTCAAGGTCACGCTCTACGATGGTTCGTACCACGATGTCGACTCTTCGGCGATTGCGTTCGAATTGGCCGCTCGCATGGGCTTCAAGAAGCTGATGTTGGAGGGGGCTCCCCAGTTGCTCGAGCCGATTATGGCTGTCGAGGTTACCATGCCCGAGGATTACTTCGGAGCGGTTTCCGGTTCGATTGGCCAGCGTCGCGGACGCATTGAATCGATGGGTGAGAAGGCCGGTCTCAAGGTCATCAACGCCATGGTTCCGTTGTCCGAGATGTTCGGTTATTCCAACACGGTTCGTACGCTCACGCAGGGTCGTGGTGGCTTCACCATGATCTTCAACAGCTACGAGCCCGTTCCGAACAACCTTGCCCTTGAAATTGTCGAGAAGCGCAAGGCTGAAGGCAAGGTTCGTTAAGCAAAGTGGCGAACACGGGAAAACCGCGAAGGTTTTCCGATGCGAAAGCGGCATTCCGATTGGGATGCCGCTTTTTTTGTGTGACGCGCGGTGCGCGGGCGTGCGGCGGGACCAGGGGGAGTGTGACGGGACCGCACCACGGGGCACGGGCGAGGGGGCGCGGGTGGGGCGCGACCCCGGGATACAATCCCGGGCGGCGCGAGGGCGGTGGTGCGGAAATTTTGAACACAAAGGAACACAAAGAGCGTTTGAGCGGGATGGAGAGGAGCACAAAGATATTTTGGGGCTTGATGCGCACCACGCGTGGGTAATGGCGGTAGGGCGCGATGTCCCCATCGCGCCGCCCGGGGCGGTGAGCCACCGCGGGCGATGCGCGTGCGAATATTGCGTGCGTAATGCGCGTGCGCCCCCCCCCGCCCGGGTAATGGCGGCGCGAGAATGACATCGCGCCGGGTGCGCGGCCTTGCCACGCACCGTTTTGCGGGCGGGGAGCCCCCGCTGGCAAGCCGCGGCATGCAAAACTCTCAGCGTGTG
>JAEDLN010000029.1 GCA_016295275.1 Kiritimatiellia bacterium
GCCGGTTTCGCGCCCGCGCGGGTGCGCCGTCCGCGGGGGAAGCCGTGGCGCAAACAGAATCCGCCGCCACCGCAAAAACCGCCATACCCAGGGCGGCTATCGGCAGCAACATTCGCATCGCCGCCGTACGGCCCATTACCGGACCTCCATGCGCTCGCAACTTCCGGCATCATAGACAACCGCCGGAGTGACGGATGCGGAGGGCTTGTAATCGCTTCCGAAAACCTTTACGTCCCTCGCGTTGGCAAAGAACAGCTGCGCCCGGTACGGAAGCTCGCGCCGGCGCGGAACCGGATCCTCGAAAACATTGTCGAGAAATGTCACATTCTGCGAACTCGTGACGTACGCCGCGACGCCGCAGGAATTCCGGAACGTATTGCCTTCGAAAAGCAAATCGCGGATGATGGGATAGTCCGTCACGTCTTCCGAAGGATCGCGCTTGAGGTAAATGCCGGCATAGATGGTGCGCTCGCGATGGAGCGAATTCGATCCGGACGGATTCTGGTTCTCGAAAAGATTGCCGCGGATGACTACATTGGAAACGCCGTAGCCTTCGCTCCAGGCGTTGAGCGTATACCCCGTCTCAATCTTGATGGCACCCATTTCCTGCCGGCGGAAGATATTGTTCTCAACCGTCACGTCGCGCGCCAGGATCAGCAGCCCGCGAGCACGATTGTCATGGAAAAAACAGTTTCGTACGATGATGTTGTGCGTATCGAACGTCTTGTCGAACATCACGAAACCATCCTCCTTTTCCGTCGGAATCTCCTCTTCGAACGTGATGTCAAATACGCCATGCCCCGCCTGTACGGCCTTCGTCCCGGCGACGGTTCCGGTGAAACCGGTCGGCGAATAATCCCCATGGCGAAGCTCGACTTTCGTTCCTTTCTTCAGCATTCCGTATGCCGGCGCATTCTGCGTCCGGATCGTCTTCGCTCCGTTCGCACGCGCAAACCCCGAACAATCGTGCATATTGAAAATGTCATCGCCGCCAAGCGAAAACTCGCAATTTTCCAGCTTGACGAATCCGCGGCTCTGCGCAATATGCAGGTGATCGGCCGTGCACGTGATGACACGGCGCGGATCGTCCTTCGGCGCCACGATGTCGACATGGTCGAAAAGCATGTGGTGCTGCGTGCCATATACCAAAAACGCATGCCCCGGCGTCGAAAGAATCGTGACATGCTCCAACCGCAGATGCTCGTTGGATTCCATTAGGATGCCGTTCAGCTGATAGTAGTAGTGCTGCAGACGATAGAGCTCCCCCGCCTTGAGCCCGTTCGTATCCGTCTTGAGCCGCGCCACATTCGGCGCAATCCATTCGCCCGGAAACGGGGCGAGTTCGCCCCAGAAGGGCGCAAGCCCCTTCGTGGACATCCCTTCGACGCCGATGGAACGCGTGACGGGATCGAACGGCGAGAGTACGAGGAAGGAGGCTTGCTTGTTCGGAAAATCGTCGTAGTCCTTGAAATGCAAATCGACCGTTCCCTGCCCGACCGCCCGAATCTCGACCAGACTCGCCAGCGGAGCCTTCTCCCAATCCCAGTCGACGGAAAAGTTCATGAGCCGCGTACGCACGCAACGCCGCAAATGAAGAAAGGGTCCCTGCCGTCTGCCGGAAATCAGCCGCGCACCCTGTCCGTCGAACGTGAAGTCCTCAAACCCTTCCAGCACGAGCGAGGTCGCATCCGCGAGACGATAGTCGCCCGGAGCAAGGATGACCTTCGCCGCACCGCGATCCTTCGCGGCGGCAAAAACCTTGCGGAACGCTCCCGTATTGTCGGGATTGTCGACGCTGACGCCAAAATCCGCCGCATCCAGCACGAGATCGCTCTTCGGACGCGGCAATTCCACGTCGAATTCCCGCGCGCCCGCCGGAAGCCCCTCGGGACGTGCCGCGGGAGAGGCGGTCGGAATGCGCGTCTCATACCGGACCGGTTCCAGTTCTTTGATGTCGAGATCAGCGACTTCCGCCTTGATGCGATTGTGCGAATGGAACTGCAGCCGGTAATCCGGCTCGGATCCCGTCGTGAATTTCATCTTGCACGCCCGCCATTCTCCGTCCGTCGGCACTACCGGCAAATCCCCGACGTCCTTCTCCGCGCCGCCGGTCGACTCGGGACGGATGATCGCATAGAGATAGGAGCCCTTGTCGATGCCGTCGACTTTGGCGCGAAACGTAATTTCGTAACGGCAATTCGGTTTGAAAGACGCGGCGCGGGTCGTCATCGCATACCGCGTCCATTCGAATGCGGCTTCCCCGGTACTGTCGATCCGCAGGACCTTGTCCGGACCGAGTGTCGCATTCCACAACGACCCGAGAGGCACGTTCGCGGAAAGGCAGGTGGAGGCAACGCAGAGACAGGCAAAAGGAAGTGTTTTTTTCATCGCTCGAATCGGAAAATGCGAGCGGATTTAGCGCAAGAAGATCAACAAGCCCTTCATCGGAACCGTAAGATCGATCCGCGTGACAACCGGCTGGTCGTCGATCATCTCGCTCACATACGCTATTTTCCACGATTTCGCAGGCTTTTCAACCTCCGCAAACACACCGGAAATCCTGTCCGCCTCCGCAATCGTGAAGGTGCCGCCTTCGATATCCTCGAGCGCCGCAGAATTCGATACGAGATCAAGCGTGCAATTCTCGCCGATCGAAAGCTCGCCGTAGACTTTCAATTTGTCCGCCGTCGATGCTTTCGTCTCGAGATTTCGCGCACTCACGCCGATCGAAAGCCGCGAGAAGCCGCCAAGCGAAACCGCGTTCGTCTGCGCCTCCGTTCCGACGGTGAGGATGCCGCAAAGATGACGCCCGGTTTCGTCATCGACCGTTCCGGGGGCAATCGTGGCAGGCTTGTTCGACGAACCGGCGACGACGACGTTGCCGTTCGTATACCCGCCAATGAATCCGCACCCTCCCAGTGTCGTTCCGGCATTGACATTGAGTGTCGTATCCCCGAACGGCGTGCCGGAAACATTGTCGCACAAAAGCGTGCCGCCATTGAGCTGGAACGGCTTCGAGGACTTGGTCTGCGTGGAACCGGTCATGCGAAGCGTTCCGGCGCCGTTCTTGTAAATCGGATAGCCGCTGGCGCTGGACCACGAGATTCCTCCCGTAATGGTAAGGTCCACGATCGCCTCTCCGTCCTCGACGGAAAGCGTGGCGCTGCCGTATTGGTTGAAGGAAAATCCCGCCAGGAAGAACGACGGCTGGGCGGAAGCGTAACTGTAAATGCCCTGCCCGCTGTAGGAGCCGCAGTACATGAACCCGCCTTTGATCGTGCCGCCCGTGAGACGGACGATATGCCCGTACGACCAATCGTAAATCTGAATGATTCCCCCGTTCGACGCATTCATGGTGTCGGGCATTTTCCCCCAGGCCGTCTGTCGCAATAGCGCATAGCCGTTCGTGAGAGCTGTAATCGTACCGACATTCCCGACGGCCGCATTCACCGTGCAGTTCAACCGCGCAGATGCCTCTCCGCCGCCAATTGTCGCATTCCCACGCAGGGCGCTGTTGACTTCCGGCTGAAGAACGCCTGCCGTAACAAGGAAATGCGGCTGCGGCGTTCCGCCTGCGGCCGCGAGGGCGACAATTCCGGCTCCGTCCATGCGAATAGGCTGCAAGGCCGTCTCGGTCGTGAGTACGCCACGCAACCGGATTGTTCCTGCGGCGACGTAAAGGACATTGGTTCCGGAGTCGGAAAGCGCAAAACAAACGGGAACGCGGACGGCAAGCGTCACATTGTCGTCGCCTTCGCGGATATAGTTCTGCAAGACGAGCCGCCGCGCTTCGGCGACATCGTCGTCGGACCCGATCTGAAACGATACGGCCGACGCATCGCGAATCGTCGTTACGCGCTGCGCCGCATCAAGCGAAATCGTCGCCCCCGCCGTTACCGAACCCGCCGGAAAAACGGCTACGTCCTTCGGCCCCGGAACCGTCCCGGAACTCCAGTTGCCGGGCGTATTCCAGGAGAGGTCGCCGGCCGCGCCCGTCCAACGGCATTCGCCCGAAAGCGTGGCGGCGATCGAAGCGGAATCGACACCGGAAACACCGCCGCAAACGGAACAGACGGACGTACCTTCGAAATGCGCTTCGTAATTGCCCAGCAACAGTCCGGTCACTTCGTGGGAGAAGGTCTCGGGATTCGAAGAAGCCGTCCATTCGCGCTGGCTCGCCAAAGCCGTCCCGGCTCTGCCGAAAAGGAGGGATACGGTCGTTGTCGCATCCGGATTGGGTGCGTCAAGCGTTGCTGTCGCCGTAACCGAATCCTCTCCGGATACGGCGAGCGTCTCGCCGGAAAACGAGAGAGCGCCTAACGTCGTGAATGCAATCTCGGCCGTCGAACTGGTTCCAGAAAGATTCGTGGCGGAGAGCCGTACATAGTAGGTCGTGTTGCAACGCAAGCCGTCCAGAGACGCAACGTCGGAAAGTCCTTCCGTAACGCCGCTTGCAAGCGTTTTCTTCTGCGTGTAGACGCCGCTTTCGGTTCCGATTTCCGCCTCGACAAGCGTCTCCGACGTTCCCGCATTGCGGAGCGTCCAAGAAAAACCGACGGAATGGTAATCCGGAAGAAAATCGGACGGAGGTACGATGACGGGAAGATCGTGGTCAATGGTTTCAACGGCGCCGATGGACGAAAAGCCGGGCTCCATGGAGGCGTATTCGGCGGCAATCCAAGCTCCGTCGGCCGTTGCGGCCCGAAGACGAATCTCGTCGAGAGCGCCTTTGAACGAGGTTTCCCCATAAGCGGCATTGTTGCCGAAAACGAGAATCTTGCCGTTGTCGGTGGGAGCCGCTCCGATGCTCTTGTCGGCCACTTTGCATACGCCGTCGACATACACGGACGAGGCGGAGCCGTTGTAGACGACGGCCAGATGGTGCCACGCGCCATCGGAAATGTCGGCGAAAACCGGACTCGACTGCGCATCGCCATTGGCTCCTCGATGGTCCAGATTCTGCTTGCTGTTGTCGCGAAGCGTCACTTCCCATCCGTTGCTGTCGCTATAGTTGCTCTTGCGACTGAAAATGCGGTCGTATCCCGGCATCTGCCCCTGCGGATACCGCAGCCAGCCGGAAATGGTAAACGAAGCACCGACGCCGAGAGAATTGTAATCCGGTATGGAAATGCCGGTCCCGTCCTTGCCTTGACGGCCCCCGGAAGAAATGCGGTGGCCCCCGCCGACTTTTCCATCGGATACGCGCCCGACCGTTCCCTTGCGCGTACCGTCCAAACCGTTTGCCGTGGAATCGGCAAAACTGTCGCCGGATTCCTCCAGGTGCCATACGCCGGCATACGAGGCGCCGGTCCATACGCTTCCATCCGTCTGGCTGTCCGGATATTCGCCCGTGCCACCTCCCCAATACAGGAAAACGGACGTGTCGGAGGTCAACTGCGGCACCCGAACCCAAATAAGGGATTCTCCTCCTTCATCCCAAACGTCGATTTCCGAGGCGAGAAGCGTCCCGTCCGATGACGCAAACCGGAGGTCAGCACCGCCCGCAGCCGCCTGGGAATAGGAAAAACCGCCCTCCGTCTCGGCAAGGCGGACGAGAACCGGAAAGCCGATTAGCGCGTTTTCACCCGTATAGCCCGGGAACGTAACCTCGGCACGATACTCGAACCGATCCGGATCGACGAATGCGTCCGTACTTTGCGGCATGATCTCGGCCACGGCATGCGGCGACAAAACCGCAAGCGCAAAAACAAAAAACGATACGATCTGTTTTTTCACAATAACTCCCTTCAAGTAGTTTTCTTTTCAACAGTGTAGCATGATTCCACGGGAAAAGAAAGAATGGTCCGTGAAATCATGCCTTGGTTTCGGTTTGCGGTCGGACGCGCCGCGCCGATCCGCCGACCGCCTTTCAATCCCCGAAACGATCGATTGAAGACGCTTTACCGGATGATGATCGCGAGACACCGTGCGATGAAAACCTGAATCTCGGTCACAACGGGATCGCCCCCCTCTTCAAGCACTTCGGAAACATAGTCGACACGCCATTTCCTACCCTCGGGTCGAACCGTATCGGCGAATACGCCCGTAATGCCATCCGTCGCCTTGAGAACAGTGAAGGTGCCGCCGAGAATCTTGGCCGGATCGCCATTCGCCGCCATCTCAAGCCTCGTCCCCGTCGCCGAAATGTCGACGGCTCCATTGACGACCAACGCGTCAAATTCGTTCTGCGACGCCCCGAAACTCACCTTCAAGGTCGAATAGTCGCCAAAGGTGACGGGATGATGAAGCGTCCGCTTCTCCTCCTCGCCATCCAGAACTTCGTCGATTCCGACCGTCAGCGTGCCGTTGGCATGGCCGCCCTCGGCATCGATCGTTCCCGGCCAGACGACTGCCTGCCGATCGGCCGTACCCTTCGCCAATACGCACGTCTTTTCGCCATTACCGGTGCCGCTCCAGGTCTTGATTGGATCGGTCAGGCCGCCGATACGACCCGTACAGCCAAGCACCGTGCCGCCATCGACAAGAACAAGGCTGTTGCCCGTGCCCGATCCGTAAACCGTCGGATCGTTATCGACCAAGAGCATGCCCTCGCGCAACTGCGTCGCGCCTTGTCTGTCGGAAATCGTTCCGTCTCCGCCATACGTGTTCTGGCCCGTGAGCCTCAGCACGCCCGCTCCGGTCTTCTTGAAGCCGTCGCGAGATGCCCAGCCAAAACCGACGCTACCGATGATTGTCACGTCAACCGGCGCCCCGGGAATGTCCTCAATCCGAAACGTATTGGACTTTACGGTTACGTTCGGCTTGACGACGACAGGTGCAGATGCGGATTCCGTCACGATAAAGTTCGTGTTGTCGTCGAAATTGATCTGCCCACCGACCCCGCCTTCTATCGTACCGGAAATCTCCAAGTTGACGACACCCCCGGCCGTCTCAAACTGTACGCGACGCTTGCCCGGCAGGAAGGTGCCGCCCTTGGCGACGCTGATCGGACCGCAGTGTTCCTTTTCCCAGTGGTCGGTCAAACCATCCGACTCGAGATCGAACGTGCCTTTGTCCAAGACAAACGTCTTGTTGTCGTCGATACCGAAGGGACGCGTGCCGACAAACGCACGATTCGAACGCGCCGCCGCCTCCTTCCCGTGTCCGCCAATATGCAATTCCTTGCCCAACTGCTTGTCCGCGGAAATCAGGAGTTCTCCGGCCCGCACTTCCGTGTTTCCGGCCGTGCGGCTGCCTGCCTCCAGCATCTTAACCGTTCCTTCGCCATCGAGGATGAGATTGCCGATGCCAGACACGCTGCGGATGTCGAGCTCCGCATTCGCCGCAACCGTAAGCGTCGCATCCGCCGTCAGATCGTACTTGGCATCGATCGTGACCAAGCCTGCTCCCGTCGTAAGCTCGATCGGTATCGCCGGAATCGCAGGCCCCGCCGCAGTACCGAGCGTGAACGGAGTCGAGCCGGTAACGCGGATAAGGCGCCCTGCTATCTCGCCTTCTTCGGCAAATGTAACAACGAGATCCGTACCGACGCCCATGCCGAAGACAATCGTATCGCCTGACGCAGGAATGTCGACTAAAGACCAGTTGCCGGGCGTATGCCAGCAGGAATCCCCGGCTTCGCCGGTCCACTCGTATTCGCCCGCTATCGACGCCGCAACTTCCTCGGAGGACTGCGAGACCGACTTGCCGCACACCGAACATGTCGAGGTCGCCTCGAAATGCGCACGATAGTGCCCTTCCCCGAGTTCCGTTTTTGTCGCCGTCAGTGTCGCAGGCGAAGTCGCGACTTCCCACGAAGCAAGCTCGACGGGCGTATCGAGCCGCTTGCCGAAAAGACAAGTCGCGGACACGTTCGCCGTCTCGACATCCGCGGCAAGCGTCGCCGTTGCCGTAGCCGTGCCATCGGTCACAACGAGCGAGACGTCCGAGAACACTGGCGCTCCCGATGTCGTGAAGGTCAGCTGCGCAGACGTCACGACGGCGGTTCCATTATCGGCAATGACCTTCGCATAGTAGGTCGTTCCGCATGTAAGCCCTGCCAGCGTCGCCACATCGGAGGTCCGGTCCGTCAGCGCTTCGGCAAGCGTGTTGGTTACGGTATAGACGCCCGATTCCACACCATAGACAAGCGCGATGTCCGCCGCACTCCCGCCGGCACTATTGAGCTGCCAGCCGATCGTCGCCGTATGCGACTCGACGGAGTCGAGCGTCACCTCGCCCAAAATCGGATCTTCCGTCGCCAGCGACTCCGCCATGCCGACTGCCGCAAAATTCGCATCGTTGATGGAGTTGTACTCGGTCGAAATCCAGTTGCGCGTCTGAACGCCTTTGTAGAGACGGACTTCGTCCATCCAGCCCTTGAAGGAGTCGGCTTTGAGCTCGGCCATGTTGCCGATCGTGAACGCATGCTCGCTGTCCACCTGCGCGTTGATGTCGCCTTCCTTCTTCCAAGAATTCTGGACATAGGTGGTGCCCTTGTTGCCATTGAAGACGAACGTCAGATACTGCCAGTCCGTATTCTTCAGCGTGACCGGAGGCGTCGCATTGGCCGTTCCGCTCGCGCGCATGTCGATGGTCTGCTGATTGTACCGCTGCGTCGAAACTTCCCAGCCGGTCGTGGCCGTCCAATCCGTCTTGGTGCTGCCGAGACGGTCCGTGCCGGGGTTCTGGTTCGGATACTTCGTCCAAAGCGTGAATGTGAACTGGTCGCCGATATTCGAAAAGGGTGCCGTGGTGATGCCCTTGCCGTCGGCCACGTTCCATCCCCCGTTCGAAATGCGCACGGAGCGTCCGGCCTTGCCGTCTTCCCCCGTCGCCGTGACGTTGTACGTGCCTTCCATCGCACCGCCGGCAGAGTCCTTCGCCGTCGTGGCGCCGGACGCTTCGTCCATGTGCCAAACGCCGAAATAACCGGCCGTGGACCACACGGTGCCGTCTGTCTGGCTGGCAGGAAACGCATGTTCGCCACCCCAGTACATCCGAATCTCTGCTCCGACCGCGAGAGCCGGAACGGCAACCCAAATCTGAGACTCGCCTTCGGGATTCCACAGCGCCACTTCACTCGGCAGCAACGTGCCGTCCTCCAGTGCAAAACGAATGTCCGAACCATCCGCGGACGAATCGCCGTACGAAAAGCCGCCCTCGGTCTCCGTCAGGCGTACGAGCACCGGAAAATTCGCAAGCGTGTCGTCAAGCGTATAGCCGGGAAACGTCACCGGCGCCCGATACGTGAAGATGCTCGTATCGATGATTGCCCCTTGCACGGCACCAAACCCCGACAAAACCAACGCGCCCGTCAAAGCCAGCCGGATCCCTGTTTTTTGCTTCTTGCCATTCATAATCGGCTTTCTCATCCTATTCTGTAAAAAACAACGAAATTGTCTCTTGTCCCGTCAATCGGAAATCTTCGCCCGACGGGAGGGGCGGCGCGAATCGCGACAACCGACTTTCGGTTGCGTCCCTTTTTGACGCCACAGCATGATTCCACGGGAAAAGAACGATATTTCCGTGAAATCATGCCTTAGTTTCGGTTTGCGGTCGGACGCGCCGCGCCGATCCGCCGGCCGCCTTTCAATCCTCGCGAGGAAAGATTGAAAATTCGTTACCGGATGACAAGTATGGATCCCATTTCAAACGCCAGAACGCCCGGCCCTTCGAAGCAGTCAAGCTCGACCGATGCCCCGCTGCCGACGGCTCCATACGAGACATTGACCGGCTTTTCCTCGCCCGCCAGAACAAAAGACCGTACGATATGCTTCTCGTCCTTCGCCAGACAGATCTTGCCGCCGTCCTCGACAACCAAATCCGTCTTTTGATGGAATGCGCCATCTTCCGAGAGGCGAAGCGTGGCATTCGCCGCCACCGTAATCGCGATGCCGGACATGTCACCCGCCAATTCCAATGTTCCGGCACTTACCGTCGTGGAACCCGTGTAGGTGCTCGTACCCACAAGCCGCAACGTTCCCGTGCCGGCCTTGACAAGCGAACTGTTGAGGCTTTCTTCCGCCAAATCCCTGAGCGAAAGCGTATTTCCGCCGACCGTTATCGTGACGTTCTCCGCATTGAGATGCGCATGCCCCGATGTCAAATCAAGCGAACTCCTGCCTCCGTAGGTGAAGGATTTGAAAAAATAGTCCGTGCATGTTCCGACCGCCAATCCCGAGGAATTGATCTTTGCGCTGTTGACGTAGAAAGCGCCCCCGCCTAACACGGAGCGGCTTCCAAGCTCAAGCGTCCCGCTTCCTCCCATGACGATCTTTCCGCTCAAGGTGTTCTCGCCCGACAAGGTCTGCGTGTAGTTGCCGGCATAGTAGCCTCCGCTCGTGACAACCAGAGAAAGATTCCCTTCCAGATTTCCCGCGAACGTCGCGCCAAACGGGTTCCAGTTGGAACCACCCGGCTGCCAATCGCATGTCAACGTGCACGGCGTTTCGGAACCGTTGGTGACAACCCCATGACCCGTAAGGCTGTTCGACTTCGCAGACACGCCGTTGAGATCCAAGACGGCGCCCGCGCCGACCCGCAAATACGAACGGGTTCCGCTTCCCGTGGAGTTGCTTTCGTAGAGCTTTCCTCCCTGGGCAAATGTCGTCCGCCCGCTGAAGAAGCGGACCGCTCCGCACGATGCATTCTTTTGACCCCAGACAATGTTGCCGTCGATATTGACGGTAATGTACCCGTTCCCGTATGCCGCAGCCGTCAGATTGCCGAGAATCGAAAGATCGCCGACGCCGCCAAACGTAATGTTGTTCGCCGATACGGGCGACTCGAGCGTGACGCCGGCCGTGTTTGCAACGAGAAGAATGGATTCGCCAGCGGTATTGCCGCCAATCGACCCGCCCGTCACCGTTATCGGCGAGGAACCGGAGAGCAAAAGCCCATGCTCCGCGACGAGCGTTCCGCCCAATGTCACCGTCACGGCCGCGCCGCTGTTGTTGCACAACTCCAGCGTTTCATACGTGCCCTCCGGCAACGTGACGCTCGATTGCAAATCCATTTTTACGTTCGATTCGCCGTCCGCCGCCAGCGGAACGACACGGCCGCTTTCGTCCAACGCAGCAAAGGAAGCCGTTTCGCCGCGCTTGAGAATCGCTCCGGTGCAAAGGGTTCCCTTTTCCCCCTTTCCAAACGAAACCGTCGAATCGCCCGCAAGATCGAATACGGTCGTATTGCCGGACTCGCGCGCTGCAAACGATTCGAAGGCAAAGCCGGATGTCGCCTGCGCATCTCGAACCTTGATGGTGGCACGCCCGGTCTTGAGCGTCAGGGCGCCCATCGCCTCCATGGCAGGGGCATTCTGGACCAATACGCCGCCGAGAGCCAGCGCCGAAGCGTCCGGTATGCGATCGACCGGCTCCGCGGAATCCCCGAGAATCAACGTCGCATCCGCTCCCACCGACACGTCCCCGGTTCCAAGCGTGGCAGACGCCTGCAACTCCATCGTGCCGACATTCACCGCCGTTCCTCCGGTATAGGTCGAAGCCGATTTCAATACCATCTTGCCGCGCCCGGTCTTGGTGAACTTGACGTCCCCGCCGACCGGACCGCCAATCGTGAGCGTGTTCTTGAGAACCCCGATCGAACGCTCCGTGTCGTTGCCGTTGTACTTCGTGAGCGATACGCTCCCTTCTCCCAAATCCAAATTCTCCGAACCCAGATAATCGAAGTTGTAGTTGATGTTGTACGAAGAATATGCCAGAACACCGTCCGGTACGATGCAGTCAATCGGCCCTACGCCATAATTGTCCCAGGCATGCTGCGTAATCTTGAAGGTCCCGGTTGTCCCCAAGCCCCCTTCGCCGGTAAATACGACAGTGCCGAGCCCTTTCTTTGTGACGCCCCCCGTCCCCGAAATCCGACGGACCGTCAGTACGTCGCCGCGGGCGGGATCCAAGACGAGTTCGCCGTTGCTCACGATATCGCCCGCCACACCGGAACCGCGGCTCGAATCCGTTCCGTCACCAAGGCAAAGCGTTCCTTCGGAAACGGTTGTCAAACCCGTATACGTATTCTTTGACGCAAGGATCAAGGTTCCGCCCGCACCGGTCTTCGTCAAAGACCACGGACCCGAAATCGAGCCCCGGACCGTCATCTCGCCATTGTAGCCCTTGTGTACGAACCACGTGCTTTCCCCCGAGAGAATCACATCCGGCACGATATAGCTGCTGCCGCTCGTGTAATTGCCGCGCTTGACGTCCTGCAACGTGAGCGTGTAGCCGAACAGACGGTCGCGCTCCGTGCCGATGAACATCGGACTCGGAAACGTATTCCATTCGTTCAGCGCAAGCTTTTGGATCTGCTGCGGAGCATCTAACGCAATGTAATAGTAGGAAGAAACCGGCCGGTCGGCGTCCGTTTTCCATCCAAAGCCCGCCGTCGCATCCGCCCCGGGAACGACGTCGTCGGACCAGTTCGCCGGATCGTTCCACGACGAATTGTTCGGTGTCGAAGGAATCCAGGTCCCGGCAGACGCGTGAAGGACTCCGGTCAAAAGTCCCGAAAAATAGACAAGCCGATGAAACAGTTTCATGAGACAGCTCTCCTTGTTGATGAATATGCAAAGCCGGTTTTACCGCTTCAGTTTGAACGCGGCCGGACCGGCGGCCCAAAGCTCCTTTGTCGTTGCGTTATAGCGTAGGACAATCGGTTTGCGATAGCCGATGTCTCCCGTAATCGAATGCCACGTTTTGCCCCCGTCGGTCGTCTCGTAAACGCCCGTATTGGGAGCGTCGGAATTGCTCGACCACGTCGTTCCGGCTATCCAGACGCGATTTTCGTTCGCCGGATCCCAGGCAATGCCGCAAATGGTGACGCCCTTCAGATTCGTAACGACACGAAAACTCTTTCCATGGTCGTCACTGCGGTAAAGCTGGTTGCCGCCGGCATAGATAATCCCCTTGTCCGTCGCTTCGACACGGAAAATCCAATCGTTGAGCCCCGGCGTCTTCGTCCAGCTCTCGCCGCCGTCCTCCGACACGTAGACACCCGCCGTATTGCCGCATGCGCCCCAAATCAGCCGTTTCGGATTCGTCGGATCGATCGCAAGCCCATACATCATCCGGCGGCTGCCGGGTTGGTTTTTCATCTGCGTAAAGGTCTTGCCGCCATCCGTCGATTTGAACAGGCCGCCGCCCGCATGGCCATTCTCCGGATCTCCGTCGATGCCGACATAGATGACATCGGGATTCGTCGGATCCGCCTGCAAGGTGCGTCCGTGCCCTTCCCCCCACATCGTATTCAGATGCGTGCGATACGTCGGCAACCCTTTCGCCTCGACAAAGGTCTTTCCGCTGTCGTCGGAAACAATCACCTTCACCGGAAAATCGCCATTGTGCGCCCACGGAGAAACCGTCGAAACGATGCGCGTCTGTCCGTTCGGAAGCTTGAGCGGCAAAACCTGCCACTGATGCCCGCTCAAACCGGGCTTCCATTTGATCGGACAAAGCGCTTTCCAAAACTTGCCGCCGTCCGTCGTCATGCAAATGCCTTCGTCCATCGCCGCACCGTATGTCTCGGTTCCAAGATGGCGAATGTCATGGAAACAGGTGATGTCCGCACCGCGGACGCTCTCAACCCAAACCTTGCCGCCGTCATGCGTGAAACACGGATTCCAGTTGCCCGCCATGTGCAGATAATCGGGATTGACAGGGCTGATGGCAATGTTCTGAAGCCCGCTCATGCCGCCCGTCGGCCCATTGCCCGGCAAGGTCGGATTGCCTTTGTTGTCGGCTTTGAAGGAGCCGGTCTTCGCCCAGGTCTTGCCGCCGTCCGCACTCGACGCAATGTAGCCGCCGAAACCCGCGCCGACAATGCCGTAAATGAGATCCGGATTCTTCCAGCTGCAGACTACGTCCCGCGCACCGAAATCCCCCGGAATCGGGCCGTTGAGCGAGGTCCAGGTCAACCCGTCGTCGTTCGAAACGAAAAACCCGTTTTTGTCAAAGGCGCCGTACCAAGTCGAAGGACGGCTCTTTCCCGCCCAGAACACACACCGCGCCCCCGCAGGCGCATCCGCAAGATGACGCCACGTCTTGCCGCCGTCCGGCGAACGGAAAAGCCCGCGCTGACGCTGACACAGCAAGACGGTTTGCCCATTCGCTCCCGAAACGGCAATCGTGCAGACAGGCGCTCCGGAAGGCGCCGCCGCCGGCGCTTTCGATGTCTTGAACGACTTGGTGACTGATTTCGTATTCTGGTCGGGACTTACGACCCACCCTTCGGTATCCGCTCCGTCCCATTCGCCAAGCACAATCCTCTTCGAGCCGCCTTTCACGACAAACGCATCGACCGCAATCTCGCCTTGATAGCCTTTGCCATTCGTACGGACGACAAAATGGACCATGTTGACGCTTCCCGGATCGGCGAAGAGCGAAAGCGGATACTCCAACTCCGTCCACGTTCCCGGCTTCAATGTCTGCATCGGCCCTTCTTTCCACGCCCATCCGCCGCTTTGCACGACAATCGTCGCCGCCATCCCCGCAGGCGCATCCTTCGGAATGAAGACATTCGCGGAAATCGTCTTCGCATCGCTCCAATCTTCCCCGCTTTGAGAAAGAAACTTCTGCACGCGGATGTAGTTCGACCAATCGTTCGGATTCGTTGCCACGGCAATGCGACCGAAACCGGAACCGGAAACAGGCTTGGCAATCTCGCCTTCTTCCGCCTTGCGCGACGATAGATAGTCCATCTCCGTCCAGCTCGCGCCCCCGTCGATTGACTTCACGGCTCGGCCGTTCTTGCCGCCCGCATAGACGATGCGGGGATTCCGGTAATCCACGGCAAGCGCATGAATCGAACCGCCACGGCTCGCACCGACATTCAATCCGCTCCGTTTCGTATCAATACAATGCGTCCAGCTCTTCGCACCGTCCGTCGATACGGCAACGCCATCGACCGTCAGCGCATAGACCGTATTGCGGTCGGAAGGTGCAACCGCCAACGAATAGACTTCATAGTTCGGAAGTCCGTTGTTCATAAACGCCCAGCTGCGGCCCCCGTCGACCGTCTTCCAAAGCCCGTTGACATCGCCGCCCATGTAAAACGTATTGGCATCGACAGGGTCCGCGGCACTCGACCAGAACCAGCCGCCGCCACCCCAGCCGCACCACGTCCAATGGGGCTCCGCCGCCCGCGCGGCGTCACATGCCGCACCAATCAAAAATGACGCTGCAATCGCGATTTTTACCTGATTTTTCATCTTGATTTCTAATTTGATTCTTCTGTCGAACCGTTGCGAAAAAATTGCCCGAAAAGCAATCGTCCATACGGAGCCATTGTCTCATATCAAACGGAAAGAAACAAGTATTATCGGTATTTTCACGCAAGAAACATCGGCATTTTCACGCACTCCTTCTTCGCCCATGCCAACCGCCGATCCCCCCCATCGCGCGGCCGCGCACGCCGCCATTACCCACGCGCATTACCCGTGCG